>DUEW01000014.1 GCA_011174845.1 Anaerolineae bacterium | reverse complement strand
CCGATGATGCGCTTCCGTTTTGAGAACATGCTTGCTGAATACAGTGAAGAACGCCCAGTTCAATGCGCTGATCCCTATCAGGATATCGCCTACAGTTCCCACCTGACCGGATAACAATGCTCTTAGGTCCCCACCACTGACTACTGTCACAGCACCCAATGCGGCAGAGACAATGCCTACAACTCTGAGGAGAGCCAACCGTTCGCCTAGAATGATCCATCCCAGAAGCGCAACAAATACCGGAATCGTGGCGACCACCCACGCTGTAACAGTCGCAGCCACCGTCTTCAATCCAGTGGCTTGGAGCCAGGCATGAAATGTGATACCCAGAAATCCTAGCAAAGCCAACCTGGGTAAGGCTTCCCGACGTATGGGTCGAAAGCCCTTCCGATAACTGGCGATTGTGAGGACCAACACCCCCATACCAAAGCGGACCGTTATAATCGTCGCGGGATTGAGTTCCCTCAATACGATCTTCGTGGCAACAAAAGAAGAGCCCCAGAAGATTACCGCCAACGCTAAACCGCAATAGGTATTAAATCTTCTCACCTATTCCATCCGTGATTGCTTGAGTACACCGAAGAGTCAGAGGGGGGCAATCTGTATAGCGGCCTTATCCTTCGACGTCCTTCAGTAATGCTCCCCTCGACAATCTTTTAGTCAGCTTCCTTGGAAACCCTTTGAGCTTAGGACAGGAAGGATATCGCTCACGACGATCGAGACAAGCACTTGGGGTAACATTCATTTATGAGATCCGACCTCTTCTTCATGTTAAAGCACATGAAGAGTCGCCCACATGGATGGAGATCATCCTCGGGCGATTGCTAATCGGTAGATGTACCTTTCTTGACCTCCTAGCTGGTATTTGTAGCTCTCGTCACCGCGAAGGAAGTCAAACTCATGCCTGCCGTTCTCAATCGCCCAGCGGATCATATTACCAAGCAACACCCAACCAGGTGAGAGCGACAAGTATGCAGCATTCACACCGGAGTTGTAGACCCAAAGCCGATTGCCATAATCGAAGCTCAGATAACCTGCCGCTCGCTTGCTACCTACATCGAGAAAAGATAAGTGAAGCCACCCGTTTTCATGCGCTGTTTGAATTAGACGTTGGAACTGAACACGCATTGCTGGTGTGAGAAATTCAACCTTCCTCAAGTCGGTCGTCATCAATTCTAGAAACTCCTTTGCCGCCGATACAGAATCGCCCTCGGAGCTAATGAGGTTCCACTTTACACCGGAGGGATCGCGTGTAGCCCTTCGCATCTTGCGTCTCAACTCTTGCCGTTGCTTTTTGTCCAAACTCGTGAGGTATTCCTCCCAGGTTCCATCAAGCGTAAGAACCGGGCAGGGCTGTAACCGCTCTTGTGTTACCGCCCACGACCTTCGGTCGGCAGCTTCCTTGAGCATTTGTAAACTGGGTGAGGTCTGGGGAATATTGTATAGATCAAGCACCTGCCATTCCCTTGGACCGTTCTGCTCTAACGCTGTAAGAAGTGCCTCTACAAAAGGTTCGACGGTTTCATTGGTCACGATGAAATCGAGGTAATCGGAGATCTCAATACTCCCCACAAACATCAAACCTAGTTGCTTATCGAGGGTCTGGGTCAGGAATAGAGGTGCCAAACCGATCAACTCACCACGTTCATCCCGTCCAACCCCGATCCATAACTCTCCATGCTCCCACTCTCCACCACCGAGCGTGGACCACCAAGTGCTTTGGAATTCATGCCTCAGAAAGGGGACATCGCTTACCGCTCGAGCTAGTAAATTGTTCCAGTCCTTGGATAAGGCGTCCAATTCGGCTGCGTCTCGGATGAAAGTGATTTGCATGTCACACCTTTTACCTGTATCCACCGCTCATTCTACCAGCCTAGGCAAGTTTCTTGCATCCTCAATTGCAGACGTTTAGACCTTTCTGTACAATAACTGCTATGGCACAAACCCTTGAGGCAGATATTGCCCTGCTCCATGTTGCAGGCGGAGGCGCACGTGTCACCCCACCGCCCGGCACGCTTGCTGAGATAGCCCCTCGTCGAGCCGCCAGAGGTCGACGGGAGGACATGCTATTTATCACCCTGGGTCTGATCTCTCCGAGGTCATCCCCTCCAGGGTTGGTCGATCATCTGGCGCGATTGACAGCGCAGGCGTACTTCGGCACACCGGGTTCTGTCACCTACGCACTACGAGAGGCGGCCGCCATTTTTAATGACCACATCCTCGATGCAAACGAGGGTGAAGATGAAATCATGTATCTCCAAGGTCATATGATGGCAGGCGTGCTCCGAGGGAGGGACTTATATATAGCCCAATGCGGAATCGGTCAAGCGATCCTTGTGCGACCTGGTCAGGTCACGCGTTTGAGCTCCGAAGAAGCCGCGACGCGATCGCTCGGTTCATCCCTCGCCCCCTATGTCAAATATTCCCATCTCGAAGTCAACGCAGGAGATCTTCTCATCCTGACCACCTCACCACCACCCATTTGGTCTGATGCCACTCTCTCAGGACTTTCTTCTCTTGATCCAGCACAAGCAATCGACCGTCTTGTCGCAGCCAGCGGTCACGATTTAACTGGCTTGCTTGCGCGCATTGTTCCTTATGGGAAAGCAACCGATGCAGTTCAAAGACCCCCTATTCGTCGCCCTTCAAGGGCTGAGGTCGAACGGTCCCCTCAAGCTGCACCCTCCATTAGACGTACGCCTTCGGAAGCGATCACCCGACGCACGTTCGAATCAACAAATCAATTCCTCTCCTCCGCGAGACGCATAGTAGGGGAATGGTTCACTTCTTTATCTAATGCTGTCATGACCATAATTGCACGACTGGCGCCAGGTTTGGCTGAACCTCCACAGGTAGGCGCATTCCAGCCCGGACTACTGGCTGCAACGGCCGTCGCAGTTCCGCTATTGGTCGTCACGATCGCAGCAGTGGCGTATTTCGGTCGAGGACGAAGCGAGCAGTTCCAAGACTATTATGGACAAGCGTACACCGCGGTGTTGACCGCACAAACAAAGCCAGATCCTAATCAGGCGCTTGATGATTGGGTGGAAGCATCACGTTTACTCGACATGGCTGAGAAATACGGCCACAGTCAGGAAGCCGATGATCTGCGCGAATTGGTCCAAGGCGCCCTCGATTCAATCAACTTAGTGGTTCGTCTCGATTTCCGAACCGTGGTTAGTGGTGGATTCGGACCAGATGCGCACATCACAGCTCTGGCCGCCTCCGCGACCGATCTCTACGTGCTGGATGCAAGGCACCAGATCATTCGACACGCGTGGGGAGCCCCCGAACGAGGGTATGAGATCGACAAGAATTTCAATTGTCTCAATGGACCTGATAGCTTTCCTGAGATGACCACTCCGGTGGACATCGTTATCCAGACACAACCCGGGGCTCTAGGGGTGGAGGGATTGGTCGCGGTCGACCAGGATGGCACCTTGCTCTACTGCGCTCCTGATCGCCAACCTGCGCTTGCTCAACTTACACCACCCGATATTGGTTGGGGACTGATCCAGGCTATCGATGTCTTCAGCGGAAGCCTATACGTCATGGATTCGGAGAGGAACGCAGTCTATATCTATGACGCCGCTGGGGGCTTATTTAGCGGAAATCCCGAACTATACTTTGTAGAGGAGGTTCGCGATTTAGGTGGCGCGATCGATCTGGCCATGGCCCAAGATGAGTTAATCATTCTATACGCTGATGGAAAACTCGATCGTTGCCGCCGCACATTCGAACCCGACATGGAGGGCAAGTCCCGCATTCGAGTGGAATGCGACGTCGAGTTGAAGTTTGAGGACGATCGTCCAGGCCGTGAGGCAACGACACACATCCCAGGGGCTGTGCCGGTTGCTATGGCTTATTCAGCTCCTCCCGAACCGTCACTCTTCTTCCTGGACTCTCTCAGCAACAGTGTATTCCACTACAGCATGCGATTGGTTTACCAGGGACAATATTTTGCCATGGAAGCTTTTGAGGGGGAGATCACAGCTCTAACGCTTGGACCCCCCAACGATTTATTCCTGGCTGTCGGTGATCTTGTTTATCATGCTCAGCCCCAACGCTGAGATCACCTGCGACTGGGTGGATTTCATCTATGGTCGTAACATCTCAGCGAAAGTTGAGCAGAGGAAATTATGGGGCGGCTTTCACCACCCAACAACTCCATATTCTTCCACATGGCGAAGCATTGTGTCATTTCTTGAAATACGCCCTTTGACATCATCTAGTTGCAGAGGTTAGAATCGAAAGCGTGAAACCAAGCAAGGAGTCCGGCACGTGAGTCGTTGGCCAGGGAAGTATGTCATCGGATTAACGGGTAACATCGCCACGGGCAAAAGCGTGGTACGCAAGATGCTGGAGCACTTGGGGGCATATGGCATCGACGCTGATGCACTCGCACACCGAACGATGGCTAAAGGTGCACCTGGCTACACAATGGTGATTAGAACCTTTGGAGAATGGATTCTTGACGATGAGGTCCAAATTAACCGCACCAAGTTGGCGAAGATCGTCTTTTCAGATCCCGAGGCCTTAGAACAGCTTGAGGCGATCGTATTCCCGTTGGTGACACACGCTGTTGACCTACTCATCCGAAGAGCGAAGCAAAGTTTGGTTGTGATCGAAGCCATCAAACTCCTCGAATCTGACCTTGCCGCCGGCTGCGACTCCTTTTGGGTCGTCGACTCTCCGAACGAGCTTCAAATCTCTCGCCTGATGCAAAAACGTGGAATGACCGAGGCGGCATCTCGACAGCGGATTGAAAGCCAGTCCCCCCAAGCCTTAAAATTACGTGCCGCCAATGTCGTCATCAAGAATAACGGTTCCTTCGAAAACACCTGGGAGCAGGTGCAAGATGCCTGGGCGAAATTACCGAAGCCCGAGGAACCCCTCCTGCCTGCTCCCCCAGCAGTGCGTCCGGGCGAGCTCCGAGTGCGACGTGGCACACCTCGCGATGCCGAAAAAATTGGTCAATTCATTACCCGTATAACCCAGGGCAAACGCCGGATGGAACGCCCTGACGTAATGGCTGCTTTTGGCGAGAAAGCTTACTTGTTGATCGAACGCGATGGAAAAGTCGCCGGGATAGCTGGTTGGCAGGTGGAGAATCTGATCACACGTATCGATGAGCTTTATTTTGAAAAGGATTTGCCACTCGAACAAGCGATACCGGCACTGATGAACGCCGTTGAAACCGCCTCCATGGAACTACAAAGTGAGGCCTCATTGCTATTTCTTCCACCCTATCTGGCGAAACACACCCTCGCATGGCGTGATGTCGGTTATCGGCCTCAAACGGTTCAAGGCTTGGGAGTTCGGGCCTGGCAGGAGGCAGCGGTCGAGTCCATGCCCCGCGGCGCTTCACTATGGTTTAAGCGCCTTAGGGAAGATCGGATCCTACGACCGATATAAACTCTTTAGCAAGTACACAATTCATTTAGCTGGGCTATACAATCTGGGGACTGTAGGGGCAATTCAACGCATCTAGCAGCCTGTTAGTACCTAGAAGATCCACGGGCTGGCATCTCTTTCTTTCGATTTCTTGTCGTAGGGGCAATTCATGCCGTCTCGCACCGGCGTGCCGCCGGTGTCGTGGCACGAACGGTGAATTGCCCCTACGACATTTCACATAGGAGATACGTCTTTCGGCTGCTATTCTCGGTGTAGACGGGGTCGTTCACCCCGCGTAGACGGGGTCGTTCACCCCGCGTAGATGGGGCTCGCGGCCCAAACGGGTGCGAGACGACATGAATTGCCACTATCATTTTGCATCATGACAGTTTCCCGGGAGCTTAGAGCTCCCGGGAAGCCAGAGATGGTAATCACACAAGGGTGAGGTGTGGTGTAATATTCAGAAACAACCGCTCATTCGGTGTCACCCGACCGAATGCGTTGGTAGGAATCGTAGCGCTCAGGGCTGATTTCCCCTTTTTCAACAGCTGCGATTACAGCGCAACCCGGTTCATGTAAGTGGGTGCAATCGCTAAACTCACAATCTGCGACTAAGTGACGCATTTCCGGGAAATAAGCATCCAACTCATCGGGTTCGATGTCCCAAAGCGCAAAAGCCTTCAGTCCGGGTGTGTCAGCGACGTAGCCTCCGACATCCAAAGGGATCAGTTCAGGAAACACGGTCGCATGTTGACCTTTTCCGGTTGCCTTGCTTATTTCTTTAACTCGCAATCCTAAACCCGGTTGAACCCGGTTTAGCAAGCTCGATTTACCCGTACCGGAGGGACCCGCGAACACAGAGATTTTACCTCGCAAAGCCTTGCGTAACGCCCGTACTCCTTTGCCCGTCTTCGCCGAGGTATAGATCACGCCATATCCAAGTCGAGCATACTCATTAAATTCAGCTTTTGCAGCACGTGGCACCACAAGATCGATCTTGTTCGCGCAAATCATGGCCGGGATATCCTCTCGCTCTGCGACCACGAGGAGACGATCAAGCATGCGGAAGTTAGGATCCGGATCGGCACAGGCGAAAACGAACACCGCCTGGTCAGGATTGGCCACGAGCACCTGCTCGATCTCTTGTCGTCCAGGTGCTTGTCGAGAGAGAACACGCTCCCGTTCCTCGATCTCTTCGATAACTCCTGTCCCGTCCTCCAACAACAGGATCTTGACCCTATCACCCAGGGCCGCAGCATCGGTTTCCTGAGGACCTCGGGTGTGTATCCCGCGCAATTGAGCCACCACGAGACCTGCCTCTGTCTGAACGCCAAAAAAGCCGGATTGGGCTCGGACGATAAGGCCAGGAATAAGCTCGAACTCAGTCATCGTTCAAGGTGTGGGGGTGCTCTCGGTCTCGATATCTTCGGGACCCGGTGTGGGGGTTGGGGTCTTGTCGACGCGAATGCGAGATTCCCAGGGATAGAGAGATAGGGGGCGACCCTTGAAGTAAGCCTCCACGATACGGAGGAAAATCGGCGCCGCCCAATCCGATCCCTCACCCTGATATTCCACGAGAACAACGATTGCGATATCCGGGAGATCCTCACGGTTCTCATAGGTGTACCCAGCGAACCAGGCGTGAGGTTCTGTGTACTCACCGGAGGTGGCGGTCCCCGTCTTCCCGGCGACATTGATCGAGAAATTGATAAATCGCCGATAGGCCGTCGCATGAGGATCTCGGATCACATTCACCATCGCTTGACGGATGGCCTCCAGGTTCTCAGAGCTCACGGGGAGTTGACCCTGAACCTCGGGCTGAAACTCGTGCAAGATCTCGCCCTCGGCATTCTGAATACTTTGGACGATCTGCGGACGATAAATCGTACCTCCGTTGCCCACGGCTGCGATGAAACGCGCCACTTGTACCGGCGTGACCTGCAAGAAGTTCTGGCCGATCGCTAACTGTACCGCATCGTTATCCGCCCAGTCCTCGCCAAATAGCTCTACTTTGCTCTCAGGGTCTGGGACCAATCCTGCGTCCTCGTCGATCTCGATTCCCGTCAACTGGCCCAAACCGAATCCTCTGGCCATATCGGGGAGAGCCGTTTCGAGCCCTTTGTTATACAGGTCAAAGCCGATGTGCCAGAAATAGGGGTTGCAAGATTTCTCCAAACCCTGCATCAAGGTAATCTCGCCGGCAGCTGGGAGTTCCTTCTCGTATCGCCAATCGTAACCAATCCACCCTGGCAACTCTCGAAATTCCAAAGTGCAGTTGTATATCGTATCCGGCTCGTAATATCCTGATTCAAGCGCCGCCGCCATGGTGATGATTTTAAAGACCGATCCTAGAGGGTAAATGCCGGAGGTTGACCGATTGAGTAAAGCCCGGTTGGGGTCTTCAATTAATTCACGTAGACCGTAGCTGGAATTTCGATTGTTGGTATCAAACAGATTCGGGTCGAACCCAGGTGAGGAGGCGATCGCTAGAAGCGCACCTGTGTCACGTTCGAGGACGACCACCGCCCCATTGAAATTCTCGATCGCCTGTTGTGCATAGAGCTGTAGCTCACGATCAAGAGTCGTGTAGACCGCATAGGGGGGTTCGGAGTCCTTGGAGGCTAGAACTTCGATCTCTTTCCCGTTGGGGTCAATAAGGTAGAGGGTGCCACCTGGTTGACCTCGCAGTTCCGGTTCATAAGCAAATTCAAGACCCATCTGACCGACATACTCATCGCCCTGGTAGCCTAGCCCGAGGTAATCCTCCAGCACCTCTTCCTGGACCCAACTCACATATCCCACCGCATGAGACGCCAGACCACCCCCAAAGGGCGTTAGGCCTCCGCCAGGATAAAAGCGAGTGCTGTATCTCTCCCACTGCACGCCACCCAGCGATGTAAGTGTACCTTGGACCTGTTGGAAATCTTCTAGTGCCACCTCACCCACTGGAATATAGTAGTCCGTATCGCGGAAGGAATCGTACAGATTACGGATATCATCGTTTGTGGGAACATCGAGCAATCTACGAAGTATGCTGAGCATGGCCTCTTCCGCATCTTCATTGCCGATCTGGTTGGGAACGATCCACAGCGCTACAGCATCGGTTTGAGCCGCTAACGCTAAGCCATTGTGATCATAGATGTTCGCCCGCGTGGGCGTGTATTGATACAGGCGTAAGCCATTGTCCCCCTGCAACTCGGGCAAAATCATGGCCTCTGTCCACGCGACCTTCCAATCGCCGTTCTCACGTCTGAGATCCATCCGATTCTCACGGGTGACGTCACCAACGACTGCACTATGGAGGACCGCACGGTATCGAACTTCGGCTTGCCCTGGACTCATCACCAGCGAGGAAATGATCTGACTGTCAACATCGGTAAGCGCGGCAGCACGGTGTATCTCCTCATAGCGTGAGGTGAATGCCTCCAAGCTAAGCCCATCCTGAGCTAATGAAGTAAGCATCCCATACATCACAGGGTAATCACTGCTTTTCCATGCGTCTAAGAAAACACGGGCGGCTATATCCGGATCGGGCGCTGGTATCGTCGTCACCCCGGGATCTGGCAAATTCGGGGTCACATCCAAGGTGGGCGAACTCGGGTTAAATAATGAACATGCACACACGAGCAGGCTAAGCAGGATTAAACTCGTTAGTCGTTTCACACTTGATCTCCCAGGATCTCTCGGTGAATGAAACAATCATACCCGAGATTTGCCTGGCAGGCTTCAGGCACATGGATGGAAGGAAATTGACCAAGACGACGCATGGCCCTGACAAGGTGACACAGCGGTAGACCCATTACGTTCGCATAACAACCGCGAAAGTCCTCCATCGCTACAGGGCTGAAGGTGTCTTGAATGCCATAACCCCCTGCCTTGTCCATCGGTCCACCTGAAGTGATGTAGGCGTCCACTTCATCCATCGTATATTCACGCATCGGAACGGAAGGCTCACACGTTTCAAGGACCTCGAGATTGGTGCGCTGGTCAAGGAGAGCGAGGGTGGTTAGTACGCGATGTCTTCGTCCGCGCAAATCCCAGAGCATCTCCCTCGCTTCAACCCCGTCCGAGGGTTTTCCCAGAAGACGGCGACCATCAACAACCACCGTGTCTGCAGCAAGGAGGATGCTTGATGTATCGTGATCCATGGCCGCTGTTCTTACCTTCGTCAACGCCAACCTCTTCACCAACTCTTCAGCGGTTTCGTCGTGCTGGGGAAGCTCGTCCACCTCAACCGGACACATGATGGCTCCCCACCCCGTGAGCTTTAATAAATCCTTCCGACGAGGTGAAGCGGATGCAAGAATGAATGTGGTTGCTTCAGACTCCGTCGACATCGCTAGCTTGATCGCTCCGAACAAACAGGTTTACTTGTCGATACTACATCATAAAGCTGTCGGGTGAGGATTCTAACATAGGAGCCTAACTCACTCCACAGCAAGGGCGCGGACCCAGCGGGAGAGAGTTTTTATCCATTCATTGGAGGTCTCTGATCTAGACAGCTTAATGGCTTTAGCCACACCATTTAGTGTGCGCATTGATGCGCAGGCTAAAGGCTCCGGTTCCAGAATAGTTTCAAACTATAAGGGCATTCAAAGGACACCTCCCAACGAGTTAGTAAAGATCGCCGGGAGGTGTTTTTATAGCTTAAAGCTTGTGGCTTGAGACTTGATGCTTGTGACCTGCGACTTGTAGCTCGCAGCCAGACTTCAAGCCAGTTCTTCCTTCATCGCTATCCCAAGACGGTAAATGCCCTCATTAATGAGCTCTTCCTTGCAGTAGGAAAAATTTAGCCTCATGGAATGGAAACCACCGCTCTCGCCTGGGTAGAAAGCGAAACCCGGGACATAGGCGACCTTGGCCGCGGTAGCCTTATCGAGAAAATCGCGCGTGTTGATGCGATCGCATGTGCGTGCCCATAGGAACAAACCTCCCTGGGGACGTGTCCATGAGACCTCTTCGGGCATATGTTCCGCCAGGGCATCCAGCATCGCGTCACGTCGTTTATGATAAATTTCGCATAACCGTTTCACATGTTGACGGAGAAAACCGCGCTGACAGATATCATTGGCCACCATCTGAACAAACGTACCAGTGTGTAAATCAGCCCCCTGTTTCGCCTGTACCAGCTTGGCGATGATCGGTTTAGGTGCGACAACCCAAGCGAGCCGAATCCCTGGGGCTAGCGTCTTCGAAAATGTGCTTAAGTAAAGGGTTCTCTCCGGAGCCAAACGAAAGATGGGTGTGATGTCCTCGCCCTCGTAGCGAAGCTCGCCGTAAGGATCATCTTCGATGATCACGAGATCATGCTGACGCGCGATCTCGACTAACTGCTTTCGGCGCTCCAGCGGAAGGGTGGTTCCGGCCGGGTTGTGAAAATTCGGCAGGACGTAGATAAAGCGATGATGATGGTCAGCATCGAGAATGGCTGGCAACTCATCGATGCACATTCCTTCATCATCAAGAGGTACTGTGCAATAACGAGCTTCATAAGCATCCCAAGCCTGTAACGCCCCCAGATAGGTTGGACGACTACAAATGACGCAGGCCTCTGGGTCAACAAAGACCTTGCCAATCAAATCCAACCCCTGTTGCGAGCCATTGGTGATCAAGATATTTTCCAATTCGACCAAGATGCCATATTTTGACATCTTCTCGGCAAGAAATTCTTTCAGAGGTGAATAGCCTTCGGTAGGACCATACTGCAATGCCACTTCGCCCTGATGTTGTAGGACATATTGACATGCTTCTTCGAACTCGCGGAGAGGGAATAAATCTGGCGCAGGTAAACCACCAGCGAAGGAGATCATGTCTGGTTGCAAGGTCACCTTCAGCAACTCGCGGATAACAGAACTCTTCATTCCGTGCGTTCGCTTTGCCAACCTGGCATCCCAGCCGATGTCCTCAACCTTGGTGATGATCGGTTCCAAATCGCTCATAGCTATCTCCATACTACGGATAGGATTATTCTCTTCTCAACCTTCGATTTAAGCAAGGTCTCAAGGTGGGAGTACGTCTGGGGAGGTCTCAGATCTAAGTGGCTGTTGGTCTAACATTACAAAACCAGAACATATACGTGAAAGAATTTAGCAACTTCGAGTTTGAGGAACAACGATCCGGTAGCGGTATCAAAGTGACTCGAGCAGCCGGCTTAGACGAGACCGTTCCGGTCCCTAATACGTACAATTGCCAGATATGTAGAGGCAATTCACCGTTCGTACCGCGAACCGCCGAGAAGAACACTCGATACCTTCAGCCGACGGACCGGCCGTCTCACCCCGGCGGGCTGGGGCCGTTCGCCCCGCGTAGACGGGGTCGTCTCGTCCCAATGGGACAGGATCATCTACCTCGCGTAGGGGCAATTCATGAATTGCCCCTACGTTCACAACTCTGAATTTCCGGCTAAATCATAAAAGATCAATCGAAGCTTGAGTGACTAGACGCAGATGCTTAGATCATCTCATAATGAGATTCAGATGAGCCCCTGACTTAGGCTTGTCTATAAAAACATGGAGAACAACAATCTCAGTAGAGACGCTCAAGAGCTTAAAACTAAGTTACAGATTTGAACAGACTTGTCCAGCCCCTATACGAATAAAATTTTGAGTTACACCTTATAACACGCCACCCGATGTCCAGCTCCCTTATCGTCCAGAGGTGGGTGATCATTATTCAGGCAGAAATCATCCCCACTCAGACAACGATCATAAAAGCGACAGCGTTGTGGCGGATCAATCGGTGTAGGAACTCCACCTTTGATCTCTATTGCAATCCGGTTTCTCCGAGGGTTGGGAACTGGAACTGCCGAAAAGAGTGCTCGGGTATAAGGATGTTGCGGATGTCGGATCATCTCTTCCGTCTCACCCTGCTCGACGATCTTTCCCAAATACATCACTGCGATCTCTTGACACATGTACCGCGCGACCGCAAGATCGTGGGTGATATAAAGATAGCTGACATTTAATCGCTCCGCCAACTCGGTCATCAACTGCATCACCCCAATACGAATGGAAACATCCAACATAGAAGTCGGTTCATCCGCGATCACAAAAACGGGGTTGACAACCAAGGCACGTGCGATCGCCACCCGTTGACGTTGACCTCCCGATAACTCGTGGGGAAATCGGAACAAGAAGCTTGAAGCCGGAGTCAATCCGACCAATTCGAGCAGTTTGACGACCCTCGCTTCTCTTTCCGCCATGCCCCCGATCCCCTGAACCCTTAACGGTTCTTCCACCGTGTCATAGATCGTCCGGCGAGGGTTGAGTGATTCATAAGGATCCTGAAAGATAATTTGCACCCGTCTGCGGAAGGTCTTGAGTTCCTGGCCTCGAATTTCCGCCAGATCAATCTTTCCCAACTCCTCATCGTTGAGATATATGTGGCCATCCGTGGGATCCAGCAAGCGGGCGAGAAGCTTCCCGGTTGTCGTTTTTCCACAGCCAGATTCACCCACAAGTCCTAAGGATCGCCCTGAAGGGATTTCGAAGCTGATTTCATCCACAGCATGGATGTGCCCTCTCAAGCGACCGAAAACCCCTGCGGATACCGGGAATCGCTTCTCTAATCCAACCACGTTCACCAGCGTGCTGTTCTCACCCATTACCCACCTCGAGAGGGTTCCAGCAGGCCACGAAGTGACCGGCCCCCATCTCCTCGAAAGGAGGCTGGAGCCCCATACATTTTTCAATCGTCCGAGAACAACGTGGATGGAAGCGACACCCACTGGGGGGAGACAACAAATCAGGCGGTTCGCCGGGTAAAGCCTTCAACTCTTGCTTCTCCCCCTCAATACTGGGGAAAGCATTCATAAGAGCATGGGTGTAAGGGTGAAGAGGCTTTTCAAAGACATCTACTGCAGACGCCAATTCTGCCATCCGCCCAGCGTACATCACACCAATTCGATCACTTACCTCAGCGATAACAGCGATATCATGCGTAATGTAGATCATACTCATATCCATCTTCTGCTGGATCGCTCGCAATTCTCCTAGAATGCGATCTTGTACGATCACATCGAGCGCGGTAGTCGGCTCATCGGCGATGATCACTCTCGGCTCGCAAGAGAGCGCCATTGCGATAATCGCACGTTGACGCATACCGCCACTGAACTCGTGTGGGTAGCGGTCCATCAGGCCAGGGTCCAATCCCACGAGGGGGAACAACTCTCGCACCCGCTCCCGGGCCTCGGCTTCACTGAGGCCTCTGAAGTGAGTTTGAAGCGCTTCTATGATCTGGTCTCCAACCCGATACACAGGATCGAGGGCGTTCATCGCTGCCTGAAAGACCATCGAAATACCTCGCCAGCGTATCTTTCGAACCTCTTTCTCGTCCAACGCGAGGACATCACAACCATCAAGGTACACATTCCCGCTGAGCAATTGAGCGTTCTCTGGAAGTAAGCGAAGAAGCGAAAAGGCTATCGATGTCTTTCCGCATCCCGACTCTCCAACCAATCCGAGCGATTGACCTCGTGCAAGATCAAAGGAGACATCATCCACCGCAGATACGTCTCCTTTGCGAGTGCGATAGTGCATGGTCAGATTTTGAACGGAGAGAATGTTCTTGTCTTTCATTGGCAACTCAGTCCCCTAACGTTGGCGCAAGCGGGGGTTGACGACCTCGTCCAGCGCCCGACCGACCATGTAAAAAGATGAACATAGCATGGTGATCGCCAATCCAGCAGGAAGCATCAGGTGGAGATACTCCGGACCAGCCAACAAGTATCCGGCCGCTTGAGCGGTGTTGATCATGATGCCCCAACTCATACGAATGTTAAGCAGACCGAAGAAAGACAGTGCTGCTTCAGCGAAGACTGCTCCGGTTACAGTGAACATCATGTAGAGAAAGGAAAGCGGCATCAGATTGGGGATCAGATGGGTGAAGATGATATGCCCGTCGCTACCACCTGCAGCTCGAGCGGCCTCGATATACGGCTTCACCTTGATGCTGAGAGCCTGTGATTTGATAACGATCGTCTGTCCCCCGAAACCCACAAGGATACCGTAAACCAATGCCAGCGATAAACCGTTGAATTCGATGAGTGCACTCAAGACGATTAATATTGCGATAAAGGGTAGCATGATCACCACGTCAGCCAATCGCATGAAGAAGACATCAACGATGCCGCCGTAGTAAGCCGACAACGCTCCGATGCTGGTCGAAACGATGACCGAAACAAGCGCCGCCGAAATACCCAGACTGAAACCAAAACGTGTGCCGTACAGCAACTGGCTGAGTACATCACGACCTAGCGGATCCGTTCCCAGAATATGCGTCGAAGAAGGTTGTGATGGATGAGCGAGAATGGAGATGTCGTACCCGATCACAGGATCATAGACGCGAGGTTCCCAGACATACTCCATCAAGATCGGATGCGCCACCGCCATCAAACCAAAAACCGCGATGATCCCCAAACCGATCATGCCGATTGGGTATTCCCTGAACAACCTCCAGTTCTCGATGAAGCTGCGCCTTAATAATCGAAGACGGATACGCCAGATCGGTTCAGTGAGGCCGGACAATTGTGATTTTGTTATCTCTGCCATCGCTGCCTTCTATTGGTATCGAATGCGCGGATCGAGGAACGCGTAGGTCACATCAGCAAAAAGGTGAGCAAACAAGGCTAGAACTCCGACGCACGTCATCGCGCCCATCGCCAATGGGATATCTTCGTTTTGCACTGCTTGTAACAGCGTAAGACCCATACCGGGCCACGAAAAGACGGTCTCCGTGATGATCCCGCCACTGAGCACGAAAGGAATGCTGATGATCAAGTTGGTGAATACCGGGAGGAATGCATTACGCGCGGCGTGTTTATCGCGCACTTCCGCTTCAGACAAGCCTTTGGCGCGCGAGGCCATGACGAAGTCTTCTCTCAGGGTCTCAAGCATGGTATTACGCATCATGAGCATTGTGCCGGCGAAGGAGACCAAGGTGGCGACAGCAACCGGCAATATCATGTGCTCAAGCATGTCCCCCGCTAAATACCCAACATCAGAAAGAGCCCACAAGCCAAGAGGCGTTCCAATGATCACCAACAGACCCACAATTCTCAGGCTTCTTCGCCTTACAGGGCTCAATCCCGCCGTACTTAGCCACATGAAAGCAACCAGTACGCCTAATACAAAACCGGTAAATCCCAAACGAGCAAAGACATAGTTGGCATCAACGGGAGCGTCCCGCCACAAGATCGGATCCAGGAACTTTCCCACCGGCAACCAACCTAAACGCAAGCCCAGCAGATAAATCAATATCAGTGCGAACCAAGGCGTGAAGATGGTGTACAAGACCACACCCACCATCGTCATCGAGTATTCAAAACTACCACCTCTACGCCAAGCCAATTGCTTGCCTAAGACAAATCCGACAAAAAAGGAAACCAATGTTGAGGTCAGGAAGAGCACAATCGTGCGAGGAGCACGCTCGAGAATGATGTCCAACACGGGACGTGGATAATGGCTGAAAGAAATCCCTAAATTTCCTGTTGTAAAGTTCCTCAACCACTGTAAGTAACGCTCGATGGGTGGCTTGTTCAACCCGAGGGCGATCCGCATCTGATCGCGTATCTCTGGGGTGACCCTAGGATCGGTAAGGTATTGAAGCGTGATGTCACCTGGCTGGGCATCGAGGATTAAAAATAATAAGGTCTGAAAAATCACCAGGGTAAGGATGATTTGGAACAAACGTCGCAGGATGTAGTTGCCCATGGTCTACTACCTCATTGAAGAAATGCAAGGAGGAGAGGGGGGTGGCACTGTTTCCACCCCCCTCTTCGTAGGAGGAGCGAGGGTTCTACACGCTCTCACTCGGGTGCAACGACGAGATTTTGCTGACCATAAAGACCTTCAATGCCGTCGAGAACATCGGTGAACGGGTAGTCGACATAGGTCAGGTTGTAAGCATCCTTCACCGGGTTGGCAAAGAGGTAGGTGTAGGCCAACTCGGTAGCTAGAAGCTCCTGCATCTTGAAACCAAGTAGACGGGCTTCTTCTAGGTTGGTGCTAGCTTTGAATTCCAAGCACATCTGGACGAGTTCTTCCCCGGCATAGCCTGTGAAAGCAAATGGTCCACCGTATTCTTCGAGGAAGAAATCGCACATGTGATCCGGGAAGGTCGTCAAGTTCCAGCCCACGACTACCATGTCCCAATTCCCACCGCCTCCCAGCGTCTCGTTGAGGATGTTGTTGAAGTTGGTTAGCTGTGCCCTAACGGGGAAGCCTAACATGCCAGCCCACTGCTCGATCAGAACACCACTGGTGGCCCTCAAGGGATCGTAACCAGGGCTTGGAGCAAGAAGCAGCAATTCTGGTACTTCTGTTCCGTCGGGCATCTTCAGCCCTTCGCCCCAATCGATGGAACCACCTCGATCCTCGTTCCAGATAGGCTCGACATCCCAACTGTAGCCGGCCTCTCGCAACCGCTCTACGGCCCAGACCATGCGCTCTTGCTCAGAGAGACCGTAGCAAATGCGGGTTACGTCAGGGTTGTACCAGAAAGAGAGCCCCTCAGGGACGGGGGTGTACGCGGGGAAGGCCGCACCCTGCAAGATATTGCTGGTCAAGAACTCCTTATCGATCATGCAGGTAATAGCCTGTCGTACAGCGATATCGTCCAGCGGTGGGACCCTGAAGTTAAAGGCCAAGAAACGCCAGCCATTGCGAGGGTTTTCTGCGATCGTCACATCGGGGTTTCCTTCAAGTTGAGCTTGAAGCCCCGGTCCGTAGCCACTTGGGTTGTAGATGTAATCCACGTCGCCGTTCAGTAAAGCCAGCACAGCGGCATCCTGGCTGTAGATGCTGTAGACCACGGAATTGGCATGCGGACCATTGACGTAAGACAGCTCGGGTTCGCCCGAGACGTCGCCATAGGCTTCGAAGTCTTGGACCCCTTCCAGGTTTTCGTGGTACCCCCCGCTTGCGTACTCCTCAATGGTCATCCCATTGTAGAAGTACGAATCGTTGGCATCATTTTCAACAAAGGCTCCCACTTCCCACTTATCAAACTTATAGGCCCCATAGATCGGTTCACCTTCAGCTTCGACTCCGTACAAAACTTGCTGCGCCTCAGCAAGGCCTGCAAGGTACTCCTCGGTCTCAGGATCGAAATTTGCAATGGCTTCCAGAGCCGCATAAGCTTCAGCCAGCTTCGGCTCCCAGAAGGCTTTCTGGACGATAGGGTTTTGCAGAACACCGTATTCGTGCACCGCAAGACCGGGTTTTTCAGTGTAGTAGAACTTAACCGTTCTGGGATCAATGGCTTCGACATGATCTATGTTGCTTGTTGCGTAATCCCAGTTGCCGCTGAGATCAAAATCCATCACGACTTGAGCAGTGAAAACCATGTCCGCAGCGGTGATTTCCGATCCATCACTCCACAGGAATCCTTCCTTAAGAGGGATCGTGGAGACCCATAGATCACCTTCCTGCTCCAAAGCCGAACTAAAATCCGCGGCCACCTGAGGCACAAAGTCAAATCGATGGTCAGATAATGTGAATAGGCCAGGCCAGTAACCCACCTGCACTACATAGTTGTATGCAGAGGCGCCCGGACCGAAGAGATTCCATACATTGGAGCTCGTTATGTCAGCCAGGATCGCGATGCGATACGCGTCAATGACCGCTGCTTCCTCCGCAGGTGCTTCCGCTGCCGGTTCCTCCGAGGGTGCCGCGGCTGCTGGCTCCTCCGCTTTGCTTTCCGCTGCAGGAGCCTCAGCAGGAGCGACTTCTGTCTCTTTTGCGGCTTGGCAGGAGGCACACAGCATCAGCACCACCATCCCCCAACTGAGTAGAGTAAAAATCTTTCTGCACTTCATTATCTTCTCCTCGTCCTTCATTATTCATTTGCGAAATGATCCGACCATTTCGATCATTTACTTTCGAAAACATCACCTCCTTTTCTCAGGTTTCCCTATGGCACGTAGGATTGAATTTGATTTAAGGCCACCTCTCGTTGAACTTTTACTCTAATCTCTGCCCACAGTTCCGAGGGCGGTTCATATGTAGACGCATATTCCTTCATTACAAGATGTAAATAGCTATCCCAATCATCCGTCACCCCCTGGACACCACGAAACTGCCGATCAACCCAGTTGATGACCGCTCCCAGGAAATCACACTTTTTCTGTAACGTATTCAACTCCTTCACCCACCTTTTCAAAGAATGGTGATGTAATCGTGGGCTGAATTTTTCGCTGGCCGGTAAAGTCATCGGGAATACATTCAGTTGACCTTACATAGCTAACCTTCAACCGATGACCAACCGATCTCTCTGAGACATCCCATCGAGTCACATATGCTTTGATCACTTTCTTTCCCATCGCACGGGCTACTGAAATGTGATACTGACCATTCTGGACAAAGTATCTCGAGGCAATTTGAACAAGATCGATCGGAGGTGTTTGACTGCCGTTCAACTTGGAGACTGCAACGCTCAACCAGCGAGCCTCATCTTGAGATCGCAGCGGATAGAAAGCTCTATCGAAGGTATTGCATAGCCCTTCACTGCCCACGATTTTATTAATCTGCACCTCTCGTACCCCGACATACCGCCAGCTATATACAAATTTCTCGGTCTTGATCGAATTCAAATCAATCAATGCATGATCACTACCGGTGAAGGAAGACCATACCTTCCTTAGCCGGCCTCGAATACGGGCTTTCCAATACAATTCCAATGCCCTAGGTAATGCGGGATCATCAGGTTCTGTTAAGGACCAAAGACACTCTCGAACTGCCTTGTGATAAAGATGCGGTTTTGTTAAATGCACCGGTAAACCTCCTCAATTACGAAGGAAAAAAACTTCAAAAGGGGCCATCCGCTTGGATTCTTCTTACGATGGAGCGCTTCCTCACATGCCAGGAATGTTGAGTTCGAGAGGAAAATCGAGTATTGTTAATCACAGGAAAGTCTCTACTAGTTCCATTAGGGCTAAACGGGCTTTCCAGACGACGCCTCGGCGGCCACCGGGGCGTCTTCCTTTTCCACTATCTATCCGATATCAGAAGCGGCCATGAACCTATTCGATGATCAAACTGAACAACCTTATTGATTTGCTCACATCGTGAAATGACAATCACTGACCTCCACTTCAAGATTACAGGGTTTCAGTCAATTCCCCGCCGCTACATCATAAGTTAAGCCGTAATCGAATACACGAGCCCACAGGACAGTTTTATACCCCTCCCAAGGGTGGTAGAGAACCATCCTCTGTGCCCATGCCTCTCCTTGAAGCTGGCCTTATGATTGATGCGTTAACACTTGTTAGAAAATCGGTTGAACTAAATCTCCCGCACAGTTGTTAAATATGTAGCCGAGGAGCGTTGGACGCGGGAGAAGGTTTGACCATTACACGTGAAGCTTTGCAAAAACTCTTTGCACTCTTGAGCTGTCGTCTTCGTCAACTTCGATGGAAGTTGACATTGAGCTATACCTTGGTCACCGTCGCAGCTTTACTTGTCCTAGAAATCGCTTTCATTATTGGGCTGGCCGTCAATCTGGCAAAGGAGACCAAAGTTAAGCCGGAGTTGGTTTTTGAGGATTTACATTCAGAATACACACCGTTGGTCAGCTCTTATCTCTCGAAGATTCCCCCGGATGTTCAAGGTTTACGCGAGCATCTTGGGGAATATAAGGCGAACTCAACGGATACCGAGCCTATCATGTTGGGCAATTTCTTTCTCGGAGCGTTTACCACCAACATTACGTACGTGATTTTCCTCGACGCGGATGGGGAGTTGATCGACACCTTGCCTCATGGATTCCTTGAAAACACCCACGTCGGGGAAAACTTCAATGTCAGTGAGATTCCAGGTTTGGAGGTACCTCTAGAGCTGGCTCTCTCGGGTGAGACCGACTACAACAACCTGTATACCTTTAGCGCCAACAACAGAATGGTCGGCGCGGTACCTATAATTAGGGAGAAGTATCGAGTTGTTAATGAGGTGGCACCGATTCTCAACGAAAGTGATCAGGATCAAGTTTTAGGTACTGTAGCGTTCATGCGTAAAATGGGGGTTGGCGAGGTCTGGACATTCTCTGAAATCGCAAGACAGGTTGGTATCAGTCTTTTGTTCATCACCGTCTTTGCTGCTGTATTGGGGACCATTATTGGCTCGCTAACCGCAAGGGGACTTGTGTGGCGATTGAAAAAATTATTTGTATCCGCCGATGCTTGGAGCCAGGGCAACTTTTCTATCTTCGTTGATGACCCATCGGGTGATGAGCTGGGTCGACTTGCTCAAGGTCTGAACCATATGGCAGCTCAATTGGAAAACTTGCTCGAAGAACGCCAGCAGATGTCCGTGATGGAGGAGCGTAACCGGCTTGCGCGTGATCTTCACGATAGCGTAAAGCAACAGGCATTCGCTGCTTCAGCCCAACTTGGCGCCGCTCGGGCACATTTCCACCCTGATCCAGATGAGGCTGAGGAGAATCTCGTCGAGGCTGAGAAGCTGCTCTATGAAGTACGCCAAGAGTTGACTGACTTGATACGAGAATTACGTCCCTTCGCCCTGCAAGGCAGGGGACTGGCAACGGCAGTGCGAGAGTATGCTCTCGACTGCTCGAATCAAAGCGGTATCGACATCAATGTCCGTATCCAAAATGAACGGCCGCTCTCATTGGAGATCGAACAAGCATTGTTCCGCATCGTTCAAGGTGCACTAGCCAATGTCGTGAGGCACAGCCAGGCAGATCGTGCCGAGATCCGGTTGGTATATGGGATGGAGGAGCTCACGCTCACGATTTCCGATAACGGACGGGGGTTTGACTTCACCAAACAGCATCACGGATTAGGACTACGTTCGATATACGAACGGGCAGAGATGATCCAAGGGAAGCTTCTTGTCGAGAGTGCACCTGGAAGAGGCACTAAGGTCAGCATTAAAAGCGCCTACCACAACGATAAAGAGCCCAGTCGGACCAGAGTGGCAGCATGAGCGGGCAAATAACTGTGCTCGTCGTAGATGATCATGAGGTTGTACGGCAAGGTGTTAAGGCCTTCTTGGATGCACAGCCCGATATCACCGTGATCGCTGAGGCTGGTTGTGGTAAAGAATCCGTTGAACTAGCGTTAGAATATGTCCCCGATGTGGTTTTGATGGACCTCGTCATGTCGGGTATGGACGGCGTTGAAGCAACCAGACGTGTGAAGGACGCGAGCCCTCGTACACAAATCGTGGTCTTGACCTCCTACCACCAAGATGAACACATCTTCCCAGCCATACAAGCTGGAGCGATCTCTTACCTCCTCAAAGACGTTAATATGCAGGAACTCGCCGATGCTACTCGTCGAGCAGCCAGAGGGGAAGCTACATTACATCCGCGGGTAGCCGCACGTGTGATCCAGGAAGTCCACGGATCGAACAACAGGGGCATGAATCCTTATACCCAATTGACCTTACGCGAGATAGAGGTTCTTAAGTTAATCGCGAATGGTTTGAACAACAGCTCGATCGCTGAGCGGTTGGTGATCAGCGAAAATACGGTCAAAGGCCACGTGAGCAATATCTTGAGCAAGCTACAACTTGCTGACCGCACTCAAGCGGCCGTTTATGCTTGGCAAAAGGGGATTGTGAGACGGGGATAAAATTTGAGGAGTCCCTCTGGATAACCTATGCCAATACATACCAATTAACCTTCCAGGCATAAAAATGTCGTTCTCAAATCCCCCTTTTTATAAGCCTATCTCAGAAAAGCCCACTTTAAAGAACACACTTTCAATTGATATCACCTCACCAAGAAGGTACATGTAACCCAGGATCATCGTAGGGGCGCACGGCTGTGCGCCCCTACAGTGTTTTTCACATGGGGATAGCGCATATCCCTCCCACACTCATTCCAGATTGTTATATGTAGCCGCAGGCTTCAGCCTGCGCATCTGCGCACACTAAAGGGTGCGACTACAGCAAAACAATCCTCTCAGCACTTATCTGTGGCCACAGGTACTAGCCCGCACATCTGCGCACCCTGAAGGGTGCGGCTACAGCAAAACAATCTCCTCAGCATTTATCTCTGGCCACAGGTATTAGCCCGCACATCTGCGCACCCTGAAGGGTGCGGCTACAGCAAAACAATCTCCTCAGCATTTATCTCTGGCCACAGGTACTAGCCCGCACATCTGCGCACCCTGAAGGGTGCGGCTACATTTGATACAAAAAGCAACAGGCGATTTTTTCCGTTGAACTACAGCTAAGCTTCCACGAAGCCTGCCATCATTTGACGTCAAATATCCTCGGGATTGTAGCCTTCCTCGCCCATTTGCTCCTTCATATTGTGCATCATACCGGACATCATCTGTGACAACATCTTGGGAAGCACTCTGCTGACTACAAGCGCAACGGCACCACCTACGAATGCACCGAGGGCAGCTGCTAGAAGATATCCTCCAGTGTGACGAGGCGACTTAAGCATATCTAAGGTCCTCCCTTAATAACCCAACTTACTCAATGGCTTATCATATTCGGATTTAACTCTTATACTTCCACCATAGATTGAGAATTTATTAGATAACCCTTACGGGCAAGCTGACAATGGTTAAGAGCTGAGGCTACGACCGCTCTCGTAAGTTCCACGTACTTTACGGGGCAGCGAGATACCAATTTACTTTATGATTATTCCTCTGAGTCTGAGAAGACCCTACTCATAATGAACGCGCTTACAACCTCAGCTACCCAGTCAACAAGGGCAAGATGCTGAGCAATATGCCAATTCCGTTCGAAACAAAGTGAATCACAATTGCAGGAGTGGTGTTCTTTGTGCGTTGGACAACGAAGGGTAACATCCAGTGTTTGACGAGCATAAAAGGCACTGCCCACCACTTGAACAAGTGAAATAACGACCAAAGCACCCCATTCACGATCCAGGCAGATTTTCCATGTTCCAGCTCCTGACGAGGGAGAATGTAACCACGCCACCAGAGCTCTTCGCTGAAGATATTGGCCACGAACACGATCAAAAGATAGGGGATATTTGTGAGTGGGATATCCGCATCCGGAGGCCAGAAACCCAGCTGCTCGTACACGAACTGGGCAAGCATATTGAGGAGAAATCCCAGAACGAGGTAGAGAACCAAGAAGGGGAGTGTCCATTTCCAAGCAGTGGAATCCATGCGTTTAATACGAAGGCGTTCCTTAATCGATGTCCACCTAAGAGGCCATCCTTCCACTCGCAAGGCAAGGATTGTAGCCAAGAACAATCCAATGAATACTGTAAGGTGCACCGCGTTATACGCGTTCTCCTCTGAGATTCCAAGTCGCACTATAGAAGGAAGGAGAACGTACTGTGCAAAAAGGCCATACAGCCCGGGGATCATAAAGAAAAGCAACGACTGCCAGAATCTCATGGGCTTGACAATACTTTGTGTTTTCATGATCTAGACCCCTTGCACGAAGCGCAGCTTTATAATTTACAATAAGCAACCCATCTTGCGTATAAAGTTACGAGCATCACCTTTGAGGTAAACCGGGCCATTCAACGTATGACTCTATTGCCATAAAGAAATCACCTTCCTCCGATGGCGACAGGAATCATCGAATCCACCCCGGGGCGTGTGGCTTCGATCAGCCGGGGTAAGCATCTGTTAGCTTCTCGCTCACCGGTTTCAATGATCTCGCCAGCTCGGGGAAAGCTGGAAAAGATCCCAATATCAGATGGAAGAGGTGGCTGGATAAGAACCTCCGGCCTTGCGTCGACAATCCTCATCCGGGTTAGTGCTCTGCCAAGCAGCGTGATGGCTCGATAGGAATCCCATAAGAAATCCGGCAGTAAGCGCAGTGTTTCTGGGGCCTCAAGAGGATTTTCTTGCACCGAATCCGGTGTGACATTGCTGGCAATCACGACCTCGGCACCAAGATTACGTACTACATCTACCGGCAGATTGTTCAACAATCCACCATCCACCAACCAATGACCGTTCGATGCCACAGGTGGCAAAACCCCAGGAAACGCACATGTGGCAAGGATCGCATCGATCACGGGTCCCTCGTCAAGACGGATCTCCTCCCCACTCAGGAGATCAACCGCTGTAAGGGCCAGCGGCAAATGGAGGTCGTGAAAGGTAAGACTTGGATCAACGAACCTCGAAAGGAATGCACGCAGGCGATTCCCGGCCAACAAACCCCGGCGAGGGGGTAGAAGATCCACAAGTTTTACGAGCTCGCGAAGCCTGGCCATGCGATTTGCTTCCGCCTCCAGCTCCGTTAGCGAGACGCCAGCCGCGTACACCGCAGCGATGATGCCCCCCATGCTCGAACCGGCGAGACAATCGATCGGGATACCCTCGCGTTCCAGCACTTTGAGCACACCGATGTGCGCCAGCCCTCGTGCGCCACCCCCGCTTAATGCGAGCCCTACCACTGGACGTCGTAATTTCCTGCTCATGTCTCTCTCCCAACTAGCAGCAACCAATTAGCAAGCGCTCATATGAGGAGATACCACTTGACCTGTCATTGGAGCCGGTCGTCTCAATTCTCCTCATCAGTGCGACCTTTCTTCAAAGCATATCCTTGGTCAAGAATGACCAAGGCGTAAGCGCTGAACCATGATGTCAACAGGTTCAACGTGCCGTACTTTGTCACTCACTTCATGTCCGACGTACGAATATCCTTTTATTCCCTTAATCCTCAGTCGCAACCTTAACATGTTCTTAGGGATACCTCTTAAGCGTTCTTTTTGAACAATCATGGCTGTACCTCCGCTACAACCTCTCTGCTATTCCCTCTCACTTAATAAGCAAACCTCAGAATTCCTCCCGCCTGAAACGCCATATCGCCAGCAAAAGGAACGACAGCGACATCAGTGTGGTGGCGATCACAGGGGTATATGAAGATAGCGTCCCACCTTGAGCTAAAGGCAATGCCATATCTACCAACCGCATCGGCATCAGCGTAGGAAACCATGGAAATTTCATCGCAATTAATTGCCCTAGCAAATCCTGTCCGATGAGGACGGCGATCGATATCCCGATCACGGGCCCTCTACCGTTGAAAAAGGTACCGAGCACCAATGCCAGGGTAAGGTAGAACATCAGATGAAGACCCTGTAGACCAAGTGCAGCCATGAAAGGTATCGGTCGCAGAACGATTTCTCCATGCAGGAAAAATTGCATGTAGCCGATGAGGCCCTGCAATACAACGATGATGGTTAGAATTGCGATCCCGTTGGCGATAAGCTTGGCTAAGATGAAGGCCCCACGAGAAACCGGGTTTGACATGATCCATGCCGCCGTTCCTGAATTTTTTTCACCCACGATCGCGCTTTGCATGAGGATCATCACGCCAAAGGTGCTAAGGGCTCCAAAAAAACCGAAAAAGACACCAAGGACTTCTGATGCTCTCGGAGCTTCTTCCTTATCCACGGCAGGCACGATCCAGAGAAGGAGGACGACTATTCCATTCAAGATCAGGAACCAAATCAAGCTCTGCACCCACCATTTACGGGTACCCCACCACAAGCTATTCTCCTTGCGTACCATGTTCATGAAGCCGCTGCGCCAGGGAGACTCATTGACGATTTGAAGCGAGCTAATACTGGACATTTTCTTCCCCTTCCACAATGCGTAAAAACACCTCTTCGAGTTCGTACTGTTTACGCCCAAACTCAATCACCTTGATATCTTCATCAGCCAGGATCAAACGCAGCAAATCCGATTTAGCAACCTCCTCATCCGTCACATGAACTCGCCAGGTGATCCGACCATTCATCGAAGTAGTATCGATACTCGACACCCATTCCCTTCGGGTGACTCGAGCCTGTGCCCCACTGGGATCACCTTCCATGACCACGGTATAAATCGTTCCGTCGTTCCCAGCTAACAATTCCTCCATGGGCGCTTGTGCGACGAGTTCGCCGTGATTGAGAATGGCGACGGTATCGCTAACCTGCTGGACATCGTCCAGGATGTGTGTGGAGTAGAAAATGGTGGTATACTTCCGCAGCCGCTCCATCACCTCCAGCACGTCCCTACGCCCCCCCGGATCGAGGTTAGCCGCAGGCTCGTCTAAGATGAGCAAGTCGGGATGATTAACCTGGGCTTGGGCAATCCCTAACCGTTGAAGCTCACCTCCGGAGAAACCTTTGATTGGTCGATCGGCTTTATTCGTCAACCCGGCCATTTCGAGCGTTTCGGCGATACGATTCTCCAATGCATCCTTCGGCCCTGTATAGAAGAAACGAGCTCTAAAGCGGAGGGTCTCACGGGCTGTCATATGCTTGTAATAACTCGGGTTCTGGGCCAGGTACCCGATACGCTTACGGATCTCCACGTTGTCACGGAGAATATCGTGACCAAAGACGCTCCCGCCACCGCTGGTAGGTCTTATCAAGCCCAATAAAAGTTTGATCGTCGTAGTTTTTCCAGCGCCGTTCGGTCCCAAGAAACCGAAAATTGAATTCTTGGCAACCTTCAAGTCGAGTGACTTGAGAGCCTCCACGTCCTTATAGGACTTACTTAGACTGTGTGTATTGATGACCCAATTGTCAGACATTTCCATTTTCATGCTTCCCTTATCTATCGTAAGAACATCGTTCAGAAAAATCGCTAGGTCGTCGGTGCAACAAAATAAATATCATAATCCCCATTCCTTGGATTTAGATTTACGGTCCTTATCGCCACAAACGGATTTCCAGCCTAGAAATAAGATAAAACATTCACCCCCCAGTTTCATCCGACATCTGGGGGGTTTTCGAATTGGTCAAGTGTCCAATTTTATTTAATATTTTAATCGTAGACGTTAGGACGAGCGGCATTATGGAAAAATGTTCGCTGAGGATTATTCCTTGTCCAGGATTCTCTTTAGCTGGAGGAGGTAAAAATCAGTCAATATAGGAGAATGGTGAAAGGATCCAGAATTATTCATTTGCTGTCAATGTGAGAATCCCCTTCTGCGTCCAGGCAGATCCATAACCAAAATAGGGGAAACGCCATCCCTGTTTTCTGCTGACATCCGTGGCTATCAGCGTTGCCCTTAATTCGGCACCACATTCACCGGACAGCTCTTGCGTCCATGCATATCCATAGCCTGAATAAGGGAAACGCCATTTTCTTTCTCTCCGAACATTTGTGGCTGCTAAAGAAATCATATTTCCACCAATATTCCCCTCCATTCTCTTCTCCCAAGCGTATCCATATCCAAAATACGGGAATGTCCATCTCTTTTCCGTGCCAACTTCCGTGGTCGACAAATCAACTGAGATTTCATCAATGGTCCCTTGCATTCGTTTCACCCACGCAAATCGATAGCCATAATACGGAAATCCCCATTTTTTCTGCGTACCAACATCCGTAGTTGATAGATCAATACTCCATTGCCCACCATTTTCTCTCACCAGATCAACCATCGTCTCGTAGGAAATCGGTTTGCTTACGTCCTCTTGAACGTGAGGCGATTCATCTATTAACGGCGTCTTACAATTGGGACACCTACCAACCCATCCCTCGAATTCACATCGACAGTTCGGGCAATACATTTTCGTTCTCCTTATTCAAAGTCTTCGGGTAAGTTGAATTAACCGATCCCCATCTACATTCGACCGAACAGTAGTGCCCTGGTATATCGCCTGGCGCTGAATGGTTGACCTGAGAGCAGCACCTGGGCACGGAACATCCTCGCGACAGCCCGTACCACGAAAACAGCTGTGAGCATCATCAATCCCACTGCCAGCAAAATTTGCCATAGAGGCACACCACCGATGGTCAAACGCATGATCATCACAATCGGCGCGGTCAGCGGGAAAAGGCTCAATGCAGTTGGCAGAGCGCCATGAGGAGCCTCACCAGACGCCATCAGTGCAACCATATAACCGACAAACAACGGGATCATGACCACCCAGGTGGCCTGTGTGATCTCCTTCATGTTGGGTAGAAGTGCTCCTGCGCCGGCCATCAGGCTCGCATATACAGCATAGCCAAGGACAAAAAACACTATCCCCCATACCAAAAGCGAGGGCGGAATGGTGAGTTCGCTTGGCAGGTTGAGCACGCCTCCACCTAAACGAAGTACGATGTATCCTGCGCCCAAATAAGCGATGGTTGGAAGCAAACTGGCTATCCCAAGACCCACGAGTTTGCCGGTCAGCATTTGACGTGGATGGACCGAGAGCATCAAGATCTCCATCACCATGTTTTCCTTCTCGCTGCTTACATTCCTGATCAGAAGGCTGGATCCCATCGTGATGAACATATAGAAGAGCACCGCCATGATGAACGGTATATATTGCACCAATGCGTTGGACTCACAAGCCGGTCCAGGCGTTGAGCAATCCTCCTCCGCGTATCGGTCATACTGCGGCATTGGGGCCAGATTGGTTACCTTTAAGTCCATCGGATTCCAAAGCTTGTCCGCTAACATGGCGTCACCATCTAGCAGGTTAACCAACAACGTCCGACGCATCACCCAGTCCTGACCATCTGACGAGGATGGGGTTAAGGTCGGGTGAACATAAATAAACTCTCCCGTTTCCACGTAATTTTCTGGGATGATGTAAAAGGCAGCGATCTCACCTGTTTCTAACGCCCGATACGCGTGCTCCTCATCGAGGTAGGGCAACAGATGGTCGGAGGGGATCTGTTCCGGAATAACACGAATTAACCCGGCTTGATCAACGTAGCCTTCAATCTCTAGTTCGATCGTTTGTGTTGTGTTTGACGAAACATCGATCGTGCTAGATGTGTCACTTTTCATGATCGAGATGACGAAGAAAATCAAGATTATTAGCAGCGGGATACCGAAAGACACCAGCAGGAACGACCTGCGGCTGAGAGTTGTGATCAGTTCGTAACGAAGGACGTGGAGGGTTTTACTCATGACAGACTCACTTTCGTGGACACTGCCTTCGCCTTACCAAGAATCTCACTGAAGCGTAAACGTTGACCATAGCGAAGCATTCCCAATCTGAATGCGCGGGAGGCTAGCCATAGGGCTCCTAAAGCGCAAAGGGTTTGGATCGCGACACTTCCGGCAACCTGCCAAAGAGGGACCACCGAAAATATGCTGCGAAAACCAACGGTTATCAGCGACGTGAAGGGTAAAAGGCTTAACACTACCGATAAGATGCCATTGGGTGCCTCCACCAGTGCCACAATCATATAGATAGGAATGATGTGGAGCATGAAAAAGAGGGCTCCCACCGATTGGGCTTCCTGGGCTTCAGCTACGGTAGAGCCTAGTGCGAACATCAAGGCAGACGACAGCACAAAGGAAGGGACAGCGATTGCCAGCACTATCAAGACGGTCCCCCACTCCATGCTTGGATTCTGAAACCATTCGATACCCAGGACATTTCCAGCTATTGCTACAGCTAGCAATCCAACCAGGATCCAAGTAACTAATTGGAGAAGACTCATGCCGACGATGCTCAACACCTTACCGCCGATAAGCTGTGTTGGTGATAAGGAGGTCATCAACACTTCCATGGTACGGTTTTGCTTCTCCTCAACCACTCCGCTCATAAGTGATCCTGAACTCATCATGAGAAGGAAAACAAAGGCAACACTGAGGATAATCGGTATGATTTGACCAATCGTCGGTCCACCAGTGGGAAATTCAAGGCTTCCATCTGGCGATCGTAGGGTCACGTTGCTTCCAGCCGTAGCCCGCTTGGCAATTTCGGGTGGCTGATCCCGCAGCAGATTGATCTGGATGAAATTGTAGAATTGGCGGGTGGCATTTGTCCCTGGTTCCTTGAGGTAGACCAATTCGATCTTGCTGGTTTCATAATAATCGGGAGCCAGCACATAATAAGCCTGAATATCTTTGCTCTCCAACGCCTGGCGCGCTTCCCCCTCCGTCTGAAAGGGAAGGAACTCAATCGGCTTCTCAGAAGGGTTCACATGCGCGGGCAAGGGATCCGCCAGTAGACCGGCATGATCGATGTAACCGACTGGCGCGTTGTTCTTCTTCAATGAACTCATGATGGCACCCAGCCCGACGGTAAAGCCAATAAATAGCGGAACGCTTAAAAGCGCGAGGATGAAACTTTTCTTGAAGACATTTCGTTGGAAGTCATCCAGAGCGACAAGCCAGAGCTTGGACATCACCTGTCTCCTTCTTCCACCACGCGGATGAAAATCTCGCTCACGGATGGGATCGCAATTTCAAACTTCTCAAGGATCACGTTTTCGGCCACTAAAGTATTCAACACATCTTGGGGGCTGGTATCCTTCATCAACATTAATTTTGTTGTGCCATTGTGATAGCTGATGGTCTCAACCCCTGCCAAGGATGGAAGTGTGCCAACGACGCGCACCAATACAGCATTGCCAGAATATTGACGGCGGATTTCCTCCAAATTTCCGTAAAGCACATCCCTCCCCTCATCGATTAGCACAATACGATCGCACAGCTCTTCGACCTGGTGCATCTGATGTGTTGACATGATGATGGTTGTTCCCTGATTGCGCAGCTCCTGCATCAGATCTTTCACTAATTGAGTGTTAATCGGATCAAGGGCGGTGAACGGCTCATCAATGATGATCAACTCTGGATGGTGAAGGACGGTGTTGATGATCTGCGCCTTTTGTTGCATACCCTTGCTGAGTTCCTTAACCTTTTTCTTCCGGTGAGCGGACAGATCGAAGCGCTCTAAGTAATCCTCTAAACGTTTATGTGCTTCGACCTTAGATAAGCCTTTCAGCGTGGCCAGGTACATCAGGCAACGCTCAAGGGCAATGTCCTGATAAAGACCACGATCCTCTGGCATGTATCCGATGCGGTCTTTTTTCGCCTCAGTCATGGATCCACCCAAAATAGACACGGTACCCCTTTCAGGCTTGAAGATGTCCAAGATGAGCCGAATGGTTGTGGTCTTACCGGCTCCGTTGGGGCCGAGCAATCCGAAAATTTCGCCGCGCTGGACAGCAAAAGACACGTCGGCTACAGCTTGCGTGGCGCCGAACGATTTCACGATGTGGGACACCTCAATTGGATTCATCTCGTTATCCTTTCTTTCCCATCAAGCGGTGGATGCAACCCGTTGATGGCCACCGCTGTTAATAATTTCGCGTTTTGTATCGGACGAAACAACTTTCATCTATAACGCAAGTCGACTAATCGAAGAACCTTGGATTACCATTTCCTCTTTCGTCAAACCGATTAACTCTAATAAAACAGTCATGGAATCTTTCAGAAGATGAAGCAAGAGCTGCAAATTTCCCATCAGGCTGTTGAAAACACAATCCTATCATTGCTCGATCTGATCCTAATTTCCTACCAAATCGCTGACGATAGGGAGGTGACTTTCCAGAGATAATCGTTAAAACTGACATTGTCATCGACCGAGGCACACATGGGCAACCAGTCCAAGATCCTGGGTACTTGGTGAATGTTTCTTGAGCACATTTTTATCGATCCATGAGATCTGAGCAGTTTTGTGGAGGAGGGGGCGTTGTTGTAAACGCCCCCTCGTCTCCATAAAGAGGAGGAGCCCTCCCGCTCAAAGGGGGCTACCACTGGGATATCAACCAAACATTTCTCAAACCATGCCCTTAATAAAGTTCCTTCCGATACTTCCATCAAATCAGCGCCTCGTGATTCCTCCCAGTCAGTACTTATCGGTCACCATCTTGGAGGTGTACGACGGCATACCTGCATAGGAGGGTTTTTCTCATCTGAACCTACGCTCACCTCTTCGAACCGAGGGGGAGCAGAGACTGACTGCTTATACGCTTCCAGGTTCATACCAACTGCGTTTCCCAGCTTCAAATCGGGTACGGTCTGAAGATTCTGAAACACATTTAGGTTCGGCTCGCACCGATGAGAAAGATACGCCCTCGCCTCGTTATAATGGCGCCATCTCTCAACCTCCCGCAAAAACTCCTCCTGACGAGCTTTTCCTGGACCCAAAGTTAATAACCACATTTTTTCCTCCATCGATCCACATGAACATGCTCTCACGTCTTCATAGCATGTCGCGAATCACAGGGAAAGACACGATCTTCAAGGATGGTTTTACACATTGCGAGAGTAGGATTCCTGCCTTCTCCTATGCAATTTGTCCCTCGACGAACGAAGGGGATGTATTCTCACTCTCAAGAACATGCTGCTCGAGATGATACTCAATCGACGAGCTCTTTATCAGAACGACGGAAGCCGTCAGCGCACTGAGAACGACGGCAATTTTCAGCAACGATCCCCCTCTTTCCATACAGGCTTCAGCTTCCTTGATAGATTTTGCTTCTTCAACCTTGATCAACGCGTCTTTGATATATTCATCAGCAAGCTTTATTACCTGCTCGGGAGGGAATTGCATCATCTCGTCTCCTTATCTTTCTATGCAGTCACTTTGAAACCTGTTCCCACTTGTTTATAACTGCAAGTAAAAGATCTGGTGGGCTTGTCTTATGAATAAAACTATCGACACCAGCATCCAGGGCTGCTTGACCAGCTTCAGGTCTCCCGCTCATCGCGATCACTCGGATTCCTGGATGGTCCTTACGTAAGTTTTCCAACGTCCTCGTCCTATTCAGACCTGGTAAATCCCAATCAATTAGCACAACGTCAGGGCATGATTCTCTCACCTTGACGATTAAATCCTCCGCATTCACTGCCTCTGCGACCACCTCCAACCCTTGCTGTCCCTCCAACAAAACACGCAGCGCATAACGCACCTTTGATCGACCATCCGCAAGTAAAATCCGCATTCACACCACCTTTTGTTTTAATTTCTACATCTCATTCTGGGATCAGTATGAATCAAAAAAACCCCAGATACATCAGACATCTGGGGGATTCTCCTATTGGACAGGTGTCCTATTTCTTCATTGTGATCAGGTGACTAATTTTTGGCGCAGTGCTAATGCAATGGCTTCTGCACGGTTGGAGACGCCTAATTTTGAAAGGATGTTGCTGACATGCGCCCTGGCTGTAGAGCGACTGATAGTCAGCCGCTCGGCAATCTCCGGGTTGCTCAGCCCTTCAACCATGCATACAAGAACCTCACGCTCGCGTGGGGTTAGATCGTGGCCCGGTGATATATCCTGTCGAGTGGCCTGGATTAACACCTGGGTCGCCTCTGGGGCTAAGGTGGATTTTCCTGCGTAGGCTGCCCTGATCGCCTCGGCGAGTTCGTCAACCGTAACGTTTTTCAACAGGTAGCTGATCGCGCCGGCTTGGAGCACCTCCTGCACCAATTCCTTCTCCTGGAAGCTCGTTAAAGCGATAACTTTTACTTCAGGCCATCGTTCTCTGATGATTCTGGTTGCTGTTACACCATCCATGACAGGCATCTTAAGATCCATCAAAATGACATCCGGTATCACTTCCTCACAAATTTGGATGGCTTCCTCTCCATTTCTTGCTTCAGCGACGGATTCTAAGTCAGGCTTGACTTTTAGAAATGTTACCAGTCCTCGACGGACCATATCATGCTCGTCAACGATCATCACTCGAATGGGTTCCGTTTCGGTCATTAGCTCTTCCTTATCAGAATTATCGCATGAAGGACGTAGAAATGGGTAGAATCTTCGCTTATTCCTCCACCGTTTCAGGCATGACACAAACATCGTGTAGGTTGATGCGTCCATCCGAAGCCAGTTCCCAGTTCATGATACGGATCGTTGCCGCTCCTATCTCCTCGGGGAGGATTAAAAACACCGCTGGCGCGTCCACATAAAGGATCATCTGGGCTTCGTTGTAGATTCTCTCCCTCTCTGCTTGCCAGGGTGTTATCTCGCCCATTCGAATGAGACTATCAACTCTTTCATTACTATAACCCGAATAATTCCCACGGCCATAGCTCTGATCCTCGATATACGTGTGCCATTTAGCCTCAAAGTGCCCAACTGGATCAAAGGCAGAATCCCCCCAGCCTTCAAGGAATGCCATTCGCTCTCCGGCTAATAAATAAGGGAGGATGACTGAGCGTTCCCAATAACGGACTGTAACCCGGATACCAATCCTCTGCAGCTGGGTAGCGATATTCTCGGCGAGCGGACGCCACCTTTCCAATGTATCGATGGTAAGTTCGAATGGCTCGCCTTCTCTATCTGGAAAGCCATCACCGTTCATATCTATCCAACCGGCTTGGGTCAAAAGGGACAAGGCCCTCTCAGGATCATAGGGGTACGGCTCCAAGTCTTTATTGACAAAGTTATTATAGGGTGAGAGCGGTCCAGGTAAGGCAACAGCCCGACCGAAGAATACCTCCCTAATGATCTCTTCTTTGTCCACCGCATAATTAAGCGCCTGCCGGACTCGCACATTAGAAAAGGGGGACTGATTGACATTCAAATCCAGCCATACCGGCCGAGTGCCAGGTGCCGTTCGTATTGAAATATTTGGGTCTTCAGTTAAGACCTCAATCAAGTCGAGAGGTACTTCCTGGATGATGTCAACCTCGCCGGCCTTCAACGCCGCAGCTCGGGTCATGGCATCTGGGATCACTCGAAAGATAACTCGCTCAATACACGCAGGTCCAACTGGGGGCAAACCTGGTGCGCCTCCGTAGTAATCATCAAAACGCTCCATGACGATCTCTTTTAAATCCTGAGTAGCAGACACAAATTTAAACGGTCCAGTCCCTATGGGATGCTCAATGAACCCTTGGGTTCCGACCTGCTCCATATAATGCTTGGGCACAATTTGTTGGTGAACAAGCATTTGCATAACCGGTGGCCAGGGATTGCTGAAATGCATCACCACGGTATAGTCATCGATCTTCTCGATCGATTCTAAGGGTGTGATGAGTCCCTTTCGTAAGGAAGTGTGAGGTTCCGGATACTCAATAGCATCTTCATGGATGATGCGTTCGAAGGTAAATACCACATCATCCGCGGTCATTTCTACGCCATCATGAAATAGTACTCCCTTTCGAAGTCTAATCTCCAATGTCTGCTGATCCAGAAAAGTTAACACTTCCGCTAACTCGAGATAGACACCACTGCGGATATCCCGTGTTACCAAGCCGTCGAACATATTCCGGATTACAGTTTCAGATTGACGTTCGCGGTAGTCACCAGGGTCCAAAGAGGTAGGCGCTTCAACCAGCGCCACGACGATGGTTTGAACCTCGGGTGTTGGTATCGGGGTGGCCTCAATGACAGGGGGGGTTACTTCGGGTAGAGAAATAGGCTGAGAACAGGCGCCCATGAGTAGAGCTAAAAGGGTGACGGTGACCGCGACGGTTCGCTTGAGGGAAAAGCCTTTCATTTTCTCTCCTAACCGGCTGATTGTCGCGCTCATGGAAACTGAGTTGCTATAGCTAGACATCTTGCGTGGCCTCCTGAACACCCTGCCAGAAAACCCTAATTTCAGTTCCGTGTTCGATCTCGCTTTCAATTTCCAGCGTCGCTCCGATCGCCTTCGCACGCTCGCGCATGATCCCTATACCCAAACTCTCAGATGGGATGTTACTCGGATCAAATCCAATGCCGTCATCCATCACACTCAGTTCAACTTTTCGTGCACCTTCATCTTTTAGGGAGACACAGCGCAAATTAACCGATACCTGATTGGCTTGAGCGTATTTAACAATATTATTCAACGCCTCCTGAGCGATGCGGTAGAATGCAGTATGGACATCCGAAGGTAGCTGATGAGGACCTTCAATTGAGACCGTGACGGGCACACCTGTCCTTCCGGTTACGGAATCACCAAGCTGGCGAAGCAGTTCATCCAGGCTCGCCTCGATCAATGACGCTGGTCGTAATTCCATCAACAAAGTGCGCATTTCAGCCAGTGCACCTCGACACAATTGCCGGATTTCTTTCAAGAGTTTCCGTCCCTCGGTTTGATCTTTCTCCCATAACGCCGGTAATGCTTCAGCGAGAAGACTGGACGAAAAGAGTGTTTGGGTGACAGCGTCATGGAGGTCGCGCGCAAGCCGGTTACGCTCTTCCATGGCAGCCAACTGATGAGTCTGTTCGAATAATCGCGCGTTCTCGATCGCGACGGCCGCTTGATTTGCCAGGGTTTGCAGAATCACAAGGTCATTTTCATCAAATGAGTCTAGTCGATCGCTCTCGGCGTCCAATACACCAATAACTTCACCTTTCGAAATGAGCGGCACACAAAGTTCCGAGCAGACCTTGGTGTCTTGTGCGGCATAGTATCCTGGATCCTGACTAACGTCGGGGACCAACAATGGCTCACCACTCTGAGCGACGCGACCCCAGATACCCTCTTGACCAATTGTCAGACTCACAGATTGGTATGCCTCTCTCATGGGACCGACCTCAGCCTTGGAGATGACTTTATCCCCTTCGACTAAACCGAAACCAACATGATAGTAGTTGAATGACTCTTTGATCAACCTGGCCATCTGTTCAAGCAATTCGTCAACAGCAAGGATTGTGATGATGCGTTGTCCCACGTCGCTGATGAGGCGGAAGTGCTCCGCGCGTTTCTGTTCAGCTTTGAAGAGGGTCGCATTTTCGATCGCCACACCTGCCTGATACGCCAGAGACTGGAGAACGTTCATGTCAGATTCATCAAAAGCATTCAATTGGTCACTCTGTACATCGAGGATCCCAAGGACCTTCCCCCTAGCAGTAATCGGCACAGTCAACTCAGAGCGGGTCTTACTACCTCGCATTTCAACGTAGCGCGACTCCTTGCTCACATCGGGCGTGTAGAGCGACTCACCAGTCGCAGCCACCCACCCTGTGATCCCCTCAAGGCCAATCTTGAGCCTTGAGGGTTTAAATTCAAAACCAGGAATATCCGAAAGTTCCCCAGATCCGGCTTTATAAACGACTTCATCTCCCTCGATCAACCCAAAGGCCACATGGTAATAATCGAAAGCATCTCGGATTAGCCGGGCCATCTCCTCCAGTAACACATTGACATCTAAGATCGAAGTGATCTGTCCTCCCACCTCACTGATCACGCGAAATTGATCCGCCCGTCGCTGCTCTTCGTTAAAAAGCCGAGCGTTCTCAATGGCGATGGCCACCTGATCGGCCAAGGATTGGGTCAGTACCAGGTCACTTTCGTCAAACGCATCGAGTTCCTGGCTTTGAATATTAAGCACACCGATAACCTTCCCTTTGCTCCTGATAGGGACAGCTAGCTCGGAGTGGGTTTCATCGTCATCGATGTTGATATATCGTGGGTCCTTGCTCACATCGGGCACGAGAAGTGGTTCCCCAGTTGCGGCTACCTTCCCGGTGATGCCTTGTTCTCCGATCTTGAGGCTGAAGCTTGACAACGGTGCATCGGTATATCGTTTCGTCCGACGCTTGAAGACCAACTCATCCTTCTCAATCAGACCGATCTCGACGACATCATATTTAAAAGCCTGTTGAATGAGGCTGACCACCTGGCCCAGTAACTCATCAATGGCCAAGATGGATGTGAGACGTCGCCCCAACTCGCTGATTACACGAAATTGGTCTGCTCGCCGCTTGGCAGCGTTGTATAAGTTTCCGTTTTCTATGGCCACACCGATCTGATGGCCAATGGAGGTGAGCAATTGGATGTCTTGATCCGTGAACTCGCGATCTCCACGAGTTATCGCGAAGAGAGTTCCTAATACTCTCCCCTTGACACTCAAGGGAACACTGGCCATGGAGCGGAGCCCCTCCTCACGTACCGCCTTCCTGGTCAATCTCGGATCGGTAGAGATGTCCTTTACGACCAAGGGCTGACCGGACTGAGCTACTCGACCAGAGAAACCCTCACCGAGTGTCAAATTATCGACTTCAGCTACAAATTCGGGGGTAAAACCTCGCTGAGCAACTAAGTTCAACACGTTCGTTCTTTCATTCAGGAGATAGATTCCCCCAGCTTCGATCTCCATCACTTCCAGTGTCTCATCTAATGCACTGTATAAAATCTCATCCAAATCGAGGGATTGGCTCACCACAGTAGCAATCTCGTTGAGAGCCGATAGCTCTTCGGTTCGAGCGGCTACTCTTCGCTCCAATTGAGCGTACGATTCTTGAAGTTGAGCCGACATGAGGCTAAATTGTTCAGCCAGCTCCTCAATTTCATCACCGGTTTGCGCCCTAATCCTCTGGTCGAAATCACCCCCTGCCACTTTTTGAGCGGCAATGATCAGTTCTGTGATAGGTTTCGTGATCCGCCTCACCCCGAAGGCGACAACCAGAGCCGGTATGACTACCCCCAAGGCAAGCAAGAGAAAGAGAAATTGCCTGTAGCCCTGACTGGATTTGAGCAAGGAGGTCCAATTTTCCTGTGTAACCAGACCCCATGAGGTATTGGGGATCGGCGCGTAGCTAGCAACAATCTCCTGACCATCCAGGGCGCGAATGCGCACCGCCCCTATTTCTCCTCCCATGACAAGCTGTACTACATCTTGCAAGGAAAAATCTTCTCCAATATAACCAGGATCAGAATGGTAGATCACTTTCCCGTTCCCATCCACGATGTATGCGCTTCCACTCTCCGCAAGACGAAGTTTTACGATATCGTCATAGAATGCGCTCGCTGTAGTCATATCAACACCAAACATACCAACGAGCGTGCCCAGGAATTCTGATTGAGAACCCAAAATAGGCACTGCGATGACGATGACCTCCTCCCCATCCGGCCCGTCGGTCACAACATCCGAAATGATCAGATCTATCGAACCGAATATTTGGGATCGAAGCAATTGGAGATAATAACTACGGTCGGACCAATCCTCCCCGACGATCTCTTTTCGCTCTGGTTCAACAGCTTCGACGATGCCGAAGGTGTCGAGGATGAGCACCCCAGCGTCAAAAGGTGCCAAACGATTACTGGCTGCTTTAAGAGCATCACGTTGCGCAATTGGGTCATTTTCATAGATCACCGGTGAGCGTGCCTCGGCACTTAGGAGATCGGTAAACTCCATCAATTCGGCCATGAACTTATCAGCCTTTAATCGAGTCAGTTCCATATTCCTTTCAATCACCAGATCTTGTGTCACATCCTGATAGGCGTAGAACATGACCACGGCTACCGCGACCAAGATAATCACAGTAGGGACAAAGGACCAAGCAATGATCTTATTCCTCAGGCCTCCCCAACGGATTCTAGGTAGCATGATGGTCCTCCTACCCTGTCGCTTCATGCACTCTGTGGATTTGCTTGCTGACGTCCTTCACACTTTCCACCTGACCCTGACCCTATACAAATAACACTTCCCATGCTGCCTTGGCAATGCTTCGTACATCCACCACGATAGAAAAGATCCATTTCGCGACTCAGCAATCCTTGATGTGACGATCAGCAGACATTTTGTTCTCTACATCCTTGACTTCTTGTGAGAACTACATACGAATGGGAAATGACCTCCCATACACCAAGGATGCTCTAGCTGGTTGAAAGAACATGGTCTAGGCCTTAAGCCCAGTGGAATCCTTCACACAGCGCTTGTTGAACGTGAAGAGTTGACACCACGGAGGAACATACTAACATGATTCTGAGTAAGAAAATAATGAGGGTTGGATAAAATATCTTCCTTCTTCGGTGCCCTATCATTATAGAGGGATTCACCTCAAACCCAGCACTCATTGGTAAAATAAACGAACATATGGATCTCTTCGATCACGCTCACCAGAAACGGATGGCGAAGGAAGCCCCTCTCGCTGCTCGCATGCGACCCCGCACGCTGGAGGAATTCGTCGGGCAGGAGGATATCGTCGGGGAGGGACGTCTATTACGGCGCGCTATCGAATCCGACCGTCTTTTCTCTTCCATCATCCTTTGGGGACCGCCGGGCACAGGCAAAACAAGCTTAGCGATGATCATCGCCAATACCACACAATCCCACTTTGAAACCATCTCTGCCGTGTTGGCAGGCAAACCAGAGCTTCGGCGCGTGATCAAGGAAGCACAAGAACGCCGCAAACTCTACCAGAAGAGAACGATCCTTTTCGTCGATGAAGTCCACCGTTGGAATAAAGCACAGCAAGACGCTCTTCTTCCACACGTTGAGAATGGCACGATCACGCTCATCGGCGCGACGACGGAGAATCCCTATTTCGAGGTAATCGGAGCTCTCGTCTCCCGCTCAAGAATTTTTCAGCTCCGCCCTCTTGCAGATGTCGAGGTGGAGCGTGTCATTGAAAATGCTCTTCGGGATGAGGAGCGAGGGTACGGAAAACGTTCGGTGATAATCGACGGCGATGCACTCGCTCATCTCGTCCGCGTCGCTGGAGGTGACGCGCGCAACGCGCTCAACGCTTTAGAATTAGCCGTCGAGAGCACGCCACCAGACTCCCAAGGGAGGGTTCATATCACGCTTGAGGTAGCCCAGGAATCCATTCAGCGCAGGGCAGTACTCTACGACAAGGACGGTGACGCTCATTACGACACCATCTCGGCTTTCATCAAGTCAGTGCGCGGATCTGACCCAGATGCAGCCCTCTACTGGTTGGCCAAGATGCTCTATGCAGGCGAAGATCCACGCTTCATCCTTCGCCGCCTTTTAATCCTCGCCTCAGAGGATATCGGTCTGGCCGATCCGATAGGGATGGTCGTCGCGGCAGCCGCGGCGCAGTCCTTTGAATTCGTGGGTCTCCCGGAGGGTGTGTACCCGCTCGTAGAGGCCACACTCTACTTGACCACCGCCCCAAAATCCAACACCTCAGGCTCATATTTCAAAGCGTACAAATTGCTCGAGGAACGAGGGATTGTCGAGGTCCCAAAACACCTGCAAGATAGCCACCGAGACGCTGCCGCGTTAGGACACGGCGAGGGTTACGAATACCCACATGAACACCCTGATCATCACATCGGTCAGCAGTACCTGCCGAGCGCGTTGCTTGGGACGTCTTTCTACCGTCCTTCGGACCAAGGCCACGAAGCGCAGATCAAGGATCGACTCGCTCGATGGCGCCGTGCTCAACGGGAAGCTCTTGGTATCACTGAGGGCGAGGAATTGCCTGATTTGACTCAGGAGGAGATCGACACCATCAAACAGCGTCACACTCGCCGCGGGTCTGGAAGGACATAAAAGAGGAGCGATGACCATAATCTACCTCATCCGACACGCTGAAAACGATTACTTAGGCAAAGAAAAACTTGCCGGATGGCTCCCCGGGGTACATCTCAACGATCGAGGAGCTGCTCAGGCCGAGGCATTGGCAGAGAAGCTGGCAGGGATACGTTTTCAGGCCATTTACGCCAGCCCACTCGAACGGGCGATGGAGACAGCCGAACCGATCGCCCACCGACAAGGTCTTCAGGTTATACCCCGACCTGCTTTAGGTGAGGTCCGCTATGGCCGATGGCAAGGACAGACCCTGAAAGTTTTGCGGCGTCGCAAGCTGTGGCCCATCGTCGTACACAGCCCCTCTCTGGCCAGGTTCCCAGAGGGCGAGTCTTTCAGTGAGACTCAAGCACGGGTTGTCGCGGAACTCGAGAGCCTGCGGACCAAACACAAGCAACCCAAAAGTAAGATTGTTTGTGTATCTCACTCCGACACCATCAAACTTGCCGTCGCACACTACCTCGGCCTCCCATTGGACTTGTTTCAACGCTTGACCGTTGAACCGGCATCGATCAACATCCTTTTCATCGGCCAAGGACACGCTCGCCTGATTTGCCTCAATGACACCCAGGCCAGACGTCAACCCTTTGAGAGATGAGTGCATTGAATAAAATTACCCTCGAGGAGTAAGAAGGGTATATGTGTGGGTGCGGGCTGCACCCACACTCCCACATATACCGGCCCTCTCCTCGCGGCTGACCTTTTTTCAATGGAGTCAGGGATGATATACTTCACAATGTGGTGAGTTCCCTCGACTTCAAGTTGCATCAACCTCGGAGCCCGGAATGCCACCGACTGAATACAATCTTAAGCCTGTCACTAAACTAACGACCGGGGCGATCGGACCGCCCGGAAAACGCGTTTTCTACCTTCAAGCTCAAACGGATGATCAACTTGTCACTTTGATCGTCGAAAAACAACAGGTGCAGCTACTGGCCTCAAAAGTTGAAGAATATCTTGCCGAATTACAGGAGCAACATCCCGATCTTCCTGAAGCTTCCTTGGATTACAAAGAACAGGACATGGCCCTTGTACAACCAATCGATCCTGCTTTCCGAGTTGGTTTCCTGGGCCTTGGGTATGATGAAGGGGACGATCTCTTGGTTCTAGTAGCGCGCGAAATTGAGACGTCCGATGACGATGAACAGACTACCTCCATTGCCCGTATCTGGTGTACACGTTCCCAATTACGAATCATGTGTCAATGGGGTATTGAAGTAGCTGACCGAGGTCGTCCCATTTGCGGCAACTGCGGAGAGCCCATCGATCCGGAAGGCCACTTCTGCCCGAAGAGCAACGGTCATAAGAGGTAATGATTTAAAAGAAGCTCGCTCCCAACTGGTAACATTCCAGGGCCAAAGGGGGAAACCCGATACCCGTTTTCAGTTATTCCACTTCAAATGACTATGGTCGACAACCCACGAGATCATAACCTTCAAATCCTTCAGAACGGCACGGTCCAAGTTGCCGGTCAGTTCATGTGGGGCTCGAATTATACGTTCCTGGCCAAAGTGGAGACTCAGGGGGAATCCTTACTGGCGGTTTATAAACCATTACGCGGTGAACGACCCTTGTGGGATTTTCCACCCGGTTCTCTTGCTGCCCGAGAGGTCGCTGCTTATTTAACCTCAAGAGCCTTGGGGTGGGATCTGGTCCCGCCAACCGTACTGCGGGAGGACGGTCCGGCTGGTCCGGGCTCACTCCAACTATATCTGGACATTGATCCGGAACGTCATTATTTTAATTTCAGCGATGAGGAGCGCCAGCGTCTTCGACCCGTGGTCGCTTTCGATGTCCTGATCAACAACGCAGATCGAAAAAGCGGACACATCCTGTTGGGATCAGACGATCATCTGTGGTTGATCGACCACGGCATCTGCTTCCATCGAGATCATAAATTACGCACTGTCGTTTGGGACTTTGTTGGACAACCCATCCCTCAGGACATCCTTAAAGATCTTAGGGCGTTCCGTAACCATTTGACATCGAATGATGAACTTGCCTCCGCCTTTGCGGAATTGCTATCTCAAGGTGAGATCGAAGCCATGACTGTGCGTGCTGAGCAACTGATCACAGAGGGTCGCTTCCCTGAACCCGATGGTGTCAGACCATACCCTTGGCCATTGGTGTGACCCGAGATCGCTTTCCCATCTTCCCAGGAGAGGCCATGAAAAATATAAAACTAGCGTTCCTCGGATTCGGCAACGTCGGTCGCGCCCTTGCTCAACTTCTGCTCGCTAAACGCGATCTGTTACGAGAGCAATACCGGATCGATTGGCGTGTGGTAGGAATTGCCACACGACGCCACGGTAGCGTGCTCAATCCGGAAGGTCTTGACCTGGTGGGTGCGTTGTCACTCGCGGAGGCTGATAAAGATCTTTCCTCTCTTGCTCCCGAACGCGCCGCTATGGATGGTGTTGCCTTCGTGCGCGCGAGCGGTGCTGAGGTCTTGTTTGAGAATACACCTGTTAACTATCAAAACGGTCAACCAGCTATCGATCACATCTACGCTGCACTCGAAGCGGGCATGCATGCCATCACGGCGAATAAAGGGCCAGTGGTGCATGCATTTCAAAGGTTGACTGGGTTAGCTCGAGCGAATGGCGTGCGTTTCTTATACGAATCAACCGTCATGGATGGCGCTCCGATCTTTTCCCTCTGGCAGGAAGTCTTACCGGCTGCTAGACTTCGATCGTTTCGTGGTGTGCTCAATTCGACMACCAATCTCATCCTRACCCTGATGGAAGAGGGAAAGTCCTTCGACGAAGCCCTTGCTCACGCCCAAGCCATCGGTATTGCCGAGACAGATCCCAGCGGTGACACCATGGGTTGGGACGCCTCGGTTAAAGTCGCCGCACTCGTGACTGCGTTGATGGGGGTTCCGCTCTCGCTCGATCAAATCGAGCGAGAGGGCATCGAGCATATATCTCTCGAGGATGTGGTCAAGGCTCGTGATGTGGGTCGCCGTTGGAAATTAGTTTGTCAAGCTCGGCACGATGACGGCAAAGTGAAAGCCTCTGTGAGACCGGAAGAGATCGATGCTAACGACCCCCTTTACAACATTATGGGGACATCCTCCGCCGTGACCTTCGTGAGCGATGTGCTCGGAGATTTGACTATCACCGAAACCGATCCTGGACCTCACACCACAGCCTATGGCTTGCTAGCCGATTTCATCCGGGCCGTTTGTTAACCCTCGTGTTCGCCTGTCGAACGCTATACCTTGCATCTCCCATAACAGGATCGCTTTTTCTCCTAGCACTTCGACAAGCTCATGACGCAGCCTGCGAGCTGCCGAAGGGTTGCGCCTCGAAATGACATTGATCCATCCTCACCAGATAGAATCACGTGTGCCTGACTCCTGCCACCTGGATATGGGCTCTTATGGCCACATATAAAATTCGGCGAGCCATTGGCAAACCCACCTTCCAAGGGCAGACATATCGTGCGAAAAAGAAGGCTTCTTACCGGAACGTGATCCTAACGCAGCAGAGTCCTTCATGGACTTGTTTGAGGTTATACAACCCCGTAGGCAGACAAGAACATGTGTCTTCTTGAGAAGGATCATAAGCCTACCCCGGTTCGATCGGCTGTGGGATAATTCCGCCCATATGAACCTCTTCGGAAATTGGTAGGTATTATCTTAGATGGGGGGAATCGTTCGATTCCACATAATCATCACAATAAGGAAACTTCATCATGATCCGATTCCTCATCAGACGAACCCTCTGGGCAGTGTTGATCATTTTCCTCTTCGCCACGGTGATGTTCTTCCTGATACAAATCATCATTCCCCAAGATTTCACCGTTCAATTTGCACTGTCGCAATCTAGAGCGCAGCGTGAGGCGATGCAAGAGGAGCTCGGATTAAATTTGCCTCTCTGGCAGCAATACTTCAATTGGATCAGCAACTTCTTTAACGGAACTTTTGGAGAATCGTTCTACGGCTACCCCGTCGTTGAGATTCTCAAAGCTACGATCCCGGTCAGCTTGCTTCTCTTCCTCACCGGAACTGCCCTCGCTTTTGTCATCGGACTCGCGTTGGGTCGTTTCATTGGTTGGAGGGGATCTGGACCCGTCACCAGCCTCACGACTTTCGGTGGGATCGCACTCTATACAACCTTTCCTCCGTGGCTCGCATGGCTCGTCACTTATTTCATCGGTCGGCGGATAAGATTCTTCCGCTCTGTCTTCGGATCCGGACCATTTAGTGGGCTTGACTTCAGAATCTGGGGTGATTCGCCCCTATCTCCGTCGATGGTATCTTGGAGGATGGTCGTTTCACTGATTATCGGAACACTCGTTCTGCTGGCTCTCAACGCGCTACTACATCGCCTCACTCGCCGCAGTTTGCCTACCTGGATAATCATTCCCCTGATCGGTGTTGGGGCCATCGGGAGCTGGTATGCCCTCGGGTTTGACAAACAAGCGCTCGATATTCTCTCACGCGCTGCGATTCCCACTTTAACCTACACTGCCCTCTCCTTTGGTGAAACAATGCTTATCATGCGTACCAGCATGGCAGATACCCTCGAAGAGGAATATATCACCGTCGCCCGTGCTAAAGGGCTTCCCGAGCGTATCGTGCGGAACAAACACGCCGTGCGCAATGCCATCCTACCCGTGGTGAGCCGATTGGTCATCACATTGCCTTATCTGATGACAGGTGTAGTGATCATTGAGGATGTTTTTGGCTGGCCTGGGGTGGGAAGCGTTCTATTTGACTCGCTCAACCAGCAGGATATGCCCATCGCGATGGCGATCTTGCTCTTTGTCGGAGTGTTCTCCTTGATATCTCGTCTATTATTGGACATCCTGCTGGCTTATTTCGATCCGCGAATACGCTATCAAGAGCCTACAACTCTTCCATCTTCATAATGAAGGATGATCGATGACTGACGCCATGGGAACAACTCACAAACCGACATTGATCATCCGGATCAAGCACTGGCGGATGAGAACCGCCTTGGCATGGGGACAATTCAAGCGTGCCTGGGACATCTTCCGCGGCAATCGTTTCGCTCTGATTGGTCTACTCATGATCGGAATGTTCGGTATCATGGCCATCGCACATCCGATTTTGATAAGCACCGTGTGGCCAAGAGGGATCTACGATCCCGTCACTGGCTTCGATATGGAGATCTTTCCTCACCCCACATCGCCTTCGTTGAAGCACCTGCTGGGAACGGATTCTCTCGGCCGTGATGTTCTCAGTATGCTCCTGAAAGCCACCACGCCAACCTTCTCCCTTGGATTAACTGCGGCCATTGCAACGGCCGTGATCGGCACGATGATTGGCGTCATCTCAGCATACTACGGCGGTATAGCCGATTCGATCCTTTCTCGCGTATCTGATATTTTTCTGTTATTCCCGGCACCGATCCTGATGGTGGTTATCGGATGCCGATTCCGCGACATAGGTTCCGTCCCGCTTGGATTGATCTATGGCGTGGTCGCCGGAGCGGGAACCACGGCCGTCGTCATGCGTTCTCATGCCCTCAAAGTAAGAGTGATGCCGTTCATTGAAGCCTCGCGCATCGCTGGGGGTGGGTCCCGACATGTCATCCTCAAACATGTCCTACCACACATGCTCCCCATGGCTGGCCTGCAAATGATGATCGCCGTCACCGGCGCAGTAGTTGCAGATGGGTTCATCTCGTTTATGGGTTTTACGCGCAACATCAACAACTGGGGAACCATCATGTATGACGCGTTTACGTATGCTCAGGTATTGGGTTCCATGGCTCAAGCATGGCATGTTCTTATCCCATCGGCAGTTTCGCTCTCCTTCTTCGCCTTTGCCTTCTACCTCGTATCGAGAGGCATGCAAGACGTGGCCGACCCGCGCATCGTAGAACGTCGTGCGCGAGAACGGCAAACTGGAGTGGTCCTCCAACTGAAAAGAAGGTTGATCAAGAAACCAGCGCCCGAAATCGCTGTTTCAACTCCTAGCCCCATGGGAACGATATTTCAATTACAACCCGGCAGGATCGTCCACGCGACGCTGCTCTTCGCTGAATTACACGACATCTCCCCCCCAGCTACTAGCTTCCAAGAGAAAGCCGTCTCAAAGTCGCCGGGGAAATCTTTCCGAGACGCCATTCCGATCATTTCCCAATACGGAGGTTTGGTAAGCCACATCGATGGTTCCTCAATGGTCGCTTCCTTCGGAATCGCACCGCAAAGATTGCCGCCGCAGGTCAGCGCTTTGCTCGCCACTCATGCTGGTTTAGAACTCGTAGACTTTGCCTCCGAGCTAAACAAATCACGATCCAGACAAGGCCTACCAAAGTTGAAGGTAAGTGTAGGTATCGCGACAGGATTAGTTCGTGGTCAAGAGGAACGGGAAAAGGGGGAAAAACCGTACTCATTCCGGGGAAACACGGTGAGAACCGCACAACGTCTGCAGCAATTCACGATCACATTGAAGGCCGGAGGTCTGTTGATCAGTGAGGAGACCTATAACTTCCTGAAGAAAGTCTTGGACCAGTTTTCCTTCGGTCGTAAGGGCCCAGCGGAGTTTCCATGGGAAAGTGAACCGAAAATAGTTTACGAGGTGCTTGGGCGAAGCCAACGATTGATTCAAGCTAATTGGGGGGTAAATCGCTTCCCGAAGATAATATCTCAAAAAAACCTCGCGGCAAGAGAAAGCTGGTTGGGCATCAGTCGAAGGTAAATAACCAAGGATAAAAATTCATCACACACAGAAGATCTGGCGATCGACTTAATCATGAATGGTGCGCATGTAACTTTTAACCGCTGGGGTTGACTGACCTTCAATTCCATTGTAGACTATCCAGGTATTCTAAAGAAAGGTGGCGCGACGCATGCCTAACTTTGCCAAAAACCTTAAATGGGCAATTCGCATCCGAATCGTGAACGGTTTGGATGCCGACATGCCTTCGCGGAGTGCGCCTACTGCTAGAAGATAACGGTCTAAAGTTGACTCGACCGCGGGCGCTCTCCAGCGCCCGCGGTTTTTTATTTCGACATTGATTCGGCCGCGGGAATCCCGCGGTCGAATTTTTTTGGAGAACATGATGAACGAGATCGCCATTCACGTACAAGACATATACAAGAACTTTCATAAACAGAGCAGCTTCCCATGGCCGCGAAGGAATGGAGGCGAAGTATCGAGACAGGTTGTAGCGGTTGATAACGTCTCTTTCGACGTACATAAGGGTGAGATATTCGGCGTGCTCGGACCTAATGGCTCCGGAAAGTCAACCCTTGTACGGTTGATCGCTACACTCCTCCTACCCGATGGTGGGTCTATTACAGTTTTTGACCATGATGTTGTACGCGACCCAATGGCCGTGCAAAGGCTGATCAACCGCGTCTCGGTCGAGGCCTCTTTCTTCAAGAAGCTCTCACCGATGGAGAACCTGAGCTACGGCGCTCGTTTATACGGTCTCAACAACCGCCAAGCCCGGATTCAGATCCGAGAAATCCTGAACCGTCTTGGATTGGAAGCAAGTTCGGTGGGCAAACCTGTGGAGGAGATGTCCCGTGGGATGCAACAGAAGGTCGCCATCGCGCGCGCCTTGCTCACCCACCCGGCAGTGCTCCTCTTGGACGAGCCGACAACAGGACTGGACCCTCGTTCGAAACGTGAAGTCCAATCGTTGGTGTGCGAACTACGCGATCAAGAAGGCACCACGATCCTGCTCACCACGCATGACATGGTGGAAGCCGACACACTCTGTGATCGTATCGCCATCATGGACAGTGGAAGGGTAGTGGCTCTGGAGACGCCAGAGAAATTGCGCTCACTCGTGCCCTCCCAGAATGGGCATGCTCCAACATTGGAGGACGTTTTCCTCGAATTGACTGGGAAGAAGCTCGTAAGTGAGGAAGCTAATTCGTAATCACGACAAGCCCATACATCTAACGATCTAACAAGGATCCGATGGGCGAAGGGTAGGTAAGAATGATAACTTCAGCGACACAACAGCTCCGTGCTTCCTACGCGTTCGTCGAGCGAAATGCTTACTTGATAAGACGCTACTGGTCATGGGAATTAGTTTGGCTGACCTACTCCATCGCCAATAGCTTATCTGTGAGCTACATCGGCCTCGGCATAGAAAAAATGGGTGGCCAAAACATCGATGGACGCCAACTGGTGCTCTACCTCGTGGTGGGGACGCTTGTATGGCGCTACCTGTCACTGCTCTTCTATTGGATCACCGACATGATCGCCCTCGAGCGCTGGGAAGGAACGATCGAATACACACTGATGGCACCCATCCACCGTCTGACGCATATGCTCGGACAGACGACATTTGCCGTTACATACAGTTTGTTGTTCACCGGGATCATCTTGGCGGTGACGGTGAAGCTGTTTCAGATCGATCTTTCGAACGCCAACCTGGTCGGAGCGACATTGGTGATGCTCTCCGGTAGCTTGTCTTTTATCGGGGTCGGCATCGTGGGTTCCATCCTGCCGTTGCTGTTCCCTGAGCGAGGCGCTCAGATGACCCACGTGATCATCGCATTACTCTTGCTGGTCTCCGGTGTGTACTACCCGGTGGAAGTGCTTCCCCACGCGTTGCAACAAATCGCCGTGGTAAGCCCGGCCACCTACGTGCTGGAGGGCACACGTAGTGCCCTGCTCGATGGTCTTCCGACCATTCAGTTATGGGCCTTCGTGAGACCGGCCTTGATTGCCGGGGCGATCGCCATACCCATTGGTCTCTGGCTTTTCGGATTGGCCGAACGCTATGCAAAGAGGACGGGGAAGCTACATCGTAATGGATAACAGGTCAAATGCAGGAATGCGATGGACCATAGCAACGATCATCATAGGTGTACGACAAGGAAGCAATCAAAATGACCTTACCTGAGCGATCGAAAACCAAACAACCCTTGCTCAACAATACACTCAAGCTGTTTATGTTTGCCATGGTTCTGGCCAACATCGCGGGCAACATGTATGGATCCTTGCTGCCTCTGTACTTGAAGGATTTGAACGCCAGTGTGGTCCAGGTGGGGTTGTTCTTCACCCTGGCGAGGATCATCCCTCTTGCGCTGCAAATCCTCGGTGGTTGGATCTCAGATACCTTGGGCAGGCTCCGCAGCATTGCCTTTGGAAGCTTCGCAGGAGTCTTCTCCTACATCGGACTGGTCCTCGCCCCCACCTGGCAGTGGGTTCTGGTGGGTGAGGGTCTGGGAGCGATGACGCGCTCGCTGGTTGGTCCCAGCTTCAGCGCCTTCATCGCCGAGCAATCTGCAGAGGAGACTCGCGCCCGGGTCTTCGGGATTACGACCACCATCTTCATGGTGACCATCGTGCTTGGCCCACCCTTGGGTGGATGGCTAGCCGGGGCATATGGCTTCAAACTGATGTTGATATGCTCGGGTTCGTTATACACCGTCGCTACGATCATCAGGATCGGCATGGCTCGCGTCGCGGCAAGACAAACCGAAGGCAAGCCAGATAAGCTATCGATCGTCGGATTACGAGCCAAGCTAGGTGGGGTGGCAGTCCTGGCCTTAGCTGGTGGGGTGGTAACCTGGATCCTCATCACCGACGGTGTTCGCGACATCGCGTTTTCCATGTCCTTCACCCTCATGCCGCTCTACCTCGAAGACATCGGTGGGATGACGATCCAACAGATCGGTCTGTTGAATTCCGTATATGGCATCTTCCATATGATCACCACCATCCCGGCAGGCTGGCTGGCGGACAAGAAGGGCGAACGAGTAGCGATCGTGCTCGGCTTCCTGCTCGAATCAGCTACGATGCTGGTTATCCTACAGGTTAACAGTTTTGCAGGTTATGCACTCGCCTGGGCGTTGTTCGGGTTCGGTGATGGGTTAATGTCACCGGCGTATCAATCCTTGATCAGCAAAGCCGTGCCAGAAAGACTGCGTGGCACAGCCTTTGGCTTTCTGCACTCCAGCTTGGGGCTTTTCTCGCTACCAGCGCCTGCCATCGGCGGTCAACTATGGGAACGCTTCGGCCCCCGCACCCCCTTCACCCTCACCGCAATTGTTGCCTTCGTGACGACGATCCCGGCTTGGTTGAAGTTCAAGCTCTCAAAGAACGATAAAGTGCTTGCGGTGCAAGAAGCCACATCGAAAGGGTAAAATCTACGGAGAAGTTCACTATGAATATTCAGACAGAAACTCGAACAGACAATGTGCACCTACCCGATACACCCAGCATCCCTGGTCTAACCTTTCGTACATTCCAAGGAGAGGTTGATTATCCTGACATGCTGGCTGTGATCGAGGGGACCAAAGACGTGGACGGAATTGAACGAACGGACACGCTCGATGATTTCAAACGTGCTTATGAATATTTGCGCAATTGCAATCCGTATCAAGACATCCTCATCGCTGAAGTCGATGGCCAGATCATAGGTTACAACCGCGTCTTCTGGGATAAGTTAGATGATGGAACCCGAACTTACAACCTCTTCGGTTTCTTGCTTCCCAAATGGCGCCGACGTGGAATCGGGCGAGCGATGCTACACCACGCAGAACGACGTCTTCGTCAGATCGCTGCCGATCATGCCGATGATGGGTCGAAATTCTTTCGCTCTTGGGCTGCTGATACCGAGCTTGGAACGGTGAAACTGCTGGAGAGTGAAGGCTATGATCCTGTCCGATATTCTTTTAACATGGTACGAGACCTAAGAGAACCGATCATCGACAGACTTATGCCTGAAGGGTTGGATGTTCGGCCAGTGGAAAAGGATCACCTCTGGTTGATTTTTGAAGCCATGAATGAGGCGTTTCAAGATCACTGGGGTTATCGGCCCATGACGAAAGAAGAGTTCAAACAAATGATGAAATATCCACAATTTCAGCCGGAGCATTGGAAGATAGCTTGGGACGGGGACCAGGTGGCCGGTATGGTTCAAAATTTCATCAATGTGGACGAAAACAAAGAATATAAACGCAAGCGGGGTTACACTGAGGAGATCTGTGTGCGTCGTCCATGGCGTAAGCGCGGGTTAGCTAGAGCACTCTTGACGCAAAGCCTGGTGTATCTCAAGCAGCTTGGGATGAGCGAAGCCGCCCTTGGTGTGGACGCCGATAATCCCACCGGAGCTTTGAGATTATACGAGAGCGTCGGATTCCGTTGCGTCAAACGCTACGCCGAATTTCGCAAACCACTCACGTGATTCGCAGCAAAGATTGGATGTGAATGAGTGCGTTGTTTGCGCTGAGTAAAGACAAAGGATAAACATGATGTCGGTTGCAGAATTTGACCGGCTATCCTTGCAAGGATTCACAGTTCGACCAGCTGCGATGGCCGACCTATCGGCTGTCATAAATCTGCTCAACACATGCTCTCTAGCGAGCATTGGCGTGCGTCAGTTTCATGAAGATGAAATTCGCATCATTTGGGAAACCCCTGGCTTTAGCATGGAAACCGATACCCGGATCGTTCGATCACCTCAGGGGGAGCTCATCGGGTATAGCGACATAACGAGGCTTTTCGAACCCCTGGTTCACCCTCAGATATGGGGCCAAGTACACCCACATTGGGAGTGCCAAGGAATTGGCACCGCCTTGATGATCTGGGCTCAGAGACGTGTTCGAGAGGTCATCTCCAGGGTCCCTGAAGACACTCGAATATCGTTGATGGCATATTCAGTCAGTAACCATGAACCCAGCAAGACTCTATTCGAAAGCCTTCATATGAAACCTGTCCGTCACAGATGGCGGATGGTGATCAATCTCCAAAGTTCCCCGGCTTCACCCGATTGGCCACGTGGAATTGCCTTACGGAACTACCATCATCCCCAGGATGCTGAGACCGTTTATCGGATTGAAGACGAAATTTTCAGAGACCACTGGGGGTATGTTCAACAGCCCTTTGAGAGCGGCTATGAAAGATGGTTGCACCACGCCACTGGACGCTCAGATTTTGATGCCACCTTGTGGAAGTTGGCCATGGATGGCAAAGAGGTCGCTGGCTTGTTACGCTGCAGGCCCCAGGGTGATTTAGATCCTGAGATGGGATGGGTCAGCGTTCTTGGTGTGTGCCGCCGATGGCGAGGGCGTGGGTTGGGGTTGGCACTTCTCCAGCACGCTTTTAGCGAGTTTCATCGCCGTGGGAAAAAACGCGTCGGCTTGAGTGTTGATGCCGAAAACACCACCGGAGCATCCCGTTTGTATGAAAAAGCAGGTATGTACATCGAACAACAATATACGATTTATGAGATTGAACTCAGGCGAGGGAGGGAAATCGCCACACAGGCAATCGATAGCTAACATCGTTGCATCCCTATGTCGTTATCCGGTGTCAGATGTCTAAAGACGTAAGGAGTCAAAACGGAGGCAACCCGTGTTCATGGACAAGTGGCTCTGATAAGGGTTTGATCATCGTTGGATCGCATGACATACTATACCGGAAGCGTTACCTTATATGGTTGTGTAACCAGTTCTCCCGAGCTTGACTCAATAGATTCGATCGATGTCTCAAACATCCAAGGATAAGGGGTATAAATCTATAGATCATGAGCGAAAAGAAAAACATTAGAGCCGTTTACTGGGATATGGGCGGTGTGATCGTTCGCACCCACAATTGGAGCGGGCGCGCCCGCTGGGAAGAACAAATCGGGCTCCAACCTCACGAGCTTGAGCGCATCGTCTTCAGCGGTGAGATGGGAAAACAAGCTACACTGGGTCAGGCAACTTCAGATGATGTATGGACCTGGGTTCTCAATCACTTAGGTTTGTCTGAGAACGATCGCCACTCCCTTGAGCGCGACTTCTTTCAAGGCGACAAAGTGGACGAGAAGCTCGTTGCCTTCATTCGTAGCTTACGACCGAAATACCGAACGGGGATGATTTCTAACGCTTGGTCAGAACTTCGTCCTTGGCTTAAAGAGTTGCGAATAGCCGATGCCTTCGATCATATCGTGATCTCCTCTGAGGTCGGCTTAGCAAAACCCGATCCGAGGATCTTTCAACTGGCACTCGACGATCTTGGGATCTCCCCACAGGAAGCGGTGTTCATTGATGACTTTGAGGTAAATATCGAGGCCGCGGGCGAGATAGGTATGCATGCGATCCTCTTTCGCAATACAGAACAAACTATTGCGGAGTTACGGTCAATTCTCAGTTTGAATAGCTAAGCCTAGAAGACGAGCACGGACTGCAGACAATATAAACGGGGGCAACAAACGAGGAATTTATTATCCAGTTGGTATGATCCATCAGTCGCTATATTTTGGATAGCGCAAGCTCTGCTTGCGCCCCCTTCGACTAGCTCAGGACGAAGCAGAAGCAGAGCTTCTGGACTCCAAAATAAAGCTTCCCGCGAGTTAAAAACTCACGGGAAGCTCTCTTGAAGAACCAGATTTTGCTGGTTGCCAAGAAACTTTTCCCATTAGAAGGATGTAGTCCGCTGGAGAACCGCACGTTAAACACTTAATGCTTGCAACAAGAATACAATGATGGGACAATAGCTGCTCACGATGGGCAGTCTTGGCGGTCCGAACTTGCCCCAGTAGCCCTGCATATAGATCTAAAAGGCAGTTATTTCACGGGTATAGGAACCGTTCACAGCTCTCATGCAAGAGACGCCTAAACGGCCGCTATTATCGTTACCGCTCGCGCTGTTCCTTGCGGGAATCGCGTTCGCCGAAGCCTCGCGCACGATGACGATGGTGCAGGTGCCTATTTTTCTGCGCGAACTCGGTGCCGATATCCGTCAGATTGGTCTCTTCTTCACAATCTCACTGATTTTTCCATTTATTTTACGCATTATTGGGGGATGGCTATCGGACAGCATCGGACGGTTGAGAGCGCTCTGGCTAGGCAGTCTTGCTGGAGCGTTCGCCTATGTCCCTTACGCGATAGCTCCTTCCTGGCAAGTAGCTTTATTGGGACCTGCGCTACTTTCGATCGCGGTAGCGTTGATCTACCCTTCTTATCGAGCTTACATTGCGGACAACACAGATGAAGAGAGGCTCGGTCGCGTCTTTGGCATCGCCGAGACCGTTCGCAACATCGCGTGGATCGTCGGACCTCTCTATGGGGGTCTGCTGGCGCAAAACCTTGGATACCGTTGGATGTTCATCGCTGCGATCATGTCGTTTGGTGTGGCAACGATCATCTTTATTTCATTAACATACACCCTCGATCAACGGGTTACAGCACCAACCGTGAAGCCAAGTTTGGCCGCTCTTCAAAGTTCTCTGAGAGAGATTTTCATCCTTATTATCTCTGGAGGGCTTATCACCTGGTTGCTGATCACAGATGGTGTGTATGACATCGCCTCCAGATTGTCATTCGATTTAATGCCGGTCTACTTAAGCGACATCGCTGGCCTTAGCAAGCAAGCCATCGGTTTAATGGACGGCATCCACGGCATCGCGTGGGTCGCAGCTAGTCCTCTGGCCGGTATACTGGTAGACAAGACCAGCGAACGGTTTGCTGTCCTCAACGGCCTCATCCTGCTGATCCTCTCGCGTCTCGTCTTCGCTCTGGCCTCCAGCTTCTGGGGATTTACCTTCTCCTGGATTTTGTTAGGACTAGGTGGCGCGGTAATGAATCCGGCATTAAATTCACTCGTCGCTAAAAGCGTTCCTTCACATCTTCGAGGCCTCACCTATGCTTTTCTCGTTACGAGTGTCAGCCTGATCGCCTTACCCTTCCCTTGGATTGGGAGCCTGTTTTGGAACGCCGTCAATCCCAAGGCTCCCTTCTTAATCACTGTCGTATTGGGCAGCCTGGCGATCGTCCCCGCTTGGAGGAAACTCAAGGTTTCAAAAACATCGACCGCGGTGAGGAATGTCTCCTCAACACAGATCGATTGAATTCAGCAATCTAACAACTCCCAACGCAACTTGGTGTTAGAAGCAATGAAGACTTCGTTTGCTTCCTGGTTTTGCATTCGAGCAATCCCCAAACCGAAGGAGGTCTTTGAGAGCACTTACTTCTTAAGGGAGACGAATGCACAGAATGTATTATCGGTTGGATGTGAAGACTTCGATCAAGAAACATGCGGTCAAATGGAGAAAAACGATGAGCCCCCTGCCATCCGCCGGACGGCCGGCACTGCCGCTCTTGCCGGTGTGTCTCTCATCGTTCAACCGTAACGGAAGGGCGCTTCTCCGACCAGTCGGCGCTATCTTTTTCCCGCCCCTTCTTCCAAGGGGTTCAGGTCGTTTGGCCGGAGCTAGCCACGGCCGATGAGGACAAGCAGTCCTTAGGTGCCCTGGGGCTCAGTCTATCAACAATTTAAGCAGCCCTTGAGCGTAAGTCAATGACCGCTACGCTTAAAAAAAGTACTAGGGAAAATACCTCATGCTGGTATGCTGAAGGGATTATTCTATAATCAACCTATCCATACGCTTGATATTCCAAGGAGACCATCCATGAGATATCCACAATTAGACGAGAAAGTCACGCCATGAGCCGCCGCGTGAAATTAATCTTCAATCCGCATGCTGACCGTGGCCGTGCTTGGGACATCGCCTCCTCATTACAAGCGATTATCGAGCGATATGGAGGCGCGTCCTGGGCCTCAAGCGAGTACCCTACGCATGCAACCGAACTTGCAGAGCAAGCTGCCCTAGAAGGCTATGACATCGTCGCCGCGCTAGGAGGCGACGGCACTGTTCACGAGATCGTGAATGGGCTGATGCGTGTCCCTGCTGAGAGCAGACCGCAGCTTGCCTCCGTCCCACTCGGCTCAGGTAATGATTTCAGTTCCAATGTGGGGATTCAACAAGATGTCGAGACAGCCATGGAACGTGTCTTTCAAGGGGAGGTAAAAACCGTCGACATGGGTCAGATCTCAGATGCTACCGGACGGACAGAATATTGGGACAATACTCTCGGCATCGGGTTTGACGCCTCAGCCACAATCCACTCTTACCATATCACCCGACTCCAAGGCTTCATGATGTACCTATGGGCCGTGATCCTGACCATCATGCGCAATCATGACGCACCGCTCATGAAGATCATCACCGACGAGGAGACCATCGAACAAGAGGTGCTTATGCTCGTTCTGTGCAATGGCCCACGCGAGGGGGGTGGTTTCTTCGTTGCGCCCGGTGCTTTGCCGGACGATGGTGTGTTAAACTACGCCATGGTCGAGCATGTCTCACGCCCTATGATGTTCCGTTTGGTCCCCGAGGTGATGAGAGGCACTCACGGTCGATTCAAACAGGTTCGGCTGGGCCAATTTCGAGAATTGAAACTAACTTCTGAACGACCGATCACGATTCACACTGACGGTGAGGTCTTCGCCGGCTTCAACTCTGATGTACAGGACATCCATGTTAAGATCCTCCCCGGTGCATTAAAAGTGATCGTGTAACATTCACTATCGTGAATCGACCTAATCAGCTTCGCTCACCTCTCTCGCACATAAAGTATTAAGAACCATATGCGATCTCTCCTGCACACCCTCCAGGATTACGATTTGGGTCACCTACGGATCCTGGCTGAACTTTGGGGTATTGATCTCCCACATGGTTCTGCCCTTCAGGCAGCGGAATCCATGGCGCGTGCAATGCTTGATCCAGCAACATTGACAGAGATCACCGATAGTCTCCCCGCACATATCCGCGACGCTTACGAATATCTACTTCGCCTGGGAGGACGAGCGCCTCTATCCGACTTCGTCCGGCGGTTTGGTCCTCTACGAGAAATGGGGCCGGGGCGTCGTGATCGTGAGAAACCATGGCGAGATACCCCCTCACCGGTAGAGGCTCTCTGGTATCGTGGGCTCATCGCACGCGCTTTTATCGATACACCTTCTGGCCCACGCGAATTCGCCTTTATCCCATCAGACCTGGCAAGCCTGCTACCACAACCTGCTCCCCACCACCCAGTACCAGCGGGAGGGCCAATTGATCCCCCTCCTAAATCGCAGCCAGCGTCCTCGGTTGCCGTGGACGACACTACGACCCTGCTCGCTGCCTTACGCCGTCATCCTGGCGATGAGATCGATATGACGCTGGCTCAACGCCAAGACCTGTCTCCTTTCCTACACCAACCCGACAGCTTGGACCTTCTCACAACACTGCTGCGCGAAGAGGAGATTCTGATCGATCATCCCTTGTGCCCTAACCCTAAGTCTGTCCGTTCATACCTCGACATCCCACGAACAGAAGCCCTACGCAGGTTAATCCTGGCATGGGAGCGGTCATCGACCTGGAACGAACTTGCGCATGTGCCTCATTTGACATGCACCAGTGAGGTGTGGCCCAACGATCCCCTCGCTTCTCGTCGAATAGTGCTTGGCTATGTAAGTCAAATCCCATTACGCTCATGGTGGGATTTGAATGGCTTCATCGCGGCTCTCCGAGATCAGCAACCTGGATTTCAACGCCCGGCTGGGGATTTCGATTCTTGGTATCTGCGCGATATCCGGAATGGAACCTTCTTACAGGGCTTCGAACATTGGGATGCTATCGAAGGCGCCATGCTACGTTATATGATCACCGGTCCAATGCACTGGCTAGGAGCTGCTGATCTTGGAAGAACGAATGAAGAGGGACCAGTCACCTCGTTTCGTCTCACTCCCGCTGCTGCTGTACTCTCCGATCCACGAACCCCTCTATCCATCAAGGAGAGCACTTCATCCGCCACGATTCACCCAGATGGTAGAGTCGTCGTACCTCGCCGTGCGTTACGCGCTTTACGCTACCAGATCGCTCGTTTTACCTCCTGGCAACCTATAGATGATATAAATTACTACTATCGCTTGACTCCCACAGGACTCGAAACGGCTTCCAACCAGGGTCTCGAGTTAAGCCACATCATTACCGTACTTGAGACTGCAGGAGAGGAGCCGATACCAGCATCGTTGAGAAAAGCTCTTGAACGTTGGTCAGATCGCGGATCAGAAGGTCGATTTAGAAGGGAAACGATCCTGCAAGTACTTGAGCCAAGCGTGTTATCCGAGTTGCAGAGGAATCGAACCACCGCTCGCTACCTAGGGGAGGTCCTCGGTCCGACGGTTGTGATTGTGCATGAAAAAGACTTGATACTACTGTGCTCAGCGTCAGCCCGTTTGGGAATCCTCCTTGATCCCCTATCTAATCTGCCAAAGAAGGAAAGATGAAACCACCCACGCATCTCATCACCAACTTTACCAAGATCTATCGTCGCCCACCGACGCTCCTCTCTTACGCCCCAGGGAGGGTAAACCTACTAGGTGAGCACATCGACTACAACGACGGTTGGGTATTTCCAGTGGCGATCGATCGCTTCGCATGGCTCGCCGCTTGCCCTACTTCTTCGGACGTAGTAACGATTCATGCCCTTGATTTAGGAGAGGATATTTCATTCAACATATCCCAATTAGACGACAAACTCGATCCACAAAGCCGACCGCTTCCCAAATGGGCCCACTACCCCGCTGGTGTTGCGTGGTCTCTTCAGCAAAACGACTTGAAGCTTAAAGGTTTCGATGCCGTTCTCACATCCACGGTTCCTGTCGGAGCTGGACTTTCATCCTCGGCCGCCATCGAGGTCGCCTTCGCGGTTGCTTGGCAAGCATTCTCGGGATGGGACGTTGACCGCATGAGTTTAGCCCGGATGTGCCAACGTGCTGAAAACTCGTATGTAGGCGTTAATAGCGGCTTGATGGATCAGTTCGCAAGCCTACACGGCGTAGCGGGAAGTGCGCTTTTCTTCGACTGTCGGACACTTGAGTGGGAGCCGGTACCGCTTCCCCAGGGAATCGCACTGGTCATCGCCGACACAAATGTTCGTCGCAGTCTGGGCGATTCTGCCTACAATGAACGGCGCGCGGCATGCGAAGAAGCCGTCCATATTCTGGCCATGCACCTGCCAAATGTGGCTGCTCTGCGTGATGTCTCGGTTCAGGATTTCGAGAACCACCGACATCTTCTTTCACCTGTCATTCAACGGCGCGCCGAGCATGTTGTGCGTGAATGCGCCCGCACACTGAGGGGGGTTGAGGAACTTCAAGCAGGCGATGCCTCAAAATTTGGTGCTCTAATGCTCGAGGGACATGCCAGTTTACGCGATTTATATGAGGTAAGTTGTCCTGAACTGAACGCTCTCGTAGAGATCGCGACCGATTTACCCGGATGCTACGGCGCACGGCTCACGGGCGCTGGGTTTGGTGGATGTACAGTTAATCTGGTTGATCGATCGCTTGCCGAGCCATTCGCTCAAGGATTGTCGAAAGCATACAAAAAGCGTGTTGGGAAGGAAGCCGCCGTCTGGATCTGCCAGGCAGCTGAAGGGGCGGGGGTTGTCGATAGAGATCTACAATAGGGATTAACTTTCTGAGCTCTTTCTCTGTTGCTTGATGATTGGGGGAGTTTTAGAATAGCTTACAATTTCAGGAATGACACTAAATAGCCATAGGTGAATAATTCAAACGAAGGGGGATTAACCATGAATTCATGCCGTGGTCGTAGATCACTTCGCCTATTGAATTACGATTATTCACAAGTTGGTGCATGATTCATCACTATCTGCACCCATAAGAAGCTTACCCTTTTGGCACAAATTGTCGAGGACGAAACAAGACTTACCACGGCAGGTCATATCGTCCAGTACATCTGGGAATCACTTCACAAGCGTTTCCCGATGATCCAAACGGATGCCTTTGTTGTGATGCCAAATCACATCCATGGAATCGTCATGATCGTTGAGGATAATGTAGGGGCAATTCATGCCGTCTCGCACCCCGTTCGGGCCGCGAGCCCCGACGGGGCGAGACGGCCGGCGTGCCGCCGGTGTTGCGGCACGAACGGTGAATTGCCCCTACACCCAAATCGGATACAACGACGCCAGATGTTGTTGCCGAAGGTGATCGGATATTTTAAGATGAATACTTCAAAGCAAATCAACTTATCGCGGGGTGTACCTGGAAAAAGGGTTTGGCAGCGCAATTACTTCGAACGCGTTATCCGGAACGATGATGAATTGTCCAGCCTCAGGCAGTACATCTATAACAATCCATCCCTCTGACCAAAAGATCCTGAGAATCCTACTTCAGCTTCGTAATCACGCTACACTTTCCACCGTCAATGTCACACTTAAAGCCATAAATAATCTTGGGTTCAAGGAGAAATACAAAGGGCAGTTCCTGAACTGCCCCTACTTAGTTGAATCCACTTGTGTATGATTTAAAACAGGCTACTAATTCAAACATCCCCCGGTGAGAGCAGCTAATCCCCGCCCATCGCGCGTTTGAGCGCTTCTTCCAACTCGTCGATCGTCACTGGTTTAAAAACGAAACCGTCCGCACCGAGTTCCATCGCTTCGTCCACTTGAATATCCGTGGTCTCCGATGAAAGCATGACGACCGGGATCTCCTTTAAACCGTTTCGCATACGTAGAAACTCAAGAAAATCGATTCCACTTACCTCAGGCATGTTGATGTCGAGCAGTATCGCATCCGGGCGTTTACCACTCATTAATTGATGCGCCGTACTGCGTGCATCTCGAAAGATCTCCACCGAGAAATCGAGCAACTGCAGCATTAACTTAACCGCGTGGCTCATCTCATCATCGTCGTCGACGATCCAAACGACTCGCATTCCCGTCTCCATCTAAAGTTCAGCTTTAATCCGCTCCGCGAGACTTTTGGTCACCCCTGGGATCGCCATCAATTCCTCTACCCCTGCATGACGAATTCCCTCCAGATCACCGAAGGTTCGTAAGAGCGCCTTACGACGAGCTGGGCCGATTCCTAAAATACTATCCAACCGTGAAGCAAGGCCCGTATGCCGACGTTGCGTTCGATGTTGTTTTAAAGCAAAGCGGTGAGCCTCATCCCTGATCCGCTGCAGGAGGTAGATTCCCTCAGATTGTCTGGGGAGGATCACGGGATCAAGTTCACCGAGCAGGTAAAGTTCCTCATGCCCTTTGGCTAAACCCACTAAAGGTACCTCTTCCACCAAGCCATATTTATCAAGCACCTTGGCTGCTCGCCCTAACTGACCCTTTCCTCCATCAACGATAAGCAGGTCAGGAACTAAACCAAAGGCTTGATCCAATTTCCCGCCAGGTTCGCGTGCCTTCTCATTCGAGCTCTGCCAACGGCGAAAGCGGCGATCCAGCAACTCCTCCATACTGGCGAAATCGTCCTGCCCACTCACTGTTTTGATCGTGTACTTACGATAAAGTTTCTTGTTAGGTGCGCCTTGTGAGAAAACCACCATCGCGCCTGCTGCCGCTGTACCTTGAAGATTGGAGATATCGTAGCACTCAATCCGATTTGGCGGATTGGGAAGGTCGAGAACTTCCTGAAGTTCAGCCAAAGCTTGGACATGTTTGCTGCGATCGGCTTCCCAACGGGCTCGTAATGAGCTAAGGGTTTCCACTGCGTTCTCGGTGGCCAATCGAACCAGGTCCTTCTTCACCCCTCTGTGAGGAACCACTAATTTGACTTTAGGACCATCCTGTCGCGATTGCAGCCACGTCTCAATGATACGCGCTTCTTCAATCTCAGTTGGCAATAATACTCGTCGAGGGATCTGTGCCGCTTCGGTGTAGAACTGCTTAACGAAAGACTCTACCAATTCACTATCTTCGGCTTGATGTGTACCCGCCAGCACGAAGTATTCACGCCCAATTAATTTTCCTCCACGGATGAAGAAAATTTGGACACAGGCATCCTTCTCATCTCGGGCAAAGGCAATCACATCTGTGTCAATCTTATCCTGTGTGATGACTTTCTGACCTTCGACTACCTTCTCAATGGCAATCAGGTGATCGCGCAACGCAGCCGCTCTTTCGTAATCCAACTCCGCGGAAGCGCGCGCCATCTCTTCCTTCAACCTCCCGATGATCGGCTCGGTGCGACCTCGGAGAAATCGACTCAGATCATTGATCATGGCTCGATAGTTGGGCTGGTCAATCGCTCCAATGCATGGTGCAAGGCATAGTTTTATATCGTAGTACAAACAAGCGCGAGGATCTTCTCCGGTGATCACCCGGTCGCATGTTAAAAAGGGGAAGATTTTGCGTAACACGTCCAGTGTTTGGTGTACTGCCCACGCGCTGGTATAGGGTCCGAAGTATCGATTACCATCATCTTTCACCTGTCGAGTTACCGTTACCTTTGGAAATGAATCGGCCCAGTGAACTTTGATGTAAGGATAACGCTTATCGTCCTTAAGGTGCACGTTATACTTCGGTCGGTGGCGTTTGATTAAATTCATCTCGAGGATCAACGCCTCAAGTTCTGAGCCGACCACAATCCACTCGATGTCCGCGACGTGTGAAATCATTTCACTCGATTTTCTTCCCAGGTTGGCAGAAGCTTGAAAGTATGACCGAACCCGATTGCGTAAATGAATTGCCTTCCCGACATAGATCACATGCCCGGTATTATCCTTCATCAAATAGCAACCAGGCTTCGCGGGTAACCCTTGTAGAATAGGTGAAATACGTTCGGAAACCATCTTCGACTCCGATTGTAGCACAAGTATATTGAGTACTTTCACCCCGCGATACATGCTCGATTAAATACCCATACCTGGGGGCGGTGAGAATCGCCGATCCGCCGCGATCAGACAGCAACCGACTCCATAAGCTCATCTTCATTCAATGATGTTTGAGATGACGCAAGTCCTCCTTGCGCCACCTTTCGACTTAGCTGCCCTACCTGTCTTGAGCCTTTTCCTGCTTGTTCTGAGCCATGTCCTGAGCTTGTCGAAGGGCTGCCGAAGGGAGTTCGTCGAAGGGCTGTCGAAGGATTGACGAAAAAAGATGACCCAAAAGGTTAGGACAGGTCGGAAGGAAGGCTACTGATCTCCTAAAAACCTATGCCGAGATGTCCATGCTCTTGAGGTTCAAGCTCTGGATGTGTGATACGGGTGTCTTCATTATCCATTCAGAGAGCAGTATAATCCTGGAAGCATGCGCATCCTCTCAACCTTACTCTTAGCATCGACCATACTATTGATTGCTTCTTGCAGCACACCCTCTGTGCAGGCAACTCCTAGCCCCACAACAGTGGGCGTGGAAACTGCAACACGAACACCCCAGATACTTCAATCATCCCCAACCCCTAAAGGAAGCTTAACCATCTGGTTTACACCCACCTTCGCCCCTGATCCGTCCACACCAGCTGGTTTCCTATTGCAAGAGAGGTTGACTGCATTTCAACAAGCCAATCCTGGTATCTCCATTATCGTGCGGCTGAAAGAAGAGCGAGGGCCAGGAGGGCTCCTGGAGACCCTCATAGCTGCCCATAATGTCGCTCCCTCAGCATTACCCGATGTAATCGCGATCGATCCCATCGCTCTCAACAGCGCGGCCTTGAAGGGTTTACTTGTCCCCCTCAATGGATTGGTCGCGGAACCAACCCCACCCGAGTGGTACGACCACGCCCTTTTAACAACCTATGACCTAGGGAGTTTCTTCGGTTTGCCTTTTGCTAGCGAGGTGGAGGTACTGGCTTACAGAATCAGCAGATACGAGGAAGCACCAGCCTCATGGTCTGACATACTCGCTTCACCTGCCGCGTTTGTCTTCCCAGCTGGTGATCCTAACGCTGCGCTTACTTTGTTTCAGTATAAGGCCCTCGGTGGTCCACTGTACGATGTCAACGGTATGCCGACCTTCGACCCGGTCCCGCTAAACGATTTATTAACTTTTTATCGTTCCGCTCATGTCTCTGGAATCCTTTCCACCTCCATCTTTCAGTACCTCTCCTCCACCGACACATGGAATTCTTTGAAATCCGATCAGGCATCTAGCGCCATAGCTCCGTTGAGCGCTTTTATGGCTACCGAAGATCCGAAGAACATCGGCGCTGTTCCGATACCTGCTCGCACCCAGCCAGGTATCTGCCCTACTGAAACTTGGTCATGGTCAATCGTGACCCTCGATCCTGTACGCCAAAGTTTGGCATCTGAACTCATCACCTGGCTCACTCAACCGGAGTTTCTCGGTCCCTGGACCTATGCTTTGGGAATGCTCCCTCCGACAGCCTCATCCTTAGCGATGTGGCCTGAAGGTCCTGCCGCTGCATTAGCAAGCAGCCTTGTCACCGTAGCTCAACCCAAACCATCCGCCGAGGAATTGGCGACCTTCGGGCCCATACTTCATCAAGCCGTGGAGGCAGTCATTCTCGGTGGCGTCAGTCCCACTGAAGCAGCCCAGAATGCATTAGAGGAACTTCGAAGACCTTAGCTCGGGAAACCCATAATGAGCGAACGGAGTCACCTGCCATATGTCCAGCCTCAATTCAAGGATCACATCGCACATCTAGCCGAAATACGAAAATCAGCCTTAACTGCTGCTGACCCGAAGTTGGCTGTCACCCGAAATCTGACCCTTCATGGATCCAAACTAACGGCAGGAACTCACGAGATCCAAATCAAACCGAGCACCCGATTTTTCATCGTCGCAGCAGGGAAGGCATCCGTTGCCATGAGTCTCGCTGCAGTAGAGGCCCTCGGCAATCGACTGATTTCAGGGGTAGCGACAGTTCCGCTTGACTTTAAGGTTTCATTACCCTCACGTATTTCGCCCATCCCCGCGGGTCACCCACTGCCTGACAGAGGCAGCCTTACCGCAGGAATCGCAACTCAATCCATGCTTGCCAAGACAAAACCTGACGATCTGGTGGTTGCTCTCATCTCCGGTGGTGGTTCAGCCATGCTTGAGCTTCCCGTACCAGGAGTGAGCCTCGAGGATCTCCAAGCCATAAACATGCACCTTATCCGTTCAGGGGCGCCAATCGAGTCGATAAATTCCGTTCGTCGCGCACTATCACAAATTAAAGCCGGTGGTTTGGTACGCATGGCTTCACCTGCTCGCGTTGTCTCTCTGATTATGTCCGATGTCGTCGGGGATCGTA
>DUEW01000139.1 GCA_011174845.1 Anaerolineae bacterium | reverse complement strand
GTTTGATCGTCGGTCGGGAACCGTTTCTGGGTGTCACAGATCGGAGCATAACCTCCGCGATCCTGCGTGCGACACCAGTCCCTATATCGAAAGAACGCCAGGATATCCCTGCAGAACTCGACGAATACATCATTGAAGGCTGTCTTTCGAAGGATCCGAATTTACGGGTTACGATTGAGCAATTCAACCGGGTTATAAAATATTACGCTGGTGATCGTCGGGCGCAAAGGTTGCCTAAGTCGAAAAGACGATTCTCATGGCCTCCGTAACCACGTTTCTACGATAAGAGTGTAGGGGTATGAAGAGGCAGTATCGATGACGGCTTCCTCGAAGGTCTCAAGAGATAAAGTTCAGCTTGCCGTCCTTTCACATATCGGTGCTTCACCAAGGCGAACGCTGCTAGAAGATCGGTGTCAGGCGGAAACCTTTACTACTGCCGGTGGACTAGAGATGACCTTGGGTGTAGTGGCGGATGGAATTGGTGGTGAGAACGCGGGGGAGCGAGCCGCTGAGGTGACGGTTAATGCCGTTATCGATCACTGTCAACGCTCTAGCAGTCAAGATATCCCTTTGATGTTAGAGAAGGCGCTTAAAGCCGAGAACGAACAGGTCTTTGCTGATGCTCGGCGCAGCCGGAGAAAAAGGAACATGGGTTCAACTGCGGCTGTCGCTGCCATTGTTGGCGATCGTCTATATGTAGCCAATGTCGGTGATAGCCGGATTTATCTCATTCGTGGGAATAAGGCGTCGCCCCTTACAGTTGATCATACCTGGGAGCATGAAATCCTCCGTTCGGGGAAATTAACCGCTGAAGAAATCGCTCGACATCCTCGTAAAGACGAAATCGTTCGCTCGATCGGGTACGATGCTGATGTCCTTGTGGACCTTGGAGTATGGGTCAAGGGGGGGGAGGAATCTGAGACTGAAGCGCATTCCGCTCAGGGTATGCAGCTTAAACCGGGGGACAGGATCGTTGCTTGCTCAGATGGATTGATCAAAACCCGGCACGATCATCCTTCCCGACACTATGTCGAAGATCGAGAATTGGTCAGCCTGACTAAAGGTCGTTCACCGAAACAAGCTGTCGAATTGTTAGTGAAATGTGCACTTGAGCGAGAAGTTGATGACAATGTCTCTGTAGTGGTCCTGAAGGTTCCTGGTGGAATAGAGATACCACGTACACTTCTACCTGTCTTTGGTGTAGCATCTGTCGCCATACTTCTCATCACTGTGGGGCTAGTGTTATTGCCCAAGCTTCAACGTTCGATGATCGATCAGGGAAGTGTGCCGACCATCCCTCTGCTGCCATCAGGGGTTGCGTTCGTATCCAACCTCACGGGCAAGGGGGAAGTCCTAAGTCCCAGTATTGGGCGACACGACTTAAAGGTCGAGGATCTCGTGGCTTCTGGAAAGGGTGTATTCGTTATTATTCATGGAGGAGATTCATACGCTAGGCTGGGGTTAGCGGATGGAAGCATCCTATACCTTGGACCCACCACACAAATCGAAATCCGCACAATAGCTGAGGGTCCTCTCGATCCGGAGACAATTCTTCTGCTTGAAACTGGAATTATTCTATTGGATCGCAGATCTGACTCAGCGACCTCGACCATTGTGAGATCGCCATTGGGAGCTGTGGCAAGGTTAGAGTCTGGCGTCATGGGAGCGATCTCCTCCCAGGACGAACAGCGTTTGGATGTGGATTGTTTTAGTGGCCGCTGTGAGGTCTTCCATGAAACCTATGGTGGAGACGGCATATCCTTGGAAACAGGCCAGCATATCTGGGTAAATCCAATGGGAGACATTAGCCCAATGGATGCGACCCGCAATCACCTTTACTCCTATAGTGGATTCTGCGGCGGATTGGTGTTAACGCCTACGGCGTCCTCAGAAACCGCCACCTCAATCGATCAACAATTAACGTTGACACGAACACCTTTGGGCCCTTTGTTTGTGCCACCAACCGCTGTACCGACAACACCACCTCCAACGCGTACTAGGACGCCAAGACCCACACCAACCCAAACCTTTACTCGAACCCTGACGAGAACACCGACCAAGACACCAACGAGGACGCCAACGAGAACGCCTATACCGACTGATACGCCCGAATCGCTCGCGTCACCAACGAAGTAACCTCTGCTGCTCACAGGTTATGGGATTATATGTATTGGTCAGGTAATCACATCCAGATTTGTTAGAGGCACGAATGTCCTCATCCTATTCGAAAGACCAAGGAACTGCTGTCCCCGACTACCCCATCTGAGGTGATCAAAGGATGTTTGGCCAGCGCGGTAGAGTGGCATATGCGTATGAGCAGACCCCCGGGGCTATCTCACCCGAGCCTCCGCAGCAGGATAGGGTGTTTGTGGAGGAGATACGAACCCGTGGTGGTTTGGACCTCACTCTCGCAGTTGTGGTAGACGGCGACGGACATCTTCGGGCCGGTGAAGCTGCCGAGATCTTTGCAAACCAGCTCTTTTCAGGGATCTCTCAATCCCTCAATCGTGACCTCAACACATTGCTCCGTGATCAAGTAGAGGGGGGAGCTCAATTCTTATCCCAAACGAATAGGTCGGGGGAAGGGATCGGAGAGGTTGCCGTCACCTTAATTGCCATCCACCGTGGTCGATTTTTCTTCGCTCACGCTGGTCATACAATGGCCCTTCTAATAAGAGAAGGAAAGACTACCCGGCTTACACGTCCAGGAGATCGTTTGCTTGGCAACTCCGAAGCGCCATTGATTCAATCTGGTGATCCTCGAGGGATGACACTCCAGGCTGGCGACCGTGTAGTGCTCACCTCCGATGGTCTAACCCGGATTAGTCCCGAGGATGGCCACCCATTCGTTGGGTTGGATAAAGTTGCGGCCTATGTCGAAGGTACCACACCTTTAGAAGCGGCACGTCACTTGATTAGTCTTGCGTTGGGGCGTGATGTGGATGACAACGTATCTGTAGTTGTGATTCAGGTGAGTGGAAAGAGGGGTGGCACACCTCCCTTAGCAATTGTAAGGGCAGGTATCCTATTGGCGTTTATCCTCATCTTGGGGGTGTTGGGAATCTCTCGTTTGCGACGTAATGTAAACATCCCGCCTGCTGTGGATTATGGTTATGCAGTGTTAGTACAAGGGTCAGCTGGGCTGATGGACGAAGAGGGGAAGAAGCTCGTGGAGATGGTGGGGCATTTAGGCACAATTCCAGCCGGCGTGAGGATTGCCTCACGCACAGAAACTCGCATCGCATTAGAAACAACATTTGAGGTATTAAACGAACTTTCAGGGATTTCGCTTTATCTTGATCGTGACGCTCAAATTCAATTGACATTGCTTGATCCGCATTGGGACTTATCTAGTGCGGACGAAATTGAGAGTGAACCTTCGACGGTTGTTGATCTACTATCCGGGAGAATAATGGTCGTGAGAAATGAGGGAGATCGCGAGATACATATCACATGGAATGGAAACACTGGGATACTCATCGGTAATGATGTTGGTATTTTGGGTGTAAACGAGGAGAGTGGTAATCTGACCTTGGACTGCCTTCGAGGGAGCTGTAAGAGTATATTGGTGGATGGAGAAGCCATCACATTTTCAAGTGGTCAACGTGTGTTAATTATTCATGGCGACCAGCGAGAGATTGAATATCTACCCGGAGACACTTTTCAGGAGTGGAACGAACTTTGTGGGGGATGTCTCATCGGCCAGTAGTAGATGAAGCGATCTGATGCTTATCCCTCTCCGTTTACACGTGTTATGACCACAATGTTGAGCATCCTATCCGCAAGATGAGAATGAAAGATCCATCTCCGATTTTTCTAGATTCAGAGGACGTCCTCTCCGCAGAGGAAATGTTTCGCACCTTACCAC
>DUEW01000138.1 GCA_011174845.1 Anaerolineae bacterium | reverse complement strand
GGAGCTATACGAGGTGATCAAAGGCACCGACATGGTTTTCATCGCCGCTGGCATAGGTGGAGGCACCGGCACCGGTGCAGCCCCGATCCTCGCTCAGATCGCGAAAGAGGTCGGCTCATTGACCATCGGTGTGGTTACTCGTCCGTTTACCTTTGAAGGGGCCAAGAGGCGGAAAACGGCCGAGGAAGGGATTGAGAAACTAAAAGAGCACGTCGATACCCTGATTGTGATACCTAACGATCGCCTGCTCCAGATCGCTGATAAGCGTGCTAGCTTGCATGAGGCTTTTAAGCTTGCCGATGATGTCCTGCGTCAAGGCATCCAAGGAATCAGTGAACTGATCACCGTCCCTGGTTTGATTAACCTTGACTTCGCCGATGTGCGTACCATCATGTCGGAGGGTGGAGCTGCTCTCATGGCGGTTGGTCGAGGCTCTGGTGAGGATCGTGCACGGGTAGCAGCTGAACAAGCGATTTCCAGCAATTTATTGGACATCACGATCGATGGTGCACGAGGCATCCTCTTTAACGTCACGGGTGGATCGGATTTGAGCCTCTACGAGGTCAACCAGGCGGCCGCAATTATCAAGGAAACCGCCCATCCGGAGGTCAACTTGATTTTCGGCGCGGTGATCGATCCCAACATGGGTGATGAATTACGGGTGACCGTGATCGCCACCGGTTTTGCACGTTCTAGCGGTACGCGGAAGTTAGACCGCAGACCCCGCAGCCGTACTGAGGCAACAGCTGAACCAGTTATGGGAAGGGATGTAGCTGCGGAAGAATTCCAGCCGCGCGCTTTCGATGTCAACGATCTTGATATCCCAGCGTTTCTACGACGGCGGTAGCGGTTTGGGCTCTCGAGCTCAACCGTTTCTACCTCAAGGGGGAAGCCGAAGAAGCTGATAACTCTCCGGCGGCTTCGGTGAACCACCTTCGCATGCAGATTGGCGTCGGTCTCCTCCTCCCGGCGCCGATCTGCCGTGTTTAAGGATAGGTGACCATGGTACTAATTTTTTTAAGGTTTTATAGGGCTCTAAGTCTTGCTCCCATTAGGAGCAGATGTTAGAATGTGGCCCCTCAACCCGAAGATATCGGGGTTCGAGAAGTATTACATCCAACATCTGGCGCCGAACACGTGTGCTGAGTGAGGTAAGATCGATGCGCTGCCCCTATTGTCGCAGCGAACAGACAAGGGTGATCGACACGTATCGAGATTCCAAAGGCGGTATACGAAGACGGCGGGTTTGCATAGGATGTGAGCACCGCTTCAGTACTTATGAGAGAGCCATCCTTTCAACTCCACTTGTAATCAAACAGGACGGTACCCGGGAGGAGTTTGACCGGGATAAATTAGCACGGGGGGTACGTATCGCCTGTGCTAAGCGACCGGTATCAGCAGCTGACATCGATCGACTGATTGGTGAGATCGAATCAGCGTTACAAGCGATGGGAAGAGCGGAAGTGTCTTCAAGAGTGATTGGCGATTTAGCTATTGCTGGTCTAAAACACCTCGATCACATCGCCTATATCCGGTATGCCATTGTCTATCTGGGGTTAGATGACCTACAAGCGATCCGGGGGGAAATCGACCGTCTGTTAGAAAGTTGAGCCATTAATAATCTTAGTTCTCTCGTTGCTGGATGGATTGGCACACGTGTGACCTTGACGCGTTAGGAGACAGCTGGGATGTTGGAAACTACAAACAGTGACATTGAGGTAGGGATTGAGCAATCGACTCCCGGTGGAAGACCTGCTCTTCCAGAAGGTCTAGGGGGTATCGAATTAAGTGACAACGGCCGAACGGTTCTTATCAAGCGTTACCTCCGTCGTGGTGAAGACGGGCAGCCAGTCGAGACGGCGGAGGAGATGCTATGGCGAGTAGCTTTTCACTTAGCAGAGGCTGAGAAAGAGTGGGGAGGAGACGTTCTTTCAATAGCCAAGCAGTTTTATCAGTTGCTCGCAACAAAATGTTTCTTGCCCAACTCACCAACATTTACGGGGGCTGGAACGCCGTTGGGGCAGTTAGCGGCCTGCTTTGTCCTTCCGATCTCAGACGACATGGGGCGTGACTCGGCAGGGATTTTCCAAACCCTTCGCGATGCTGCATTAATCCAACAAACCGGCGGTGGAAATGGTTTCTCTTTCAGCCGTTTGAGGCACAAAGGATCTATCGTTCATTCCTCTGCCGGTCAAGCGACAGGACCTGTTGGATTCTTGCATGTTTACGACAAAGCCTTCGGCGAGATTGCGCAGGGGGGCACAAGACGGGGCGCGAACATGGGGGTGCTTAGGATCGATCATCCTGACATCCGTGAATTTATCACCTGTAAAATCGACGAGGACGCAATAACTAATTTCAACATCTCTGTGGGTGTCACTGATGAATTTATGCAGGCAGTAGAGGATGACGCTACATTTGACCTGGTCGCGCCTCATACCAAAGAGATCATTGAAACAGCTCGTGCGCGAGAAATCTTTGAGTTAATCGTCAAGCAAGCCCACCACAACGGTGAACCGGGTGTACTATTCCTCGACACAGCCAATCGAAGCAATCCATTGCCTCAAATGTATGAATTAGAAGCAACCAACCCATGTGGCGAGCAGTTTTTAGGTCCATATGAGAACTGTTGTCTGGGCTCAATTAATCTGGCTCAACATATGGGTCCTGAGAAAACAGTAGAGTGGGAAAAGTTGCGCGAGAGTGTGATCCTGGCAACACGTTTTTTGGACGATGTAGTCACAGCAAACAAGTACGTTCCCGCATTACCCCAACTCAAGCAAGCTGCTCAAAGAGCCCGACGCATTGGTCTTGGTATCATGGGTTTGGGTGATCTTATGTATCATGTCGGCATCAAATACGGCTCTGAAGAAGCCCAAGAGTTCGCCGCTCAAGTGATGGAATTTATTCGCTATCACTGCATGTTGGCGAGCGTCGATCTGGCCCGAGAACGGGGTTCTTTCCCAGCCAGCGAGGGCAGTATCTATGATCCTGACAATCTCCGTTGGGATCCCCCTCAACCGCTCGCAGCTTACACCAGAAATTATAACCGGCCGCTAATCGATTGGGACTCAGTGAGGGATGGCATCCGGGATAATGGTATTCGGAATGCTGCCCAAACCACTGTCGCACCTACTGGCACTATAGCGACTGTCGCTGGCTGTGAAGGATACGGTTGTGAGCCGATCTTCGCGTTGGCTTATTTTCGTAATGTTGACGATAACGGGAAAACCCTCCGCTTGACATACATCAGCCCGCTTTTTGAACAAGCGATGATTGAAGCTGGCCTAGACGAACCTACACGCGATCGGATCATTGATCGAGTGATGGAAACCGGCTCCTGTCAAACGGTGGAAGAGGTTCCCGAGTACATTCGAGACATTTTCGTTGTCTCACAAGATATCAGCGCTGAAGAACACGTACGCATGCAAGCTGCGCTCCAAGCTTTTGTCGACAACAGCTTGAGTAAAACGGTTAATTTTCCCTTGAATGCCAGCGAAGACGATGTCGCCCGTGCATATAAACTGGCTTGGGAGTTAGGTTGTAAGGGGTTAACGGTCTACGTTACGGGCTCAAGGAAAAAAGTGGTCCTAGAAACCAAATCAACGGTTGAAGGCAGGATGCTCTCACGGGCACCAGCCCAGCTTCACATGTGGTTGGAAGGGAAAAAACCTCGTCCTCAGAAGCTGGATGGCAGCACATATCATGTGAGCACACCTTTAGGCAAAGCTTTCGTCACCGTCAACTATAACGGAACCAATCAACCTTTTGAGGTTTTTATCACCACGGCTAAAGCAGGGTCTGCCACCGCTGCTGTATCGGAGGCGATTGGGAGGATGATTTCTTACATCTTGCGCGTTGCCTCCCCCGTTTCGCCGCGAGACCGATTAGCGGAAGTGGTCCGTCAACTTGCTGGTATCGGAGGCGGTCGCCCACTTGGCTTCGGACCAAATCGGGTGCTATCGCTCCCGGATGGTCTTGCGCAAGCGCTCGCAGCATACTTGGGTGACACGCCAGAGATGGGCATGGCTGAGTTGGTTTCAAAGCAAGAAGATCAATCCCAACTGAAGATCGGGGATCTCTGCCCCGAGTGCGGTGCCGGGGCGGTCGTCAGGGAAGAGGGTTGCCGAAAGTGCTACGCGTGTGGTTTCAGTGAGTGTTAGGTTCAGAGGAATTGTGAGCATAAGATTTGTTTCTCTGCAGTAAAACTCGACGTATCCGATATGGCCCCTATGGGGTCTTTCTTTTGGTCTCCTTCTGCTTACACTAAGGGCAGCATGTGTCTCAACGAGGAGCACCAACGAATTTAAGAATTCTGACCCGAACGAGGCATAGAGGAGGTAGTCGGGATGGCAAAACACTTCGTCCTTGTAGCTGGCAACATCAGCTCTGGTAAGACATCACTCACCGAATGCTTGGGCAGGCGCCTTGGTTGGATTACAGCCTACGAGTCCGTTGTAGATAATCCCTATTTAGCCGATTTCTATGCTGAAATGCACACTTGGGCTTTTCACCTGCAAATCTTCTTCCTCGGACACCGTGCAGAACAGCATATGGCGCTCTCTCGTGCTCCACAATCAGCGATCATCGACCGATCGATATACGAGGACGCTGAAATCTTTGCCCGAGCAGCCTTAAACTTGGGAACAATCACAGAACGAGATTATCAGACTTATCGGCACGTGTTTGATCTTATCGTGGGGTCCTTGGCGCTTCCTGATCTGCTCATCTACCTCTGGGCACCCGTAGAAGTATTATTGGACCGTATCTTGGATCGCGGTCGCGACATGGAAAGAAGTATTGATGCGGCATATCTGAAGCTACTAGATTCTTATTACCAGGAGTGGATGGCAGGCTTCGATCTGTGTCCAGTGCTCAGCATTCGAACGGATGATCTGGATTTTGTCCATAAGCCCCACCACCTCGAAATCGTGATCGAGCGTATCCGTGATAAGTTACTCGGCAGGGAGGAAATCGAATTTCCGCAGGATTGATGGCGCAAAGCTAAAACTAAACTCTTAAATCGAAGTAATCAATTCCCCTTTAGAACGCCTTTTGTGGTTCCTGTAAAGAAGGGTGTTTAAAACCCTCCTGGGCTACCTGACTAGCGGATAGGACGTGTCCACCCATACATCGTGGTTGCTGATGAGTGGACATCAAGGTCGAGTGAACTCAATCATTCTTTTTCCCAGGTGTGATGGAATGATTCTTCGGCGGTCACGGACGCTCAAGGAACATGTATGTAGTGTCCAGCTTCCCTCAAGTTTTAAGCTTGCGGGAAGTTCTTGAGACAACAGTTCTTTGAGAAATTATGGAAGCGTTTGGAAACCAGGTTTCGTTCCGATAGGCAAACAGTTAGGTATGCCGCATCGGCTATTTGATCTTCATGGTAATGTGTGTTTTACTCACTTGCCCCGACACTCAGCTTACGTAGCGCTATTTGCTTGAGATTCGTTCCCACGTAAGTTTAATATATTGAGCGTCGACATCCATGTCTTGAGGGCTCTCACAAAGTATACGTCCCTGACAATCGAGTTCAGCCAGAGCTTGTATAAGATCTTCAAGGTCGAAATCAGAATCAGCCAGCATGAGGTGATTACGCTCACCCTTGGATCCGTATTCTATTCCCGAAAGGTGACAATGGAGACGCCGTAAGGCATCCGCCCCGAGGGTTTCCCTGTATTTGATAAGAAGCTCACGCCATTCAGCATACGAATTAATTGAGCCGTCTCCAGGTCGGGCGTGAAGATGAGCAAAGTCCAAGCATGGCTCAACTCCTTCGATCTCTTGAGAGAGGATCAGGGTGTCTTCGAGTGAACCCAACATAGCCCCTTTGCCCATCGTTTCAGGTCGTAGTGTGACTATAATCCCAGAAAAACGAAGTTCTTCGACGCAGCCACGTAACCTGGGAAGAGCAACTTCAAGAGCTTTCTCAGGAGGGCCTCCGAAATATGAGCCGGGATGGAAAACGATGTCCGTTGCTCCAGCGAGATTACCATATTGAGCTGCTTCCATTAATCGTTTCCGACTCCTGGGCCATTCCTCACGATCCGCGTTTAGATTTATGTAGTACGGGGCGTGTACACTAATGTTGACACCTGCTTCTACCGACGTATGCTTGATTTTTGCACACGTCTCCTCTGACACCCGTATGGATCGAACCCAACCTAATTCGTAAGCCGTTAATCCTTGATTCGCGAGGTGCAGAATGGCACCTACGGAGCCGCCAGGTTTTTTGGGCG
>DUEW01000137.1 GCA_011174845.1 Anaerolineae bacterium | reverse complement strand
TCGGAAACCACCTCGAACAAGATTACATCCCAACCTTGATCCTGAACCTTCTCTCGTAATAATGGGCCCGATCGATCCTCCCGCTCCCCACGTGACGCTCGATCCGAAATCGTGAGAATACCTACCCTCATTGGATCACCTTCCCCATGACATAAAGGTCCATCACCTCACAACCCAAGCTTTCGTAAAAAGCGATCCCCTCGCGGTTCTTTTTGGTGACAAGCAGATAGTACTTCAAGCAGCCTTTACCTCGCAAACAATCTTCAATCTTTTTCATCAAGGCCCGCCCCAATCCCTCGTGTCTGCGAGAGGGATCGACCGCCAAGTGGTAGACCATGCCCCTTCGACCGTCATAGCCCCCCATGACGGCTCCGATGATCTGCCCACCTTCCTCAGCGATCAAGAACAGATCCGGGTCCCGCTGCAATTTCTTGCGGATCTCCGCAGGCTCGTCTGAAGGCGACATCTGGATCCCAGGCGCGCTCTTTCTCCAAAGCTCGAGAACTGCTTCCAAGTCCTGGTCGTAATTGAATGGGCGTATGTCCATCCTCGCTCCCGATAGGATATTGTGATGCGCGATCTGCAGGCCTGCAGATCGCGCTGGTTTCGTCCTGTGGTGCTTCTCCGGGGTGAAGAAAATGTTTGATCCGTAACCTAACCCGCGCCCTTACTCGGCCTCACCTCCAACTAAACGCTTCCACTCACCATGGATACCATCTTCTGTCACACCAAAATAATAACGGATCCCCTGGGGCGACTTCTGCACCAAATCGAAACGTTTCTTCTTCCCCCGCCTTTGAACCCGTAAAAGTCCTAGATCGCGTTGCCACGACACTTGAACCTCTTTTAAATCTCTCGGCAGAGCAGTATATTGGGATATGGCGTAGTGCCAAAGGAGGCGCGCAGAAGATCGCGTTACATTTTTAACCACCATCCCATTCCTTAGATCACGCATCGTGTAGTAGGAGACACCGTTTCTCTTCTCGAACTCAACGATTTCCACCCCGGTCCGTGGCGGCTGAACCCCGACCTCTGCAGTCTCTTCTTCCTCCGCAGGCTTTGGCTCAAGATCCATCGGACTGACAACCGCTGAAGATCCACGCAGCACAAGTTGTACGATCTCATCTCGTACTGCAAGACCTGTGTCGGCCTCGTCACGCACATAGATTTTGTTGTCATCAACCGCATAAGGCGGATCTTCGCCGCGAGGCACAAGGACTCGGATCACCTTCACGCCTTGAGTTTCTTGCTGATCTACTTGACAAGCTAAAGGAGGGCTGATGCGTTTACTCAACTCCTGTTCTAACCGTCGAATAGCGGCCGTTGGTTTTGAGATCTCCACTGGCAATTTCTTTGCCTCTGAACCGATCCCAATGTATAACGTTCCTCCGTTTGCGTTGGCGAAGGCACAGGCATCAGCGATGATGGCATACAAACGACCTCCCTGAACCGTCATACTTTCGTGAAAGTCTTGAATAATACTTGGGCCTTCCTCCCTCGCCTGCTGAATGAAATCGAACTCTTCGTCCGATGCAGGCCAATGCGGCCTGGTTCGGGCAAAATCATTTTGTATGAACAGTTCTTTTAATGCCTCAAAGGAAACCACTGGGAGATTCACCTTCGTTGCCCGATCACCTACACCTAGATGCTTCTTATCCTTGGGATCGGTTCGCAAGCGATGTGCGTCCGAGCCTTGGATGCAATGCATCCGCCGCGGGTATTCCGGTTTCGTACCGTTAAAGAAAGCCGCCGTCGCGCGTCGACCTCTCTGGCCCAGATCTGTGACCTCCAAAGCGTGAAGGTGGGGATCCTGTGTATAAGCAATTTTCGTTTGACCGCCAAAACCATAACCCCGCATCGCTACACCGTGGGTCGAATTCGCATGAGCGGCAATGGCTAAGCCTCCTGCTTCATCAATCAAGCGATACGCAGTTAGAACATCACTCGTGGCCCCGACGGTCATCGAACCAGCGTCAAGTTGGTCCGAAGGAATATTGAGGCTGAGGAGTAAATGCTCAATTTCACGCACGGGTTTTTCAGGTGGGAAGATCCCCAAGATATGAAAACCAAGAGTGGCGGAAAACTCAAATCCTGGTAGAACGAGGATCTTTTTCAACAAACGCCGGTACTCACGCAGTCGGCTTTCTTCTTCAGAAGTTATTCGACCTGACCGCTCAAGGAATTCCAGTTGTTGGATTTCCTCCTGCATTTTCCGGTAGCCTGCGATCGTGTTGTGATCGGTAAAAGCCATGATGTCCAGGTTTCTTGCTTCGCTCCGATACAAGATATCCAGACAGGAAACATCCGGCTCCTGATAATCGCTTGAAGCCGGAGTATGTAAATGTAAGTCCATCAATCGCCATTGGCGTGATGTGGGTCGTTTCTTTCTCTTTGTCACTTTGATCATCTACCCCCAAAAATGGATTTCATCTAACTCCCTGCGCCATCCTCTCCGACATTCTCTTTAATAACCTCGACCAACTGCTCGGGTGTATAGGGTTTGAGCAGGAATGCGTCGGCTCCCGCGGCTATACATTGATCGGACACGTCCATCCCAGAGGACATTACAATTCGCACCTGCGCAAGATTGGGATCAGCACGGAGCTGAGTTAACAGCTCCAACCCATCCAGATCGGGGAGGAAATAATCCATCAGGACAAGATCGGGGTTTTCGACCTCCACGGTCTCCAAAATTGCATCCCAATCCCGCACCTCTGCGACTTCAAAACCGTCCATTTCTAATAATGTCCGGAGCAGGTAGACCATTGTTTGATCGTCGTCGATGATAAACACTTTTGGCACTTCGAAAACGCCTCCAACGTTCCTTCTACTACAGATGAGTTATTTCGATTTCTTTGTACTCTTGGTCGAGCTTGTTTTCCTTTTTTTACCAGATTGTGCCTTCGTTCGCTTGGATTCCGTTTTTACCGTTTTGCGCGCGGATGTCGAGGGTTTTTTCCTTCTGCCCTTGGTGGACTTACCATCTAATGCTACCTTAATCGCATCAGCGACGGTATCGATATAGATGAATTTTATCTCTTTACGGACTTCTTCCGGGACGTCTTCAAGATCGACTTCATTCCGGCGAGGAAGGAGGACCGTGGTCAAACAGGCTCGATGTGCCGCCAATACTTTCTCTTTAATACCGCCAACTGGAAGGATTTTTCCACGTAAGGTTACCTCGCCAGTCATCCCGATGTCAGTACGGACATTGCGCCCTGTGGCGAGGGAGGCGAGCGCGACGGCCATGGTCACACCCGCTGAGGGACCATCCTTCGGCTGCGAGCCTGTTGGGACGTGAAGATGGAGGTCGTGTTTGTCCCAAAACTTAACATCGATCGAAAGCTCCTTTGACATCGCACGAACATGTGACAAAGCCGCTTGTGCCGACTCCTTCATCACTTGCCCTAAGGATCCTGTAAGCAGGAACTGTTTTGAGCCGGGCATCGCCGTCGCTTCAATAAAAAGCACATCGCCCCCGGTCTGCGTATAAGCCAATCCCGTAGCCACACCAGGTACGGAGATCCTTTCTGTCACCTCCTCGATCCCAAAGAAGCGAGGTTTACCGAGGAGTTCACGAACCAAATCAGGGGTTATGTCCAGCTTATCGGCCTTGCCTTCCGCAATTTTCGTGGCCACTTTTCGACAGAGGCGGCCAATCTCCCGCTCTAAGTTACGAACCCCTGCCTCTCTGGTATAAGAGCGGATGATCGCCTGGAGGGCTTCGTCCGAAAAAACAATCTCTTCCGGCTTTAAGCCATTCTCGCGAATTTGGCGCGGAATGAGATAACCTTGGGCGATCGACGCCTTCTCGCGATCGGTGTACCCAGACAGTCGAATCACCTCCATCCGATCGAGAAGCGGTGCGGGAATGGTCTCTACCCAATTGGCGGTGGTGATGAACATGACCTGTGAAAGGTCGTAGGAAACCTCAAGATAGTGATCTCTAAACTCGCGATTCTGCTCCGGGTCAAGAACCTCCAGAAGTGCGGAGGCCGGATCTCCGCGGAAATCTCGTCCCAACTTATCGACTTCGTCAAGCATGAACACCGGGTTGCGCGACTCAACTCGTCGTAGGGCTTGAAGGATACGGCCGGGCATAGCTCCGATGTACGTGCGGCGGTGACCTCGAATCTCGGCTTCATCGTGCACTCCACCCAAC
>DUEW01000136.1 GCA_011174845.1 Anaerolineae bacterium | reverse complement strand
CTGCGACCGAGAAATGACCTGCCAACACACGAGGCATGTCGTGGGTGTCTGCCTCTCTTGCCAAATTTTCCACCAGGTCAGAGACCACCTCACGCAGTGCGTTTTCCAGCTCCTCGATCGATTTACCCGTATGTTCCTCCCGGCTTAGCAGGCGATTACGCATCGGGTAAGGAACCCAGGCCAGATAGACCGGTCCACGCCGCGTGTCGATCACGTGACCTTCGGACTTATAACCGACCCTCACTCCAGGTACTTCCAAGGCTCGAAAGATATCCAAGCTGTTGGCTTTCGCAGCCATCCCGGGCATGTCGTGGTTACCGACCAGTAGAAGCGTGGGAACCGCGTCGGCCAATCGCTTCATCCGCTGGGCAAACTCGCGTTGTTGCGTGGGTTCAGGGTCTCGATTCTTGAAGGCATCGCCTGAAAATATTGCTAAGTCAGCCTCGTGCTCAAGGGCATAATCGATGACCTCATCCAGACGGTCAAGGAAATCGCGCACCCGGCTCGAGGTACCAGTGGTGGGATCTAACCGACCGTAGTTCTCCATACCTACGTGTAAGTCGGCGAAGTGTAGCATGCGTATGGGTTCAGACATCGGCCTGTTTCTTTGTAAACCTCAACAATTCTCTGGACCTCCGAGTTCCACGCCCAGAAGGTAGATCCTATCCGGGTCGATCGGTCTTTGGACGGTCCATGCCCATCAAGCTCAGGCAGAGATAGAGCTCGCCGCGATGATGAATCTGCTGCTCGAAGACATGCCAGAGAATCCAGCCCAATTTCGGCGTGCCATCCCGGGGAACCTGGACGATGCGATTGAAATCCTCAACGGGTAATGTAGCCAAGATATCCATCGTCCGCTTATGTACCGCTTCCATTTCACCTCGGATCTCGGTCACCGTCCTCAGTCGATCCATGCCCTCATCGGTTAATGTGGGGCCTCCCTTTTGGATGACATCGTGGATCCAGAACTTTTCAATATCGATGATGTGAAACAAAATATCTCCCACGGTGCGATGATAACGCTCTGCAGGGCGGAAATCCAAATGCTCATCTTTTAACATCGACACCGCGCGTTGCAAATCCCTCCACACTTTGTTCCAATGGTCGAAGAATTGGGCTGCGTTCATTGCACCTCCTCCGGTCGGTTTACCCAACGCTCCAACCCATCTGGTGGTTGGTAGATCGTCATTCGATCGAGCAGAGCATCAGGATCGGCGTCCTGTATCAGCAGGGCTCGGTGCTCATCATAGATGAACCCCTCTTCACGGGCGTGTTCGATCAGATTGTGTAGCGGTCCAAAGTAGCCCAGAGAATCGAGGACGCCAACCGGCTTGTTGTGCAGGCCGACTTGAGCCCAGCAAAGGATTTCAAATAACTCTTCAAGAGTGCCGAAGCCGCCCGGTAGTGCAATGAAGGCGTCGGAGATGTCAACCATCAAGGCTTTACGTTCATGCATGGTTTTGACGACATGCAGTTCTGCCAGGTTTGGGTGGATAAGTTGGGGGGTGTTGAAGCTTTCCGGTGTTATTCCAATCACGTGAGCACCGCCCGCAAGCACAGCGTCCGCCAAGGCTCCCATCAAACCTGTCCCTCCCGCCCCATACACCAATGTTAGATTTCGCTTCGCCAGAGCTCGTCCCATCTCACTCGCCGCTTCTAGATAGGGTTCACCGATCTTATCGCTCGATCCACAGAAAACACATATTTTCTGAATGGCGTTCATCATCTCTCACACATCCTCGATTAACCAATCAACCGCGCGCTACGCTTGAGTATCAATCTAATTCTCTTCTAGAACAGCGCACACCCTGTTGGCAACCGCGTCGAGATCCGCACGTGATGCGCCTCTTGCATATCCTGGAGGGAAGTGAAATCCAAAACCGTCCCCGGCGTGTCGGGGAACGACGTGCAAGTGGCTGTGGAACACAGTCTGACCGGCTGCAGCCCCATCCGCTACGAAGAGGTTGACCCCATCACAACGCAATCCAGAGCGCCTCAGAGCGAGCGCCAGCTTTCTGCCCACGACAAACATGTGGCTGCCAACCTCATCATTCACCTCCCCCAAGCTAGAAGCATGTCGGTTGGGCACCACGAGCAAGTGGCCAGGGTTTATCGGGTTGATATCCATGAAGGCCGTTACGGTCTCATCGCGATAGACGAAGCTGGCTTCCGCTTGATCGGCGATGATGCGGCAGAATATGCAGGATGGGTCACTCATCATACGACCCCTTCTCCAAGCTTCTCCTATTGCGGCAGTAAAGCTGTTTCTCGGGATGCCTAGACCCTGTGGGGTCTGATTGTTGGAATTCTACCATTTTGTTCATCGGGAGGTGTCGTATGTGTGAGAGATTACGCGCGATTGAAAGTGGGATTCTGAGGCACACTTCGGCGGAGCCGAAGATCCCGAGCAATGTCGAGGGGCTTAGGATGACATGTGATGATGCGTTGAATCCCTTTTGTGAGTGTGATCGAAGGGAGTCCTCTATGATTTTCTTGAAGGGGCGACCGGCCGGTCGCCCTTACGACATTGGGAAATAAGCTTCCCGCGAGCTCTAAACTCGTGGGAAGATGTGTCATCCTTCTTCTTTGTCATTCCTAACGCCCCTTCGGTCCTTTCTTCGCAGTTATTTTTTTGCAGTGGAGTCAAACATGGTAATGTCCGATCTTTGATTTCTGGACTTGACGGATGCCCTCCCTCACGTCAGAATTACCCGGTGGCATGGAATTTGCTAAGATTATATAGATTACGGATCGACTTTTCGCCTGTCTCAGGGGGTCTTACGACTTCCAAGATTTCCCTCCAGAGCGTATGTTATGATCTCCTTTTCGTCTAACGACCCTGTGAGAAGGCAAGAAAGGATGAGGCGAGGTTTAGCCAAACCGAACGATAGGGTGCATAGAAAACTCATGATCAATGTCGTAAGTAAGAAATGAAGAACATTTTTCCTGTCCTGATCCTCAACGCTCGCCCTGGAGCGGGTAAGAGCGAGATCTCACACTACTTACAGCAGATCCCACTGGATGAGCGAATCGACCGCTACCATGTGGGCCCGATGCACATCCTAGACGATTTCCCATTGCTTTGGGCATGGTTCGAAGAGGACGACTTGTTGGAGCGTGTCTTCGGTCGCCCCAGAAGCCACACCACCCCCGATGAAGATTTTCTCCACCATGATCTTTGGCATCTGCTCATCCGACGCCTCAGCCTGGATTATGACAAGTGGTGTCGCGACAACGAGAATGAGGGCACGGTCCTAATCGAGTTCTCACGCGGCAATGAACACGGCGGCTATCAAGCTGCCTATCAACACCTGAGCGACACCATCCTAAAGCAGGCGGCAAGTTTCTATGTTCAGGTCTCGTACCAAGAATCGCTACGCAAGAACCGTAAACGACGAAACCCCGAACGTCCAGACAGCATCCTTGAGCACAGCTTAGCAGATATAAAGATGGAACATCTTTACCGTGAGGACGACTGGGCTGATTTCACCGCTGACAGCCCGACCCACTTGACCGTACGGGGAATACGGGTTCCCTACGTCATCTTCGAGAACGAAGACGACGTCACCAGCGCTAAAGGTGAAGCGTTAAGAGCAAGGCTTGAGAAGGCCCTCGGTAGGTTATGGACGCTCAAACAGGATAGCCTATGAGACAGCGGTATAATAAGCGCCATTACGAATGATGCTCTGTTTTGCTTAAGACGGCATTTATGAAACGCTTCGTGCTTTGTCTCTCGTTGATGATCTTTAGCGCCTTCACCGCTTTCGTTTTTCCAGCGATTGCGCAGAATCCCGTCGTGAGGGCGGTTCTCTTTTATTCACCTACTTGCCCCCACTGCCATAAGGTGATGACCGAGGATCTCCCTGTGGTCTTGGCGATATTCAATACTGAAATTGAGTGGGTCTATCTTCCAACTGAAGCGTCTCTAGAACCTGACGAATTGCCACCCGTGATTGGGGCGATGGGTGATAGGCTGCAGATTCTCTATGTGGACGTCTCGAGCGCCGCCGGCGGTGAACTCTATTGGGCAACGATTGAGCGTTTCGAAGCGCATGATCTCACAGGGGTACCGAATCTGACCGTAGACGAGACGATGCTCTTTGGATCGGTCGACATCCCTGAGCAGTTCCCTGGGATCATCGAGCAGGGACTCGCCCAAGGTGGAATCGACTGGCCCGACATCCCTGGCTTAGCCGCATTATTGTCTCAAATGATTCCCTTCCCGACACCAGAGCCAACGCCAGAGGAGATCACCTCACCCACGGAGGCATCTGAGACGGTAACTCCTGGTCAAACTCTGTCGGCGACGAACCCACCTCAAACAGCAACCCCAAGTTCGATGATCCCTTTTGATCAACCAAAACCGACGGTGATTGACAAGATCAAGAACGATTTAGTCGGCAATATCCTCTCCATTGTCGTGTTGGTTGGAATGATCGTCACTTTTGTAGTTGCATTGATACGTGTGGTCCAACAGACCGTCCCTCAAACGTCTAGCCTGCTCTCCGTACTTATTCCCCTCCTCGCTGTGGTGGGTCTTTTTGTCGCCATTTACCTCACCATTGTCGAGGCCAGTGGTGCTGAGGCGGTGTGTGGTCCAGTGGGAGACTGTAACACTGTTCAACAGAGCAAATACGCAATGTTGTTTGGCGTCATTCCGGTTGGTGCCTTAGGGATTGCTGGCTATCTTTTCATCCTGGCAACGTGGTTTGTCGCTCGATTGAGCACGGGTCGCCTTTCAGACCTGGCGATCGTAGCGATCTTCGGCATGGCGACCTTTGGCACGCTCTTCTCGATCTATCTGACGTTTCTTGAGCCCTTTGTCATCGGCGCGACCTGCGCCTGGTGCCTCACCTCGGCGATCGTGACCACTGTTATCTTCTGGTTCTCCGCTGATCCGATGGCGGACGCCTTGGATCGGTTGTAAAACTCCCAAGGTATGTGAACTCACACGGGGGATATTACGCGCACGCTAATTTTGGGTTGGGCGCAAAGCCAAGGGAAGGATCCCACGATGTCTGAGAGATACAACCTCATTTCCAACTTGAGTGATTTGATCCCCGATATCCCAGCAGACAGCATCGTCAGCCGGACATTGCACGATGACGAAGGGATGAAGGTCATTCTTTTTGGCTTCGCTGAAGGGCAAGCGCTTTCGGAGCATGCCGCCTCCCAGCCTGCGATGCTGACCTTCCTAAAGGGGGATGCGCAGCTTGTATTGGGAGATGACTCATTCACCGCCCAACCCGGGACATGGGTCTATATGCCCGCCCGTCTGCCTCACCGCGTTCGAGCTACGACCACTACCCTGATGATGCTTGTGCTCTTCAAGGATCGGGGGTAGATCGGCAACACCCACTCTCACCCCGATCATCTCACTGAAAACGATAGAGTGAAATATTCCCTCTTCCCTGTGGGGAGAGGGTAAGGGTGAGG
>DUEW01000135.1 GCA_011174845.1 Anaerolineae bacterium | reverse complement strand
GGCGGGAATCCTACCAGCACCGCCGAAATGTTGTCCGGTCCACCGGCCGCATTTGCCGCTCGTACCAATTCCTCGCATGCCGCTTGAGGGTGGCCGGATTTATAGATGATTCTGCGAATTTCATGATCCGGGACAACACCCCATAACCCGTCGGAACAAAGCAGTAGATATCCACCACGTGGGATGGGGTGACTGACGATATCCACCTCAAGGTTTGCGCCCTGACCTATCGCGCGGTAGAGCACATTTCGTTGCGGATGACTGGCCGCCTCCTCAGGGCTTATTTGCCCTAGCTCTTTTAGCCTTTCAACAAGCGAATGATCCCGCGTGATAACCTCGCTCTTTCCGTCTTTAATAATATAGGCTCGACTATCTCCAACGTGACCGATGGTTAACTGCTTATAGAGCAGTAGCGCCGCCGTTAACGTGGTTCCACCACCAGGGACCTGAGCGACGACTGAATCATTAGCTTTTTCGAGCGCCTCTCGGATGAGTTCCTGAAGTGGAAGTTCGTTTTCCCGGTTGTCATTCTCCAATAATCTCAGAAATGCACCTTCTGTTAATAAGCGTGCCGTTGTGCGTACAGAGATCGAGCTGGCAACCTCACCTGCTCTATGACCTCCCATGCCATCTGCAACAAGGAATAAACCAAAATCAGGAAGCGTGTCTTCCCTTGTTGCGTTACTAAGTAGAACGAAGAGCGTATCTTCGTTATGATCCCGTTCAATCCCGATGGATTGTGCAGCACCGACTGCGATCGTTTGTTGCTCTTCAAGGTCCCAAAAGGATTCCAGAGAGGAAGGATCGAGCGGAGCTGTTTTTACGTTCTCGGGGGGCGGGATTTTTTCCCTGCGAAAGATCTTCTTGAAAAATTGTGTGAAAGCACTCATGCTATCGATCCGTCTTATCAGTCTTTTTGATCAAGTTATGTGAGAAGAGCATAGACCTTATGGTCACTTGATCCAATGTAAAGTCTATCCTCAGCGATGGCTGGAGAACCTGTGATCGGACCCTGGGTGCGGAAACGCCAACGAAGGCGACCGGAACGGAAATCCAAGCAGTAGAGATGTCCATCGACTGAGCCACAATAGAGTGAATCTGAAAAAACCGTAGGTGAACCGGTGACTTGATGTTCAGTTGAGAAACGCCAGACCTCACGTGCGTGACGGGCATGCACGGCATAAATGTTGTTATCACCACAGCCGATGAAGATTTTATCCTCAGCTGTGGACGGTGTTGAGATCGTCGGCCCACCCATACGAAAACGCCAGACTTGCCAACCGTTCTCAATCTCAAGAGCGTAGAGTGTCCAATCCTTTGATCCGAAGAAGACTAATCCATCGGATATGACCGGCGAGGAGGTGACAGCACGTTTAACCTTCTTGCGCCATTTCATCTCCCCTCGAAAATCATAACAATAGAAGTCGCCACTCTCGCACCCGAAAAAGACGCGCTCTTCATAAATCAATGGAGTGGACCAAATGGGGGCGTTAGATTCAGCTCGCCAAACGCGTCGACCATTAAGGGAATTAATCACATGTAAATGGGCGTCATCGGATCCAAAGAAAATATGGCCGTGAGAGAGGACCGGGGAGGATCGGATCGGTCCTTCGGTGTAATACGTCCACACTAACATGCCTCCACGTGCGGTGACGGCATGTAAACGATGGTCTTCTGAACCGATGAAAATGACGCCATCCTCCGCTGCCGGACGGCCAGTGATCCCTCCTTCGGTTGCGTATTTCCACAAGAATTCACCGTTTTGGGCATCCAATGCATACAGGTTGTTGTCATAACAACCGATAAAGATCATACCCTGATACAGCATCGGGCTCCCACGTATCTCGTCTTCGCATTCAAAAGACCACAATTCCTTAACATCGTCTTCGTGGGCGGTGATCTCAGCCGTGCGCGCTCTAACGAGTATTCCAGTTTCTTTCACCGCGGACAACAATGCTTGTTTTAAGGCCTCTACAGACGAATATCGTTTCTTAGGATCATAATCCAGCGCAGTGCTTATGATCGTTTCAAATTCGGGAGATACATTGGAGTTGAGCTGCCGGATGGGACGTTCCGAGAAGGAAAACGGAGGTTCGATGCGAGGGTCGCGACGTGTTAAAAGATGGTGAAGCGTTGCACCAAGCGCGTAAATATCGCCAGCGGGTGAAGCTTCGCCACGGTACTGTTCAGGAGGTGAGTACCCCTCGGTACCGATCATGGTTCCCTTCTGGCCGGGTTGGAAAACACGGGCAATACCGAAATCTATGAGACGAATTTGATCGTGCTGATCTACCATGACGTTGGAGGGTTTCATGTCGCGGAAAACCAACGGTTCTGGCTGGTGATGGTGGAGATAGCTAAGCACATCGCATAATTCGATCGCCCAATTAATAACCTGCTCCACGGGTAAGAAATCATCCGTTTCGTGCAGAATGGCCTCTAAATCCTTGCCATCGATGAACTCCATCACTAGATAGAGGCTTTTCTTGTGGGTAAAGTAATCATAAATACGCGGGATGGCGGGATGAGATAGTGTCGCTAGAAGATCGGCTTCACGTTCAAAATTCGTGACGACCATCTCATACATCGTTTGATCGGTCAACATACTGGTCATTTCCTTTATGGCCACGAGTTTTGTGACGTTTGGGAAATGCAAATCTCGACCTTTATATACAGAGCTCATACCCCCCGAACCAAGGATGCCCAGGATCAAATACCTATCCTGGAGTGTGGTTCCTGGCTGTAGCCTTTCCAGACGCTCGGTCTGGTTGTCTAATGCGCGCGTTGTCCTTCTCATAGCCTTTTGAACACTATGGCGAAAAAATTATAGCACACGGGTTTTGTTGCGCAACGCTTACTATGGTCAAGGGTGGAAAGAAACCTCAACTTTGACGGTTTGTGAGCCGATGAACGATGTTCTCTAATTCTGTCAACGCAGTTTCCATGGGTTCAGCTTCTTCGAGTGCTTTGAGAGCTAGCTCAGTCTGGTGTCGTGAGAAGTCTCGCGCGTGGTCAAGTGCATCAACCCGATTTAGAGCATCATATAAATTCTGAATATCGACCTGGTTCGCATTTTTGGAAAAGAGATCAGCGAATGTGGGGGATTTTTCCATGCCATAGAGGGTGGGGAGTGTTTTCTTGCGCTGACGTAGGTCATCACCCGCAGGCTTACCGGTTTGTTCGGGATCTCCCCATATACCAAGGATATCATCTTGAACCTGAAACGCTAAACCTAAATGGTAACCAAAGGCGTGGTATTGATCGATGGTTGAGCTAGAAGCTCCAGCTAATTGTGCTCCTGTTGTTGAGGAAGCCGTGAACAAGGCAGAAGTCTTGCCCTCGATCATTTCTAAGTAATCTTCGATCGAAATTCGCTCTTGGGTTTCGAAGGCCAAATCTAGATACTGACCTTTGGTAAGGTGAAGGCATGCTTGATCCAGGATATGCTGGACTTTCAGGACTCTTTCCGACCTGATATCCGTATCAAGCAGGCGACGGGTACTGAGACGTGACATCGTGAAGATACTGTCGCCGGTGTTGATAGCCTGGGGGACGCCCCAAAGTTTCCAAAGTGTAGCGCGACCACGGCGGGTTTCGCTTTGATCTTCGATGTCATCGTGAATTAACGTAAAGCTGTGGATTAATTCGATCGCACTAGCGGCCGGCACTATGCTTCTCCAATCACCACCTGCGCCGGCGCAACAGAGGAGGGTTATCAGCGGTCGGATACGTTTTCCACTGGATTTGGCTTCGTCGAGCCAACCCATGTGATAATGGATCATCCGGGCTAATTCAGGATAACGGTCCGGTTCAATAGGTTGGATGGCGTTCTTGAGATCCCTCTCAATCGCCTCCAGCATCGCGACCCGTAATGAGATTAGTTCGTCTGCGCTCATGACCTTTGAAGAAGTTCTGCTTGGCGTAGTGCTTTAATCGATCCTGATCCGGTAGCGAACATGCAAATCCGAATTTCCTCCCCCAGTTGGCTTATTGCTTTGCACACCATTTCTGCAGACTGTGCTGCTGCTTTCAGAAATGGGCTTGCCAACGCACATAAATCAGCCCCAAGAGCGATGCATTTTGCGATATCTATACCATTGCGTAGGCCACCTGAAGCAATCAGAGGGAGATCTGGTAACGCTTCACGTACTCCTACCAGGGCATCCACAGTAGGGATTCCCCATGTGATAAACTTCGCTGCCAACTGGACTCGAGCTTCATCATGGGCTCGATGCATTTCAACTTGTGACCATGATGTTCCCCCTGCACCTGCGATATCGATCACAGCCACTCCAGCCTCGATAAGCCGCTTTGCTACCGAAGGAGAGATGCCCCATCCGACTTCCTTCACGATAACCGGGACATCGAGCTGACTGCAGACGGCTTCGATTTTAGGTAGCAGATGACTGAAATTAACATCACCCTCGGGTTGCAGAGCTTCCTGTAGAGGGTTCAAGTGTAAGATTAGAGCGTCGCCATCGATCATCTCCACTGCCCGGCGGCATTCGTCGATCCCGTATCCAAAATTGAGCTGAACCGCGCCGAGATTAGCGAAAAGCAAGATGTCAGGTGCGAGGTGGCGAACTTGATATGATCTCTCTAATGCAGAATCCTCGATCCCGGCTCGTTGTGAGCCCAACCCCATCGCTACTCCCATTTCTTGGGCAGCTTCAGCGAGGGCAAAATTGAGAGATGTAGCGGTGTCGGTACCACCTGTCATCGAGGAGATCACCATGGGGTAGGAGAGCTCTTTACCCAAGAAAGTTGTGGATAGATCTACTTGATGAAGGTCGACTTCGGGTAAAGCATTATGGGAAAACGATATTCGTTCGAGGCCAGTAGTCAACCCTGATTGAACATCTTCTTCGAGGTTGATCCTGAGATGATTTGATTTTCGATCAGATGTATCCGTAACTTTGGTCATGGCAGAGTGTTCCTAGTGAGAGAACCATCTTACAGTGGCAGATATTGTAAGTCAACTTGCTTATTCATGGATGACTGAATTACAATCCATTAATAACCTCGAAGGCTTCGATCCATAAGGAGGAGACAAATGTCAGACACATTTGATCAGGTGAAAACCGTTATTGTTGAATTGCTTAGTATTGACGAAGAGAAGGTTACCCCCGATGCCCGTTTCCGGGAGGATTTAGAAGCAGATTCACTCGATTTGGTCGAATTAATCATGGCCTTCGAAGAGAAGTTCGGAGGGGAGATCTCTGACGAAGATGCACAGAAGATCAACACTGTAGGGGATGTCGTTGCGTATATTGAGACTCACCTTCAGTAGCCAGTAGTGTGATTTTTTCCCTAGTTTGGGCCGGTAAACAACTGGCCCATTTTTAAACCACTACCCTGGTTTACCCTTCTTGGGACCTTCCTCCCTTTTTGCCACCGAATTTCTTCCAGGAGATTTTTTTAACAATCGATGGATTTCTTCTTCTTCCTCGTCCATAGAGGACAAGTAATCCTGCATAAACGTTGAGCGTCTCATACGCAGGGACATCGGTGCCACGTTTCGTACGTCCTCGACTCGCGCTCGATCTCGACCGTCAGCAATGGCATGTGCTCGGGCGGCCTCGAAAAGTGTTATTTCAGCCCTCAAGGAATCAATCCCCAATTCCTGAATGAGCTTTAAACCAAAGGATTCGGCTTGAGAGGTGAGTCGCACCTTGTGAAGTAGATCTCGTGCGGAGGCTAATTCCTGTCTGAATAGTTCCGTCGCCTCCGAAAATTCTTTGACAACACGTCGTGGATTATTACGGAAGTATATCGTTTGATGATATGCCTCTAGACGCTCTTTCCTGTGTTCAAGCCCTCTCACGATAACTCGGAGTCCGAATCGGTCAAGGATTTGAGGACGCAACCTTCCTTCTTCTGGATTCATCGAACCGACCAGGATGAAGCGCGCCCGATAGGTGGCCACGAGCGGACCTCGATGAACTGTGAAGGTCCCTTGAGCTGCGGCGTCCAAGATCGCATCAACGATATCATCGTCCAGCAGATTTACCTCATCTACAAAGAGTAGATTTCGATCGGCTCTAGCCAAGATGCCTCGGTTTAGACGCATGCGTTGATGAATGGCTGCGCGCTCATCAATGCCGCCGATTACATCCTCCAAGCGGGCGTTGAGAGGCAACTCGATCAAGCGTACTTGATCTACGTATATCAATGGCTCCCCCATCCCGTATCGACGTGCACAATCTGGGCAAACATCGTCAATGCCGCCGGAGGTTATATCCTCTGGTAAGCAACCATAGGTGCATCGACTGCGTTCGACATCAGGTAGGAGATCGATCAAGCTGCGGACAGCCGTTGTCTTCCCCGTCCCTCGAGGGCCAATTAATAAAACGCCACCAATATTAACATTAACCAATGAGAGGATCAGAGCCAATTTCATTTCTGCTTGACCGACGATAGACAAAAAGGGGAAAGCGATAGGCTCTGCAAGTCCTAGATCTTCTGGAGGGGGTGCCTCGATGAACCGTCGTGCGCTAGTTTTTCCAATTAATTCAGTAAGGGACCGTACACCCTCATTCTCGGATCGATCTCCCATGTCCATCATTCACCAAGAGCCCTAGGCTGTAGTAGAGGATCGGATAAGAATTTATCTATAACGACCTTGCGATACCCTCGATGGCAAAAAATGAACTACATTCCGTCACATTACCTATAGAGGTGGCGAAGCGTTAATCCATATCTTCCTTGAGTTCACCCGCATCGATCGTATGGAGTAGTTCAGGTTCATCTTCGAGCACATCGATAATCTCGAAGGGTAGCTCAGCCATCATTGGAGGGAGGGGGACGGTTGCTGGTGGGCGAATACGAGAAGGTCGCTCGGGTGGCTCGCGACGTGGGAGCGTATCCTCGATGATCCTTCGACGGAGAATGCGTGGTTCCACAGTCAACCATCCAACATAGATTCCTAAAATATTGTAGACCTGGCGGTCAGCTGTAACCCAACCGATCCATTCGCCTACTGTGTTGTAGATATAGGGATACACTAAGATGGCTGACCAATCACCAAGTGTCGTATAAATAGGGACTGGTTTCCTCAACTTGTCTTGTACCATCAAACTCTGTCCGTCCTGATGTCACACTTTTCATTATACAGTTTGATCAGAGAGTGAGAAAGGTATCTCTAGAAATTTGCTGTGTTGATTTATGGTTCAGAAATCTTTTTTGCGGTGTTATGGAGCATCTGAGTATGTCCATATTCGATTCACCCCGAAATTCCAAAAGAGGACAACAATAACTGCTACGGCAAGAGCAAAATTCCGGCCAAGGATCACAGGATCTAATTGAATGGAAGACGTATTCGCGGAGAGTATCGAGGACGGGAGGGCGCGTAGAAACCGTTCGGTCAGCCGGATCATCGGCATCTCCGTAAAAGCAAAAACTGGAGTGCGTATCGCCAATCCTATCATATTGACCAATGCAAATTGAAAGGCTTGTTGGCGTATTGGCTTGCTGCGTGAATCAGGGTAGGTCCAAAATCGGTTCCAGATGAAATTGCTCGTTACAGCCGCAATGAAGGATAGGACGCTCGCAACTAAACTCCACAATCCAAGGATTGAATTAAGCAAGTTAAATGTTCCAAAGTCCACCACAGCCCCAATAACACCGACCACGGAGAATTTCATAAATCTTGCTAACTCACGACGTCCTCGTGGAGAGAGTGAGTTCACAAGCGTCTCCTGAAATCTTCGATCGTTTTCATGAGACCTTGTTCAAGGTCGATTTGAGGTTCCCAACCGAGGATGTCTTTGGCGCGAGTGATGTCAGGCTGGCGTTGTTGTGGATCGCCGGGCGCGCGTTGATCGTGCAAGAGCTGAATCCCGGCGGGATTCTGGGTAAGGTGATTAACAGTTAATGCGAGTTGTTGGATGCTTATTTCGTTGGGGTTCCCAAGGTTAACCGGTTCCCTTTCCTCGGAAAGGAGAAGTTTGTATAGCCCATCTACGAGATCATCTACATAGCAGAAACTTCGTGTTTGATTCCCATCGCCATAAATGGTGAGGGGTTCACCCCGAAGAGACTGGCAAAGAAAATTAGGGATAACACGGCCGTCATCAAGCCGCATCCTAGGTCCATAGGTATTGAAAATACGTGCGATGTGTGTCTGCAATCCGTGGTAACGATGGTACGCCATAGTGATCGCCTCAGCGAAACGTTTGGCTTCATCGTAGACGGAGCGCAACCCAACAGGATCAACATGTCCCCAGTAGCTCTCTTGCTGAGGATGTTCCTTAGGATCGCCATAGACTTCGGATGTGGAAGCTAACAGTAAACTCGCATTATGAGCTCGTGCAACACCGAGCGCATTGTGTGTACCTAATGCACCTACTTTAAGAGTCTGAATTGGAAGTTGAGGGTAGCCGAAGGGGGAATTAGGATTTGGACTGGCCGGCGAAGCGAGATGCATGACGATGTCGACTTTGCCTGGAATATAGATAAAGTTTGAGACATCATGCTTGATGAAATGAAAATCCTCGCGACCAGCGAGATGAGCAATGTTGTCAAGACTGCCAGTTATTAGGTTATCTACAACGATCACATCGTGTTTTTCATGGAGCAATCGGCCGCATAGGTGAGATCCTATAAATCCGGCTCCTCCAGTAACCAGAATTCGCAACGCAAACCTCCTTGTAAAGAAATCAATCCACGCCTAGCACGGCCCAAGCCTAATGAATGTGGAGCTATGGCTTCCAATCGTAGTTTAGCATTTGTCCATCGCTTGTAACACGTTGCCCGATGCCGTTGGCGACATCGACAATCCATAAATCGCCTCGGTAGAGAATCGCAAGGCGATCCGCACCTGGTGACCAAGCGATTCGAACCTGTTGAGGCTCCAATCCTGGTTCGCCTGGTGGCGGGAAGAGCTCGCGAAGGTTACTTCCGTCACGATCCATGATCATCAATCGATAGTTGCTATCGTCACTTTCCAAAGGCGAGATCGCCTGGAAGTACGCTACATGATAGTAGATTTCGCCGTTCGGCATTTCAATGCTTGGTGAGACGGAGGGGTAGGAGAACATCCCAGCTCGTGTCGTGAGCGGTAGAGCTAACCCACCTCTGCCAGTGAGTGCTACAAGATCGAATACGGGTGACGCGCCAGGGCTCTCGAGGCCAATGGGAGAACCGTGATCTATAAAAAAGATCGTCCGATCGTCATGCCCCCACGCTAAACCTGGAACCCATGCCCAATCGCTAAGGGTTTGGTAAGGAGCAAATTCACGGAGGGGAATAAATTGACCCTCGTCAAGATCAACCAGACCTACACTATCTGCTCGGGCATAAGCTAAGTAGTTGCTATTTGAACCCCAGAGAAAAGTGGTTCCCCACCACCCATATTGGCCACCTGCATTGGCTTCAATGATCGGTTCCTCACGCAGCGCTCTCCCGGACGTTGATAGAGGGATCTTAATCAGATTGTTGTATGCCTGCCACCCTGGTGGCGCAGGACTTGGCTCGACTGAGGAGTAGACGACCGATAGAGATGCGGATGATGGCACCCAATCAGCGAAATGGATGATGTTTCTGGCGTTAAGGTTCCTCGGCTCGGCATCCGCGTCAGTGGTTGATATAGCCCAGAGTGTATTGATATTTTCATCATCTTCATCAGTGTGACGCGTAAACAGGAACCAATTGCCATCGGTCGAAAGCCGAGCTACGCGACCATCTAAATCGCCCGTCAGGACCAACGGTCGTCGATTCCCAGTGTTACCTTGGATTAACCACGCATTTCCACCCGATACATAAACAAGACGCCCATCAATGGGGAGGGGGGTGTACGCGGCTTGGAGACCGATCATGATGATCTCGGGTTCCGCCTCACGTATGATCACATTCTTTACAGGCGACCGCGAGATCTCTTCACCCTCCTCCTCAAGGATGCGATAGGTGATCTCTTGAAGCCCATTTACGCCGGGCTGGAGCAATCGAGTCTCGCCTTCAGGTAGATCTTCGTTCCTGATCGTTTGTCGGTCAAAAGGTATGACGATCTCTTCGATCTCGAAATGCTCTCTTACACGAGTAACCGTAACAACAGCCCCATCAGTAAGCAAAGTATAAGCAGGAGGATCAACACGATCGAGCGTATCGAGTTGTATGTCTGCACTGTCGAGGGCTTGTTGAACGGTGGAGCCGGATGGGATAGAGAGTGAATGGCTATTTGTGTCGGCTAAAATCTCAACCTGGATCATCCCCGCGGTAGCCTGAGGGCCAGAACATGCCCCGAGGAAAACACCGAGCAAGCAAGTAAAGAGAAGAAAAGTTCTATAAGTAGACAAAGGTCTCATTGCTAGGTCATATCGCGCGCTGGTATAATGTGCGACTGAATATTAGCGTAACTCTCCGACGATAGCCATTTGACCGTCGTGAATGGCGAGTGAAGTCACCCGAATGCCAGTGGCGAGCGATCCAAACGATCCGGTAAAAGCCTCTGATAAGACAGCTGATATGGTCTCTTTAAGAGCGTTGGGTGCAGGAATTGGTCCAAACTCAGCCTTCGTTAGTTCCAAAGTGATGTTTCCATCTGAATCGACAAGGGGTGTAATTGCCAACAAAACATTGGCTTTGAGAAAACCGCGTTCAGTGGTTCCGAAGACCTGAATCGCGTTTTGGCGTAGGTAGATTTGAGGCTGAATTAACAACGGTGTCTCATGCGCCTCCAGTCTATGGGCAAGGAACGTGGTTAGCTGAACCTCGTCCAGGATAACCATAACCTGTCCTGTTGTGAGAGCTCCTTCGATTGCCGATTTCCAAACCTGAGTCAGATCACTGGTTGTAGCGGAATGGGTCGGAATGGGCTCCCCAGGAGGTTTAGCCCCTCCTAAATTAATCTGGCAAGCAATCGTTGCGATGAGCAACGCTGCGAATACGGCTGTTAGGCCTACCAAACCTCGAGCGGAGTCCTTTGAGCGAATCAAACCCCTCTTCTCCAGAATCTGAAGTCGCCGGAGATTATAGCATGGTGGGTCACAACCCCGCTGACAGTAAATCTGCCATCAGCTTAGAAGCTCGAGTCGAAGCTCTCCTTTATGTCTCTCCCTCGCCAGCTACCATTGGAAATCTAGCCAATGCGCTGGGTGTTTCAAATCAAAGGGTGAAACAAGCGCTCGAGAATCTTGCCGTTGAGTACCAGCAGCGTGGAATTAGACTTCAATTTCACCAGTCTGAAGTGCAATTGACGACCGCGCCTGAGTTGGCCCCCGACATCGAACGCTTCCTGAAATTAGAGAGCGTAACGAGATTAACTCGAGCAGCTTTGGAGGTGTTGGCCATCATCGCATATCAGCAACCAGTAACTAGACCACAAATTGATTCCATCCGGGGGGTGAATTCAGATAGCGTCCTCCGCACATTGCTAAGGCATGGGCTGATTGAAGATGCTGGACGAAGCGATGGTCCTGGTCGACCAATCCTTTACACAACGACCTCCGAATTCCTGCAACATTTTGGTTTGAGCACGCTTCACGAGCTGCCGCAATTAAGTCCTGGGACGGTAAGTGATGTAGAGGGGATATTGCCAATAGACTTTTTAGATGCTCAGGATGACGAGGCGGAATGAAAGTTGAGCGACTTCAGAAGGTGCTCGCTCGATCAGGATATGGATCTCGTCGAAGCTGTGAGGATCTGATAAGAGCTGGGCGGGTAACAATCAATGGTAGGCGAGCAGATATAGGAACTCTGGTCAACCCGGAAGTTGACGAGATCTATGTGAATGGAGATCAACTTAAACCGGCCGAACGCAAAGTTTATATTGTGCTCAATAAACCAGTAGGGGTTCTGTCGTCCTTAAGATCACAGGGGGGAAAACCGACCGTACGTGATCTTATAAAAACGAAGGAGCGTGTTTATCCAGTTGGAAGGCTTGATGTTGACAGTGAAGGCCTCATCCTGTTAACCAATGATGGTGAGCTTACAGACCGTCTCACACACCCGCGTTACGGACACGAAAAGGAATATCGGGTCTTGCTTAATCGAAAGCCTGATGATACACAACTCGATGTATGGCGAAACGGTGTGGTTCTACCAGATGGGTCAAAATCACTCCCGGCACGGTGCTGGTTGGAGGATGACCAGGGTCAGACCCCATGGCTTCGAGTGGTGATGCGTCAAGGACGCAAGCGCCAGATCCGTGAAACCGCGCGCGCCCTCGGATTGCAGGTGCGTAAGTTAATCCGGGTCCGCATCGGAAGGCTTCGCTTGGGGGATCTTCAACCTGGTCAGTATCGAGAGCTTAGCCAGAATGATATTCATACGATGTTCAACATTCTTGATAAGCCGTGAAGACGACCATATGTGGACGTTTGATGTAAGGCTTGGAATCGAAAGACTACCTACATATCCTGCCACTGGAATGAAAATCGGAAAGGATCATGGCGAGCAGGAAGAATCTTAAGCAACGACTTCAGAACCAATCCAGCAAGTGGTTGGATCTCCATATACGTCTTGACATTGAAATCTTGGGATATCTCCTGCTCATCTTCCTCGCGCTCATAACGCGTTTCTACGATCTAGAAACTCGTGTCATGAGCCATGATGAGAGCCTACATACATGGTTTTCGTGGGAATTATCTAGAGGTCGTGGATATAGCCATGATCCTATGATGCACGGGCCGCTTCAATTTCATTTGGTCGCATTGTCTTACTTTCTCTTTGGTGACTCTGATGCTTCCTCTCGCATCCCTGCAGCGTTTGCAGGTGTGATTGCAGTAGGGATGATGTATTTATTTCGACGTTGGTTGGGGCGGTGGGGAACGCTGGTAGCGACCGCTTTGATGGTCATCTCACCGTATATGCTTTATTACAGTCGATATGTTCGGAATGAAGCGTTTGTCGTACCGGAAACGCTCCTCCTGTTTTTCGCTATGTTCCGCTACTTCGAGGAGCGACGATCCCGTGATTTGTGCTTATTCGTTGCGGCCCTTTCGCTACAATTTATCACAAAAGAGACGGCTTTTATCTCTGTCGCTCAATTAATGCTTTTCCTGGGCCTATATTTAGCATGGCGTCTTTTCACTCTTCAATGGAGAGAAAGCTGGCATAGAATGACCTTCATTGCCGGTTTTATCTCTACTGCATCGGGTGTAGGGATGACCCTCTTCGCCCTCTTCCGTGAGCGAGCAGCTGCTGCAGAGCTTCTCCAACCTGATAGTGCTGTAATCGCTTTTTCACCGATTGTGACGCTGGGTTTAATACTTGCGATGGCAGGTATTCTACTCATTGGCGTCTCGATCGTTCTATCTTTTGGTCAGCGTCTCAGGCAGGAATTTCCAGCCTTGGATCTACTTATCATCTCCGGAACGATGACGCTCCCACAATTAGCCGCACTCCCGGCGTCACTCTTTGGCTGGAACCCAATGGAATATGATTCGCCAGAAAATACCGGCCGCACATTGATATTGGTGGTCATCTTGTTTGCCGTGAGCTTGGGAATCGGTTTATTGTGGAACCTTCGGCGTTGGTTGATGGCCGCCATCGTCTTCTTCAGTATTTACATTGTATTCTTCACAACAATTTTTACGGATGGCAATAGTTTAATGTCAGGGCTTGTAGGTTCGCTAGGATATTGGCTGGAACAACACGGCGTGGAGCGAGGCAGTCAACCCGTTTATTACTATGTATTGCTGCAGATACCCATCTATGAATATCTGCCTGCCTTGGGAGCCATACTTGCAGGCATATTGGGGTTGTTTCATTGGAGGAAAGATGGGAGCGGACCTGTTGAACGCAAAAGAACCAAGCAAAGCACTTTCCCGGCGATAGGATTTGTCGGATATTGGGCGATCACCTCTCTGGCTAGCTACTCCTTGGCGGGAGAACGCATGCCGTGGTTGACAGTTCACATTACCTTACCCCTGATTTTGCTTGCAGGGTGGGGGTTTGGAAAGCTCCTTGAATCCGTAAACTGGAAGGCACTTTGGGAGGCTCGTGGATGGCAGCTCCTGCTATTCGCGTGGTTAACCATCGTAGCGTTCTCTAGTGCATTTGGTATGCTTCTCGGAGTTGCTCAACCCTTTCAAGGCAGCGGATTGGATCAGTTACGTGTTACAGGAAATTTTCTGGCTTCATTAGGCGTTGGCATTGGAACACTTATCGCGTTGATCAAAGTTGGGCAAGATTGGAGTTTACAGGATTTCGTCAAAATGTCTGCCGGGGTCCTCTTTGGATTACTAGCACTCTTGACAGTCAGGACTGCTTACCGGGCCGCATATATAAACTATGACCAGGCGACGGAATTCCTTGTATATGCACATGGAGCGACCGGTATCAAAACAGTGATGGATCAGGTGGAGGAATTGTCATATCGAACAACGGGTGATCTCTCAATCCTAGTTGCTTTTGATGACGATGTCGCTTGGCCTGTGAATTGGTATCTACGGCATTACTCCGATCAATATTTCTTCGGGTCAGATCCGACGAGGGCCTTAATGGAATATCCCATCGTGATCGCTGGTGAACGGAATTGGCTGAAAGTTGAGAGTTTGTTGCAGGATCGCTACAACAGTTTTGAATACATTCGTATGTGGTGGCCGACGCAGCAATATTGGAATCTCACCTGGCAGAGGATTAGTGGTGCAATCTCCTCACCGGAATACAGAGGGGCATTGCGGGATATCTGGCTTGATCGTGACTATACAGCGTATGGTGAATTATCTGGGCTCGATTTCTCGCTTGAATACTGGCAACCTTCTGATCGAATGAGGCTTTATATCCGTAAGGATATCAACTCTTTGGTTTGGGATCGTGGCGTGAGCCCGGTAAGCCTCGCCTCCATCCCATCTGTAGTGGATCCTTATGTAGATGGCATGATCGAGCTACAAGCGGACCTCATCCTTGGCCAGGAAGGTTCCATGCCAGGTCAATTTATAAAACCACGGGGAATCGCGATTGCACCAGATGGAACGATTTACATCGCCGATACAGGAAACCACCGAATTCAACGCATAAGCTCCGAGGGCGATGTTTTGGCTGTTTGGGGTGAATTCGCGAGTTTGGATTCTGGACCAGCGCCTGGAGGAACCTTCAACGAACCTTGGGGTGTCGGTATCGCACCTGACGGTACGGTTTACGTGGTGGATACCTGGAATCATCGTGTTCAATATTTCACTCCCAACGGTGAATTCTTGGGGATGTTTGGGACCTTCGGTCAAGCGATCGGACCTGAATATTTCTGGGGACCTCGGGCTGTCATCATTGATGCAAAAGGCAGAGTCTTCGTCGCTGATACGGGGAACAAGCGGATCTCTATCTTTAGCGCTGACGGCTCTCCATTGGGCCAATTCGGTGAATTTGGGTGGTCTCTTGGACAACTCAATGAGCCTGTGGGTATGGCATTTAACAATCAGGGACAATTGTACGTTGCTGATACATGGAATCAAAGAATCCAAGTCTTCAATGAAGTGGATGAAGATTATTTTCAGGCCATCATGGAATGGTCGATGGATAGTTGGTATGGAGAATCCGTCGAAAACAAACCTTACTTGGCAATCGCACCGGAAGGTCATCTATGTGCTACTGATCCGGAACGCTTCCGTGTGTTATGCTTTTCACCTGAAGGCGATTTTCTCCTAGGGTGGGGTGATTATGGTGTATCTCAGAGTCGCTTCAATCTTCCTACCGGTGTTGCCTTCAGCGAAAATGAAGAAATATGGGTTGTTGATAGCGGCAACCATCGGTTGATGCGTTTTAATATTACACTCCCATGATAAGGACGAGAAAAAACGATAGAAGATGATGAACGGGTAGGAAGGGAGTTTTCATGAAATTACATGAATATCAATCCAAACAGTTGTTTTCAAAATATGGAGTACCAATACCGCGAGGGCGTATTGCGCTGACGGCACACGAAGCGAAGTCGATCGCGCAAGAACTAGGTGGACGTGTTGTCATTAAAGCTCAGGTCCTTGTCGGTGGAAGAGGAAAGGCTGGCGGTATTCGGCTTGCACATACTCCCGAGGAAGCGGAAGAGGCAGCAACCCAGGTGCTTGGTATGAGGATAAACGGATTGCCAGTGCGTAAGGTATTGGTGGACGAAGCGGCTGAGATACGTTCTGAAATTTATCTCGGCGTAACCAACGACCGGGCTTTTTTTTCTCCAGTGATGATGGCTTCTGCGGAGGGTGGTGTTGATATCGAAGAGGTGGCAAGAACACATCCTGATAAGATCGTGCGTGTATGTATCGATCCATTGCTTGGCTTACATGAACACCAGGCAAGGTTTCTCGCCGTGGCCATTGAATTGGGTCGAGATCACTGGCGTGAATTCATCGGTATCGCATGTGGCCTCTATCAAGCGTTTATAACCTCGGATGCGACGCTGGCTGAAATCAACCCGTTGGTGATCACTGGGGATAATCGGTTGTTGGCGCTGGATGGCAAAATGGTGTTAGACGATAATGCTTTGTTCCGTCATAGCGACCTTGCCGAGATGAGAGACATGGATGAGGAGGAAGCGATCGAGAGAGAGGCACGAAGGTTCGGGCTATCCTACGTGAAGCTTGATGGAACGATTGGTTGTATGGTCAATGGAGCGGGATTAGCGATGGCAACCATGGATGTGATCAAATTGTTTGGAGGGGAGCCCGCAAATTTCCTTGACATCGGTGGTGGCGCAGGAGCGGATAAAGTCGCCGCCGCGCTACAATTGATCCTCAAGGATCCAAATGTGAAGGTCGTTATGTTCAACATTTTTGGCGGTATTACCCGATGTGATGAGGTCGCAAAAGGCATACTCACGGCGCTGGATCAAATCGAGACTGACCTTCCTATGGTCGCCAGATTAGTGGGCACAAATGAAGAGGAAGGACGACGTATCTTGGCGGCAGCTGATATGGTCACTGCAACCTCGCTCGCTGACGCAGCGGAGAAGGCTGTCGCCTTCTCAGAGAAAGGTTAGCCACAATGAGCATCCTCATTAATAAAAATACACGGCTAATCGTGCAAGGGATAACTGGTCGCGAAGGTATCTTCCATACATCTCAAATGCTAGGATACGGAACGCAAGTGGTGGCTGGAGTAACACCAGGGAAAGGCGGGGAGTGGGTTCTTGACGGAAAGGTTCCGGTGTTCGACACCGTTCATCGAGCGGTTGATATCACAGGCGCCAACGCCAGTGCGATATTCGTTCCCGCGAGGTTCGCAAGCGATGCCATATTGGAGGCTGCGGACGCTGGTGTGCCCCTGATCGTTTGTATCACCGAGGGGATTCCTATCCAAGACATGATGCGATTGCGTCGATATCTAGACCAACAGGAGGTAAGGCTTGTTGGTCCAAATTCTCCAGGTCTGTTGACACCCAGCGAATGCAAAGTAGGCATCATTCCAGGGAACATCGCGGAACCCGGCAGTATCGGTGTGGTTTCCCGTTCTGGAACGCTAACATACGAAGTGCTCTATGCGCTCAAGATGGAGGGTATCGGAGTTTCGACCTGTGTCGGTATCGGTGGCGATCCGATCAACGGCACCTCATTTATAGACGTTCTTGGGATGTTCGAAGCAGATCCTCATACGGAGAAGGTGGTCATAATCGGAGAGATTGGCGGAAGAGATGAAGAGCTCGCAGCGGAATACATCAGCGATATGATGACCAAACAAATCGTAGCCTTCATCGCCGGTCGGACCGCTCCTCCTGGAAAGCGAATGGGTCACGCTGGAGCCATCGTCGAAGGTGGAACAGGTCTAGCTGTAGATAAGATCAACTCGTTAGAAGCAGTTGGGGCAGCGGTGGCGGAACACCCGGGCAAGATTCCTGAACTCCTCAAGTGATCTTTAAATTACATCACACGGATTTCTCAACTGGAAAAGTATAATACGCGAGTAAAGTACGGATATGTGCAGAGTATTTTATGGTTAATAAAAAAGGAGGCAATCGTGACAACAAAGAGGGAACGCCTACAAGCAGCCATAGAGGGCGAGGTAGCCGATCGCCCTGCGGTTGCACTATGGCGTCATTTTCCGGTGGATGATCAAGATCCGAAAGCTCTGGCAGAAGCAACTGCTGCCTTCCAGAGGGATTATGATTTTGATTTCATCAAAGTTACCCCGGCCTCGTCTTTTTGTCTACGTGATTGGGGAGTTGAGGACGAGTGGCGCGGAAGCACTGAAGGGACGCGAGACTACACTCGACGAGTGATTCGAGAGATCAGGGATTGGAGCAAGCTAAGGGTTCTAGACACCGAGTCTGGAGCCTTAAGCGATCAGCTGCGCTGCCTGGACTTTCTCCGACAGGAGGTGGGATCAGAGGTCCCGATCATTCAAACGATCTTCAGTCCATTGGCTCAAGCGAAGAACCTAGCTGGGCAAACAACCCTCGTCGATCATCTACATCGCGATCCGGAATTGGTTGAAATCGGGTTGGATACTATCACTCAAAGCGTGCTAGCATTTATCGATTCGGCCCGGTCATTAGACATTGATGGAATATTCTACGCCGTCCAGCACGCAAGCTATGCATTTTTTGATCGACAATCCTACGCGCGGTTTGGTGAAAAGCATGACCGGGAAATTCTTGACGTGGCAAAGAGTCTTTGGCTGAATGTCTTACACTTACATGGCGAATCAATTATGTTCGACTTGGCGAGAAATTATCCTGTTCAGGTAGTAAATTGGCACGATCAAGAGACCTGGCCTGACTTGAAAGAAGGAAAAGGTCAAACGGAAGCTGCTGTCTGTGGTGGGATTGGACGCCAAACGAT
>DUEW01000134.1 GCA_011174845.1 Anaerolineae bacterium | reverse complement strand
ATAGAGGTCGTTTCCCCTACGCTCGTAGATAGGGTCAGGTGCGACATTGACCAGGAGGTATAGATTGCTCAAATCCCGATCTCTGGAATCCTTCTGGAGATTGATGCGGACCTTAGTGCCTGTTCTAGCACCAGGTGGGATCTTCACCTCAATCTTTCGTCCATCAACACGGAGGATGCGGGTGGTGCCGTTATATGCCTCAGTGAGGCTGATGTTCACAGGTTGTTCAATGTCACGGCTGCGACTCCGTGCGCGACCGGTGAAATCCTGGGTCTGACCAGCCATGCCACCGAAGATGGCGTTGAAGAAATCGGAGAAACCGCCGAATAGATCGCCGATGTCGCCGACCTCGATGCGTACGCCTCCTGGGGTTCCGCTTGCCCACTGCGACCAGTCAAATCCACCCGGCTGGCTGCCCGTCCTTTCCCATGCTCGATAAGAAGATCCCAGTTGATCATACTTGGAGCGTTTTGTTGGATCGCCGAGGACGTCGTAGGCTTCGTTAATTTCTTTGAAGCGGTTTTCAGCTTGTTTATCGCCTGGATTCTTGTCTGGGTGATACTTCAGTGCCAATTGACGATAAGCGCGCTTAATTTCTTCCTCGTTCGCGTTCCGTTCAACTCCCAGTATCTTGTAGTAATCTTTGTACTCCATATACACCCGACCTTCACCTCTGATTCTAAAGGTGGCTGGGAATTCGCGTCAAGGCAAGCGAGGTGAATCTAATACGATTCTAACGTTTGATCGATGGTAGGTCAAAATCACCATCGTTAATGGACTCCCTCCCCTTGATCTTCCATGCTATTATACGCATATGAGTATGCCTACCCGGCTTGAGCGCGTTTTGGTAGTGGATGAAGATCCTGATGTGCTGGATTTGGTTGCACGCCAAGTGCTGGAACCACTTGGTTACAATGTGGCAACAGCCAGCGATGCTTCAGGTGCAATCCAGCACGCTGTGACCTTTGCGCCTGATTTGGTGATCGCCAGTCTATCGCTGCCAGGACTCAGTGGAAAGGACCTATTGGTGGCTTTGCGTTCGCAGGGCATGAATGTTCCAACGCTCGTGACGGCGCGTGAGGGCATGGACGCGGACGCGATCCAAGCCTTTCGTCTTGGTGCTAGTGATTACCTGGTAAAGCCGCTTCGTGAAGCTGAGGTGGTCACGGCGGTTGAGCGTGCGATTTCCGAGATCCGATTGCGTCGCGAAAGGGAGCGGTTAGCCAAGCAATTGGCGGAAAGCAACCGACAACTGGAACGGCGCGTACGAGAGTTGACTACGCTATTCGGCCTAGGGAAGACCGTCACATCGACTACTCATCAAGGTCAATTGTTCGACAAGTTGATGGATGGCAGTCTATATGTCACGGAAGCCGATATGGGCTGGGTTTTGGTGCCCGAGGAAGAAGATCAGCAACTTTACTTGCGCGCACAACGCAACCTGCCCTCTGGCCTGGCGAGCAAGATGCATCAACCCTGGGACGATGGTGTGAGTTCATTGGTGATGCTTTCGGGTGAAGCCCTCGCTATTCACGGCGATGGGTTGTCGCAGTTCAAATTAGCTCGCTTCGGCGAAGCGGCGTTGATCGCACCGATTAAAGTCCGAGACCAATCGATCGGGGTCATCGCTGTTTCCCGTAAAGAAGGCCGTCCCTTTACCGAGCGGGACCAAGCGATGTTGAATGCGGTGGCTGACTACGCATCGATCTCACTGGTCAACGCCAGGCTCTTCCAGGCGCTGGAAAGCAGGGCTCACCGGTTGCAACAGGTGATCGATGAGGCCCATATGGACGCTGAAGCGCGTGCCGAGTGGAGGGCGGGGTTGAACCGAGGCTTGCGAGCAGCACAAGCTCAGATCGCACGTCTATTGGAGGAAACCGAGGACTCCGATCTCCAAACGGGTTTGGAGACTCTCAATGGTGACCTTGAAGCGCTGCTTCAAAAGGTCACTTCAGTTTCCCCCTCAGATCCAGCGGAAGGACTGTCTTCGCTTGGATCAACACCCTCGACTTGACCCCCACATCGTTTCATCCCTTCGCGTAATAGGGTGCTGTTTCATACAGTGTTTAGATCAAAGATGATGGAGATACATGAGTGAACCTCTGATCTTGGTTGCCGACGATAGTCGCGAGATTCGAAACTTCATCGGAGAAAATGTCCTCGTCCCGGCTGGTTATGCGGTGCAAACAGCAGAAGATGGGATGTCCGCGTTAATCCTTGCGCGTGAGATCAAACCCGATCTGCTAATCACCGATCAACAAATGCCCAACCTCACAGGGATCGAGCTGATTCAGCATTTAAGGCGTGACCTTCCTCATCTTCCCGCAATTCTGATTACAGCCGAGGGGTCTGAATCATTGGTTGTGGAAGCATTACGAGCCGGCGCCGTCGATTATCTGACCAAACCTTTTGAAGCCGAGTATTTGTTGGCGGCGGTTGGACGAGCTTTAACCGAGCGAAGGCGCTGGGAATCACTGGTGGAAGCCAGAACGGAAGCTCAGGCTAGCGCTGAAGATCTCGCCAACCGTTTGAGGACGCTTGAAGCTATGACGCTCGTGGGTCGTACAGTGACCTCGCTTTTAGACCTCGATAAAATCCTGACCACGGTGATTGAGGCCGCCGTCCATCTTACCAGGGCGGAGGAAGGGAGCTTGTTACTGGTTGACGATGAGAGTGGTGAACTTTACATGCGAGCGTCAAAGAATTTCGATGAGGAGTTTGCGAGAACGTGTCGTCTACATATTCGTGATTCACTTGCAGAGCAGGTGGTCGCGTCAGGAAAGCCGGTGATCATCGATGAGCGCTTTCCCCAAGAAAATCTGACTTCATCTGACATTCACTCCTTGATCTATATGCCATTGCGATTGCGCGGCAGGGTGATTGGCGTGCTGGGGGTGGATAACCGCAAGGCGGGTCGGTGGTTGACCGATCAGGACAAGGACGTGATGATGGCCTTGGCTGACTACGCTACCATCGCCATCGAGACCGCGCAGTTGTTCCATCGATCGGAGGCAGAGCGTAATAAACTCGAAACAATTCTTACAAAATCAGAGAATGGTGTGATCGTAACCGATCCTGAGGACCGGTTGCTCCTGATCAATCGTGCTGCCAAGCAAGCGTTTGGCGTGAGTGGGAAACTGATCGGGAAGCCGGTTGTTGAAGTCTTCGAAGATGAAAAGTTAAAGAATTTGCTGTGCACTAAGGTGAAACTTCCGCGCTTGGATGAGATTGAGGTCGACGAGGAGCGGTTCTATAGTGCTCAGCGAACACCGATCGAGGGTGTAGGGCAAGCGATTGTTTTCCACAATATTACCCATCTTAAAGAATTAGATCGCATCAAATCGGAATTCGTCACCACAGTATCACATGACCTGCGATCGCCACTCACCGCTGTTCTGGGATATTTAGAGTTGATTGAGCGAGCGGGGACGGTTAACGAGCAGCAGGGCGAATTTATCCGCCGGGCGCAAACGAGCGTCACACAAATCACGGATCTGGTAAACGATCTACTTGAGCTTGGGCGGGTTGAAGCTGGTCTAGATATGGCAAAGGAGGAAACACCTCTCACGGTGTTGGCCCGGTATGCAATTGAAGGCTTGCGTGGCTCAGCTGAGGCCAAGGAGATTACATTAGAGGTAGACTTACAAGAATTCACTCCGCTTGTGAATGGTGATCCGGTTCGTTTACGACAGATGATCGGAAATCTGCTCGATAATGCCATTAAATACACTCCTGAGAGAGGCCACGTGCATCTGACTGTTGAGGCCGAAGGTAGCCAAGTGGTACTCCAGATACGCGACACGGGGGTGGGTATTCCCCAGGCCGACCAGCCTTTCTTATTTGACAAATTCTTCCGGGCCCGTAATGTGCCAGAGGATTTGCCCGGAACGGGGTTAGGACTTTCGATCGTCAAATCGATCGTCGATAACCATGGTGGACGCATTTGGGTGGATTCCAAGCTGGGAGAAGGATCGACCTTTACAGTGGTTCTCCAGGCGGTTGAAACATAAGGTAGAAAAGGCTTCGATCAGAGGGAGATATCGTGCGGTTTAGAGAACCGCGCGTTAGGTTAAAGATGCCTCCGCCGGGGCGGTGAGGGGTTGCCCGGCGGAGGCTTTCGCCAAAGGAGGAGACAGCGATGAATGTTGTGATGCTTTGTCTCCCGTCTCCGTGCGCTATAATAGCCGCTCACGAAGCACCTGACCATTGTTGAAGATCATTGTGATAAAGTGACTTTCATCCCACCAGGCATTTGGGCGATCAGACCTGGCAAGGATGCGTAGTTTCGAGGTGCTTGATCGGTGGACAGATGGTGATCGATGAGGGCGGAAACTCGAGTGCGATTTCTTAGATATACTCCCTATAGATTTGACATTGTAGCGCGTAGCCCTCTGAGCGATCGATGTACGGGTACACTATCAAACAAGGTTGAGGCATAGATCCTGTGAGTGATGAAGCATTACGCCGACGGCTACAACGGCTAGATCGTAAACATCGTGGCTCCAAATCGAAAGTCGACCGCGAGTCTATGCTACCTCGAAGTGGCTTACCTCCAGGGGATGAGATCGACACACCCTACGGTCCCACCTATCTAATCCAGACCCGGTACCCGATGGATTATATGCACGGGAAAAACCGCTTATACGACATCCTTCAATACGACCCAGCAATCGCGGCTGAGGTCGCTCGTCAACCAATCTTGGGCGAGATCTCAATCGAGCGATTGGTTTTCATCGATACCGAAACCACCGGTTTGGTCGGTGGGGCTGGTACGATTGCTTTCATGATCGGGGTGGGGACCTTTGTGGAAGATGCCTTCTTGCTTCGTCAATACTTCCTGAGGGATCCAAATGAAGAGCGTGGGATGTTGTTTGCCTTACAAGAGAATCTTGAATCCGCTGAAGGTTTCGTGAGCTTCAATGGTCGAGCCTTCGATCTGCCCTTGTTGGAGATGCGTTATATGCTCGGTTTACGGCGCCATTGGTCGTTGAACACATGGCCGCAGCTCGATTTGCTGCATCCCGCACGGCGCCTATGGCGTTTGAGACTGCCAGATTGCACGCTTGGTACTCTTGAAAAAATGCAGCTAGATGTAAAGCGAACCGAGGAGGACGTACCCGGGGCGATGATCCCAGGTATGTACCTCGACTACCTT
>DUEW01000133.1 GCA_011174845.1 Anaerolineae bacterium | reverse complement strand
TCTACGAAGGGTTGATCAGCGGTTTCAATAAGGGCGGATTAATTATCAAACTTGGTCGTCTGAGGGGATTTGTTCCCGCTTCTCAAGTGAGTCTTGCGCGTCGTAGGCGTGCACATGGCAATTCACCTGATCGACGTTGGGGCAAGATGATCGGTGAACCGATTATGGCGAAGGTGATCGAAGTTGATCGGCGCCGTAATCGGTTAATCATGTCTGAACGATCGGCGGCGCGAGAAGCGCGTGACATTCTCAAGGAACGTTTGATCACCGAACTTAATCCCGGGGAGATCCGGTCCGGCCACGTCATCAGCTTGGCTGATTTCGGCGCCTTTATAGATATCGGCGGTGCCGATGGCCTTGTCCATATGTCAGAGATCTCCTGGAAGCGTATCTCACACCCTCGTGATCTATTAAGGGTTGGTCAGAAAGTTGAAGTGAAGGTGTTAGGGGTTGATCACACTCGGAATCGCATCAGCCTATCGCTGCGGGAGCTCGAGGCCGATCCCTGGGACAGCATCCTCAGGCAGTACCGTGAAGGGCAATTGATTGAAGGAACCATCACGAAACTTACCCGGTTTGGTGCTTTTGCTTCTCTGTTGGGAACAGAGGAATATGACATCGAAGGTCTGATACACATCTCTGAGCTCTCCGATAAGCGCATCGAGCATCCCCGCGAGGTGGTCCAGGAGGGGCAGGAATTAGCCCTGCGGATCATTAAACTCGACCGTGATCGACGCCGAATTGGCCTTAGTCTTAAACGAGTTGATTCGGTGGAGTATGCTGAGCAGGATTTACAGGCCGCGATGCAAGAGATTGATACTTTAGATGAAGAGGGGATCAGCGTACGTTTGTCTGAAGAGGTTGAGGACTTCGATGCGGAACTAGAAGCCGAAGCGCAGGGCGGGGACGAATCTGAATTGAAGGTAGAGTTGGCGCAGTCAGAGGAATTGGAGGTAGCGAACGAGGAGGCCTTGGCTCCCGAGGCAGAGTTGGAGGAAGCCGACCTTGTTGAAGTGACTTCTTCAATGACAGCGGAGGATAGCGGGGAGACTGAAGGGGTAGTTGGGGCGGTTGAGATCTCGGCGGAAGAGGTTGTAGAAACCGTCCACCAAGAGATGGAACTGGAACAGGTCGACGAGGTTGCAGATAGCGGGGAACCATCACAGGAAGCCCTCGAGGAATTGGAGACAGAACCACAGGATGAGGCTAAGGCTGAAGGGGACATGGAGCCGAGCGCACAAATCTCCGAGGACATGGATCTCGATGTGCAGGAGGAGGCAACGGAAATTGCTGAACTAGAAGCGCTTGAAGAAGAGATCTCAGAAGCCGAAGCGACCGATGTAACCAGCGTCGAGGTTGACTCTTCTCCAGTTGATGAAGAGGCTGCCAGCGAGGTTGTGAACAACGAAACCGAAGCTGAATAATCAGACGGTCGGGCGGCAAGAGAAGGGGTGCCTCCGACCGTTTTGTTATTAAATGGACGGGAAAATGGTCCTATTCTTCGTGGGATTTTTTGAAATTTTGGTAGAATGGAAGAAAGGTATGCGGGTTACGAGGGGAATAGTGGAGGTTGTAGGTGGCCGATAAAATGGAACGCTTTACCCAACGGGCTCGACGAGTATTGAGTCTGGCTCACGAAGAAGCCGAGAGAATGCATCATGGCTACATTGGTACCGAGCATCTGCTGCTCGGTTTGATTCGTGAAGAGGGCGGTGTGGCGGGCCGAGTTTTGCGTGAGTTGGGCCTCGACCTTGGGCGCCTAAAAGAGATGGTCGAACGTCTCACGGGGATCGGTCGTCACATCGGAGGTCGGATTGAACTTGCTCCGGGAACCGAACAAGTATTGCAAATCGCAATCGAAGAAGCACGGCGGATGGAACATCACTATATTGGTACGGAGCATCTGCTGCTGGGTCTCGTGCGTCAAGGTGAGGGCGTGGGGATTGATGTCTTGCGTCGCTTAGGCATTACACCGGAGCAGATCCGTCGCCAAACCAGTCGAATTCTTCAGGAAAGCCCCGCCCGTCGCACAGCCCGTCCGACCGGCACTCCACGTAAAGATCAAGAACAAAAAACCCCTCTCGTCGATCAATTGGCGACAGATCTGACCATGTTAGCGGAAGATGGTAAGCTCGATCCGGTCATTGGGCGTGAGCAAGAGATCGAGCGAGTGATTCAGATCCTTGCACGGCGTACCAAGAACAACCCGGCCTTAATCGGTGAACCGGGTGTCGGCAAAACGGCCATCGTCGAGGGACTCGCTCAACATATCGTTGCCGGTGAGACCCCTGGTCCATTACTTGATAAGCGATTGCTTCAATTGGATGTGGGCTCTTTAGTGGCAGGAACGATGTACCGCGGCCAATTCGAAGAACGCCTCAAACGGGTGATCGATGAGTTGAAGTCGTCTGGATCTATTCTCTTCATCGATGAGGTCCACATGCTTGTAGGTGCCGGATCAGCCGGATCATCCGTGGATGCGGCCAATATCCTCAAACCGGCCTTGGCACGTGGTGAGTTACAGGTCATCGGCGCTACTACGATGGACGAATATCGAAAGCACATCGAGAATGACGCCGCATTGGAGCGGCGTTTCCAGCCCGTGATGGTCGAAGAGCCCACGGTTGATGAAGCGATTGAGATTTTGCGAGGGATACGACGCCCCTATGAGGAGCACCATAACTTAGAGATCTCAGATGCGGCCTTGGAAGCAGCGGTGCACCTATCTTCCCGTTACGTCACGGATCGCTATTTGCCTGACAAGGCCGTCGATTTGATTGACGAGGCGGCTTCACGTGTTCGGATGTACAAAAGTCCCGAAGCGATCTCCCTGAAGAAGGTCATCACGGATCTGAGGCAAACGCGCCAGGCGCATGCTCAAGCAATCGAGGAAGCACGCCATGACGAGGTGGAAGAGTTAATTGTCCGAGAAGCCGAGCTGGAAGAAGAGCTTGGGCAATTACGCAGCGCATGGGATCGAAAAAGGGATGGTCCTCAAGTTACAGCCGATGATGTTGCCGAAGTGGTTGCGATGTGGACAGGTGTGCCTGTGATGCAACTCGCGCAGGAGGAATCAGAACACCTCTTGCGGATGGAAGAGGCGTTGCATCGGCGAATTGTAGGACAGGACGAAGCGATCGAAACCATCTCCAAGGCCGTTCGTCGAGCGCGAGCTGGTTTGAAGGATCCCAGACGACCGATTGGATCTTTTGTTTTTCTCGGTCCAACTGGAGTTGGTAAAACGGAACTTACCAAGGCGTTGGCCGAATTCATCTTCGGTAGCGAAGATGCATTAGTTCAGATCGACATGTCGGAATTCATGGAACGGCACAGCGTCAGCCGTCTGGTTGGAGCGCCACCTGGTTATATCGGTTATGAGGACGCCGGTCAATTGACGGAAGCCATTCGGCGCCGTCCATACTCGATTGTGGTCTTCGATGAAGTTGAAAAGGCTCATCCTGAGGCTCATAACATGCTGCTCCAGATCATGGAGGAAGGTCATCTCACGGACGCGCGCGGCCGAACAGTTAATTTTCGCAATGCGATCGTCGTGATGACCTCCAATGTCGGAGCAGAGATGATCAGACGCCAAGCTCAGATTGGGTTCGCGCTTGAGAGAGACGAGGAGATAGAAGAACGCCTGGCTTACGAAGAAATGCGCAAGAAGCTGATGGATGCGCTGCGCAAGGTCTTTCGTCCTGAGTTTCTTAACCGCGTGGACGCTACCATTGTGTTCCACGCTCTGACAAGAGATCAAATCGCTGAGATTGTCGACCTCGAGTTGGCAAAGGTGGCGGAGCGGTTGAAAGAATATGAAATCACGCTTCAAACCAGTGAAGAGGGCCGCTCCTTGCTGGTTGATTTGGGCTACGATCCGGAGATGGGGGCTCGACCTCTGCGCAGGGTGATCCAAAACAAGATCGAAGATCAACTGTCGGATGCCTTGCTGGCGGGTAAATTTGAACGCGGCGATACCATTCTAATCGACGACGAACAGGGGGAGGTGGTTTTACGCAGGATGGAAATTGAGCCGACGAGAGAAACCCAAGAGACCGTTCCGGTTGGTTGATGAAGTATTTGGCGATCTTGCACTGTGTTGTTGGCCTTCGATACTTGACACCATCTTCTACATAAGAAACCTTTCGCATGATTGTGCGAGCCCGGTGGTATCACCGGGCTCTTTCGTTTACCTCATGACCTGCATGAGTAGAAGGGTTATGACCATTATGGCTGACTGATGCGCGGAGTTGAGCTCACCCACTCGCGTGGGAGATGGGAGGGAAGTATAATCCTCCGCAGGAGGAATCGTGGTCAAGTCAAAGACCGAGTATGTATGTCAACAGTGTGGACGGAGGGCGGCTAAAGCACTTGGGCGTTGTCCGCAATGCGGTGCCTGGAACAGTATGGTAGCTGAGGCTATCGCTCCAAGGCGGGTAAGGGGATCGAGGGCGGCGGTTGAAGCTTCACGGCCGATACGCCTGGTTGAGATTGAGGGGGAGCATGAAGATCGACTTCCCTTGTCCATTAAAGAGTTCGCTCGAGTATTGGGTGGTGGTGTTGTGCCCGGGTCAGTGGTTTTGATCGGCGGTGACCCTGGTATAGGTAAATCAACTTTGCTGCTCCAGTTGGCTTTGGCGATGGTCGAGCGTGGATCGGTTCTGTATATCTCTGGTGAGGAATCGGAGCGTCAGATCAAAAACAGGGTGTCTCGGATCCTGCATGGTGAGACCCCGGATGATTTGTATCTGCTCACGGAAACCAGCTTGGAAGCCATGCTGCCGGCAATCGAGGGGATAAGCCCGATCGTGGTGATAATTGACTCCATCCAAACCATGCATACCTCCGAGATTGACTCCAGCGCGGGTTCCATTTCACAGGTTCGTGAATGCGCTTCACGCCTGCAAACTTTGGCGAAAGACTCCGGGGTGGCTGTTTTTTTAGTGGGACATGTGACGAAGGAGGGAGCGATCGCTGGACCGAAAGTTTTAGAGCACATCGTGGACACAGTTCTGTATCTAGAGGGCGACAGCTTTCATGCTTATCGTTTGCTGCGCTCGGTGAAGAATCGCTTCGGTCCGACGACCGAGGTTGGTGTTTTTGAGATGCGTTCCTCGGGGATGGAAGAAGTTCTTAACCCATCGGAGACTTTTTTGGCCGAACGTGTTGTTGACTCACCTGGTTCGGCTATCGCTGTTACCATGGAGGGCACGCGCCCTTTATTAGTAGAAATCCAGGGACTTACCAGCGCGACCTCATTTGGTCATCCTCGACGGACGGCGAACGGTGTGGACTTTAACCGTCTCCTGCTCACAATTGCCGTGCTCTCACGTAGAGTGGGCTTACGGTTAGCAGATCAAGATGTGTTCGTTAATGTGGTGGGAGGATTACGCATCAGTGAACCCGCGGCAGATCTCGCGGTGGCGGCGGCCATTGCCTCCTCGGTGAAGGATCTCCCCATCCCCGCAGATGTGGCATTCATCGGTGAGGTCGGATTGTCCGGAGAATTGAGAACAGTCTCTCAAATGCCAGCGCGCCTGAGCGAGGCATCCAAACTTGGCTTCCACCGTGTGGTAATCCCGAAGCATGAATTATCCGATGACCTTCGGCCCGAAGGTCTGCAAATGATCCAGGTCCGCTCCGTGCACGAGGCGCTGGCCGAGTTGCTTAAGTCTTGATGATCAACCCTCCGGGACGCGTTTTGTCCACAAACCCTAACGCCAACCTAATTTTAAGATCGGGGTCAGCAGTTTTAAACCTCTTCAGACAATACGAAGCCGAAATTTTGGGCTTGGAGGGTGAGGGCTTGCTTCATCGCCGCCCCTGGATTTTTTTAAGATTTAACATTGCCACTTGCTACTTTCCATCGAAGGAGGTACCCCTCCCTAGATCTGGGGGTGAGGGTGAAGATACAGCCCGGATATTGGGTGACACCTTGCTAAGATTTCTTGCGCGTAGTGATGAAGGAAAATTGATCTCTAAGATTTCTTTTAACATTTCGCGAGCTTAAAACTTTGAATGTTTTTACCATGTAGCAGGGTAAAAAGATTGAACCAGTTCATCAGTTTTGTTAGAATGCTACCACGTGGATGGTGTGCTGAACTGAGGAGGAACGCGACCCCGCTGTAACTCTGGTTTGTGATGGCCGGGGCAGCCGCATCCTCGGCGGCTGAACACACTCTCACGTTTCAACCAAATATCTACAAATAAGCGATATGCGTTTTCTTGAATAGAGGGTTTTGCTTAACTCCCAGTTGGGATGAGTGGAGGTGTGCATGAACTCAGAGCAACTCTGGCAAGCTGCGCTCGGACAACTGCAGATGGAAATGCCACGAGCGGTATTTGATACCTGGGTGCGCGACACGGAGTTGCTTACCTATGAAGACGGGGCTTTCGTCATCGGGGTGCACAATGCATACGCCCGCGATTGGCTAGAAGATCGTTTACTATCCACTGTCAAGCGAGTGTTAACCGGGATCCTCGGGCGTACGGTTGAAATCCGTTTCGTCGTTTGGCAAGAGGACAACGTCGATGAAGCCCCCGAATCAATTCTGAAGACTCCTTTGGCTAATGATCGTCAAACAAAGATCTCATCCAACCTGAACAACCGCTACACTTTCGAAAGCTTCGTCGTTGGATCAAGCAACCGTCTGGCTCACGCTGCCTGCCAAGCGGTCGCAGAGAGCCCAGCTCGCGCTTACAACCCGTTATTTCTATACGGTGGAGTAGGTTTAGGGAAGACGCATTTGCTGCACGCCATTGGCCACGTAAGCGTCGCAAGTGGATTGAATGTGCTCTATGTTTCCTCTGAAGAATTCACCAACGATTTGATCAACTCTATTCGAACTCACACAACGGACTCTTTCCGTGAACGCTATCGTCGCATCGACCTATTCTTGATCGATGACATCCAATTTATCGTCGGGAAGGAATCGACGCAAGAAGAGTTTTTCCACACCTTTAATACACTCCATGGTCAGGATAAGCAGTTGGTGATCTCTTCCGATCGGCCACCGAAAGCGTTGGCCACACTGGAGGAACGGTTGCGTTCGCGTTTCGAATGGGGTTTGACGGCCGATATCCAATTGCCTGATTTTGAGACTCGGTTAGCCATCCTGCGCTCGAAGGCCGAGCGCGCAAGGCGGTCGGTAGAGTCTGGGTTGCTGGAAATGATCGCTCGTCGTGTGCAGAGCAATATTCGCGAACTTGAGGGTGCGCTCACGCGAGTGTTAGCATTTTCCGATTTGAGTGGTTCACCGTTGAATCGTGAGCTGGTGGAAACAGCACTGATCGATCTGCTGCCACGGGGTGACACTCTGACCGCTGAACGAATCATCGCCGTCGTTGCTAGGCAGTTCAGTGTCGATGTGGATCGCCTGCTCAGCCGCGAGCGATCGAGGGAGGTGGCGTTGCCTCGCCAAGTGGCTATGTATCTCATACGGGAAGAGACCTCTGCCTCCTTGCCCCAAATCGGCAAGACACTCGGTGGACGTGACCACACGACAGTTATGTATGGGTGTGAGAAAATCGCAGATCTTATGGAAACCGACGATGTGCTGCGGCGACAGGTGCTGCTCGTTCGAGAGAAGCTCTTCCAAGAGGTGGGAATCCAAGCTTGAGGTTAAGGCCCTAGCGAGACTCTTTACGCTATTGGTGCGCCCCTGATAATAGGGGCGCTTTGTCTCTAAGGCACTTAGGCGCTTCGGCACTTGGGCACCAGGATGTCTTGAAAGCCATCCGTAAAAACATTTGAGTGGTCAAGTACCCAAGCACCCAGGTGCCTGGGTGCCCATGTGCCTACCATCGCACTCTTTAGGGTGCGGTTACATTTCCTTACGCGGTAATCAGATATATTGAACGTTTGGTATGCGCGCTTTTCGCTTATGTAGGAGGCGGTTGGAAAGGGGCATTCCAACTTGGCGATTTATGGACGTGTACGACTTTCCATTCACCGTCCATCAGGACGAGCACCCGGCTCTCGTTGTAGCTCATGACTGTCACACCATCACGGGCACCTTTCGAGATGAGCAGAGTATAGGAGCAGATGGCTGTATCTCCATAACGCTGTTCGTGGTAATTGGCCAAATCGAAACGCATCCGTGCTTTATCCTCCGGTCGACCTTGATCTGGACTCGGATCGAGGGCCATGCTAGATGTATCCTCCCGACCGGCCTCACTCATCATGAAATCGTGGAAGGGAAGACCGTCGATACGATGTGGAGTGACATACCATTCGTAGAGCGTCAGGTCGGACATCGTCGTAGTGTGGTAGGTTTCAAGATCGCTATCGAAGATGCTTTGTAAATGGCGCTCGAGAAAGGTGCGGATCTCGGTCATGATAGGTCTCCTCTGGGAGAAAGGCATTCGGGCGCTTGAGCCCCCAGACACTCAGGACGCCTTGAAAGCCATCCTTGAAACTTTCGAGCGACCTGGTGCCCAAGCGCCCAGGTGCCTTGGCCTTTCATAAGAGTGTCACCGGATCGATGTCCACAATCCAGCCTTCAGGCATTTCCTCGGGAATTAAATTAGTTGGATCAGCGGCACGGATCAGGATCTGCCAGCGGTACTCACCACGTTCTTTCCTGAAAAAGCAGGGGGTCGGGCCGATGATCTCGGCCGAGGTCTCGAGCTTGGACAGCCTGCTCCGCAGTGAGCCCTCCATTTGCTCGGCTTGACTCTCTGCTTCAACAGCCGAGACGTTACGGTAGATTAAACGCGCTAGCCGCCTAAAGGGGGGGTAACCAAATTGGCGGCGGTCGCGTAGTTCTTGTTGATAGAATGCACAGTAGTCGTGTTTGGCGGCCGCTTGGATGACGAAGTGTTCTGGTTGGTACGTCTGGAGGATGACACGACCACCAAGCAGACCTCTACCCGCGCGACCAGCGACTTGGGTAAGGATTTGGAAGGTTCGCTCAGAGGCTCGGTATTCCGGCAGGTTGAGCCCTGTGTCTGCGGAGATCACACCGACAAGCGTCACCAATGGAAGATCGAGTCCTTTGGCGATCATTTGTGTACCGATGAGGACGTCCGCCCGATGGTTGGCAAAATGGGACAGGATGATTTCGTGAGCACCCTTGGTGCGTGTGACGTCCCAATCCCAACGTAGAGTGCGTACGTCAGGATAAGCCACTTCGAGTTCGGCTTGGATACGTTGGGTGCCCGCGCCGAAATGTCGAACCCTTTGTCCTCCGCAACTAGGACACACAGTCGGGGATTTGCGGGTGTATCCACAGTGGTGACACATCAAACGCTCATGAGCTTGATGGAAGGTCAGAGACGTCTCGCAGCGCGGGCAGCTTGATACCCAGCCGCAGTCGCGGCAGAAAACGTAGGTGGAAGTCCCTCGTCGGTTGAGAAAGAGGATCGCTTGTTGCTTCGCGTCTAGGGCTTCTGATAGAGCTCCCTGCAGCGCACGGCTGAAGAGCGAACGGTTACCGGCTCGCAATTCCTGACGCATGTCCACCACTCGCACCGGCGG
>DUEW01000132.1 GCA_011174845.1 Anaerolineae bacterium | reverse complement strand
GTCCGTGAGGGTATATCTTTCGAGTTCCAGCAGATCTCGTTGGCGTTCTGCGGCCTCAGTGAGGTAAGCTCCCCATAAACCCGAAATCCCCATGGCGACGCATGTCGCCAGGCCGGTGGTCACGACGATGCGCGCTTCTTCGACACCGGCTGTGAAGTTACCCATAAGCACACCGATGATCGTCAGCACGCCATCGAACGCATTCATGGCGAAATAACGGCGGGCGATCTCGCCGATGTTCGCTAGTTGGCTGTAGCGTTGCAGACTATCGATGAGGCGGCGCAGGGAGTTCAAGGGGTGTTCCTACGGGTGGCGTGATTGACGCCGACTTCAGTCCTGCAGCGTAGAGGCGTCATCGATGATGGATTTGCCAGCGACGGCTTCGTCGATGGAGTGGATTGTTCCACCCAGTTCTCGGATCAGCGACTCTACGGAAGAATATTTGATATCCGGTCCTTCGATGGTGATCTTAGCGTTCTCCACCTTTCGATCGATTTCGTAGATGCTGATGTTGACGGAGTCTACGCCAGGTAACTCACTAATCTGCTTTGCGAACTCAATGATGTTGGGAGTATGTGGTTTGAGGGTGTCGAGGACCAATCGTCGAACGGCTCCCATGATATGCACTCCAGAATAGGATCGAATTTGGCACTATTGTAGCAGGTGTGAAGGACCTCGGGGAGCCCACTCAGTGTCTTAAGTAGCTTGATCGCCTATGCCGGTCATTCTTCGCCCTCCAGAGAACCGAGAGTCAATTACTGTGGTGGCATGACGGTTGGGAACTTAGCTGCGCTGTAAAGTTTCCTAATACCATTTTCGCCCAACTCGTGGCGAAAGCTAGGCGATTTGTTATGTCGCAGGGCTGCTTCTTTCTATATTTTGCCTCAAGCGAAGGAACTTCTCCACATCAAACCGTTCAAATAATTCTCGACGACCCTCCGGGAGAGCTGACAACGCAGTTCCAGCTTCCATGACGACGGGGTCCAATGCGGCGATTACCTCGTGCTTGCGTATGATCTTGCATCCATTATAAGCCAGGACGTTGCGCAGCCAATCTACATGATCACCATAAGGAAGAGGGATATAAATATCGTCATCCATACAGGAAGCGAGAACTGGGGTCTTATAGATACGTCCGCTTCGTCGACCTTTATGGATAACAACCGAGTAAGGACCTATTCCTCTCTTCGCAAGCCAGAGGGTGATGTGATTGAAGAAGTATTTATTGAATAAACGAACGAAATTTAAAAATATTCTTCTGGTGGGACGGTCTGATGCCTTCATTTTTCAATTCCATTCATCCTAAGTGTATCTTGATAGGCCATCCTTCAATCCTACCCTCGTTGTGCGAGAATTAGCGGGTGATGCTCCTCAGGGGTTTCATGTGTTTCCGAATATCCGTGTCCGGTCGAACTCACTTCCAAGATCCTGAACCCGATCTCGGTAAGCATTTCTTCATATTCCCCCAAGCTGTAATTGCTCCAGTACATATTGATCCCGAAATAATCATCTTCAAGGTAAGGCTCTTCGTTCTCCTTTGTGAGCGTGGCAAGCAGGTAACCGGCAGGTCTTAGCCAACGATGAATGCGGCGGAACAGTTCCTTGTGTTCCTCGCGCGGAAGATGGAAAACGGTATAAAACGTGACAACACCATCAAAGTATGCCATTGGCAGATCAACGGACATGACATCCGCATGGATGAATTTCGCATTCGGGACATTCTTCTCGGCAAGGTTGATCATTTCCTTGGAGATATCGACCCCAATCACTTCGAACCGCTGAGACAGGGTAAAGGCAATTGGGATGCCGGCACCACAACCGACATCCAAGACCCTTGCCTGGAGATCTAATTTTTCTGTCAGGAGGCCCAGCCCACCATCGGCTTCCTTCTGTCGGGCCTCCGCATATTCCGTCGCGATGCGATCGTATCCCTTCTGCACGAGGGATTTGTAGTCTGCAAGCGGATCATCTGCTGGTTTCAACTTCCGTGGCTCCCAATTCGTTATCGCTAGACATCACGAAGGAGTTGGTGGACGCGAATGCCATGGGACCAAGCTTATCGATCCCTAAGGCCTATGGGGATGTATCTCCTGGCAACACCCAAATTTCCAGTGACTCGTGAAAGACGATCGCATCAGGGAAATAGCTCTCCATCAATTCATAGTCTGGCGGCGGCGCTGAATATTGGAAGTGCATCGGCACGATGTACTTGGCTCGGATCCCCTCCAATATATGAGCGTGCTGCTCTTCGAGAATCAACATGAAGTGCGCCACAAAGGCGATATCAATCTGCTTGTCCGGAAGACCTAAGCGTTTCAGTTGAGCCACAGACACTGTGTCTGGATCCATATCGCCGGTGTGGAAAAGTCTGCGTCCATCTACGGTGATGATATAGCCCAGATTGAGAGTCCCTCCACCGTGGTCCAGGAACATTGCCTCCACACCGATCTCGTCCACAACCAACTGTGTTTTCTCTCCAACACGATGTCGAAGCTGAATAGGGATGGTCCTATCCTGCATATCTGCAATTGTGTTCACCGCATCGACCACATCCGGGCTTGAGACGAACATGGCTCCAGGGTTGTGTTCCATGTGGCTGATCACTGTTTCTGCATTAAAGTGATCGTAGTGAATGTGGGTAACCAGGATCAGATCGACGTCGTCGAAGGGAGGTTGGGCCGTCTCGAGCAACTCGGCAACTTCGTTTGGAATTGGGTTGCCTACAAAGAGCGCGTCGATGAGGATCTTTTTATCGCCGACGGTGATCATGAATCCAGCGTTACCGATATACGTCACCTCGCATGGGGCTTCCGTTCTTTCCATGACCCAGAAAGTAGCATCCTTTGAATTACATGCTCCCTCGGGATCGCAAGCTTCAAAGCGAATCGTCTCCCGGCCAATCCATCCCGGATCCGGAAGCTCTATCCTGGCGATCCTTTCATCGATGTTCACCCTGAGATCGATGTTGCCATTCACATTCCAGGTCAGTTCAACATCCTCGTTCTCCTCATCATCCACAACATCGTCGAGATCGATCTCGGCAAAGATCTCGCCCGACATGATGATCTGGCCGACAACCCCAATCACAGGCGCATCGTTTTCCGCCCGCACGGTGAACCAAACTTCCCTGGCATCGCATAAGCCTGTGGGGTCGCAGGCCTCAAATCGAAGCCTCTCCGATCCCGTCCAGTCATCATTGGGGAGGGTAACGTACAAATTGGAGCCGGTGAAGAACAACTCTAGCTCAGCGTTTCCCGAGATCTGCCAGTCGATCTCATAGGCGGCATGATCCTCATCGGTCACATGCTCTTCCATATGCAGCTTTGGGAAACGCTCTCCGTCCGAGATCGACCGATCGTCCAAATGGATGATCACCGGCGCATGGCCCTCTGGCGTCGGTGTAGGTGGAATGAGCGTTGCAGTTATTCCTGGCGTCTGGGTAGGTACCATCGCCGTCGGCGACTGGACTGTCCCACAGGCCACGACACCGGCCATTGTAAAAAGTAGAACCGACAGGAATTTCATCCTCTTGCATAGCCTATTCATGCTTCGCCTTATTCCCTGGGTCGTTTCTATTAGCTATATTCATTTACGCGACAAAAAGTTCATAACTAAAAATCTGGGCAGTAGTGTTCAGCGAATACAGTGAATTCCCTCATCAGAGATTCGACCAGTGGATCTATCTCCTCAGGATAGACAGGGATGAAAACACCCCGTTCCGAAAGTCTGATAAACGTGCCATAGGTCATACGCGTTTCGGGTCCCCGTTGGGGATCATCGGCTATGAATTCACCGGATGTGTCATCGTAACCCCGAAAGACCCGAAAGTAGAGATCGGTACTATCTGGTGATACCTGGAGGCCAACGATAAGTGGGATGTGGTTGGCCAACAACAGACGGACCGGGTCGCGGGAGGGCGGAGAATAGGGTCGAATCATCAATTGGTATTGAGCAGCGTATTGAGCGAAATCGCACCAGACCATACCACCTATGATGGGAGTGAGATGATTGTCGATTTCTTCCTGGGAAATCCAGTGATTGTAAAAGCCAAGCAGAATGGCAACACTGGTGTTGGCAGAGCTGCTGGAGACTTGCTCCTGATAGTTCATGGGCTCCAGCAATACGATCTCTAGCAGGGGAGTGGACCTGGGAGGAGATGTCGGTTCTGGGGTGATCGTACTGATGAGGGGAGTCGATGTTGCCGTTGGTGGTTTGGGCGAGTTCGTGGGCACGGCAGTGGTACAACCGATCATCACCCAAACGATAAATAACACCAACACAATATGTAGTATGCGGACTGACATTTGTTTTCTCTTTAGACTCATATGAGCTGTCAGCTTACAGCTTTCAGTTATTAGCTGTCAGCTTATAGCTTTCAGCCATCAGCTTATATCCTTTAGCTATCCAGCCTTTCCTTCGATTCAGCTCCGAAAATTAGCCCCCCATTTATCGCTGACCGCTGACCGTTCGTCCCGTGAGCGCAGCGAGATCGTTCATCCAGCTTGACTGGATCGCTCATCCAGCTTGACTGGATCGTTCATCCAGCTTGACTGGGCCGCGACCCGCTTCACATAGACCCTGGTTGTCGCCGCGTGCCTGTGACCCAGG
>DUEW01000131.1 GCA_011174845.1 Anaerolineae bacterium | reverse complement strand
TTCAAAATGCCATTGGCGTCGATGTCAAAGGAGACCTCAATTTGTGGAATGCCGCGCGGCGCCGGTGGGATGCCCTCGAGGCGGAAACGTCCAAGGGTCATATTTCCGGTCGCCATGGGGCGCTCACCCTGCAGCACGTGGATGTCAACCGCTGTCTGACCGTCTTCAGCGGTCGAGAAAATCTCCGTCTTTTCGATGGGGATGGTGGTGTTGCGCTCGACCAGCACCGTCATCACACCACCCAATGTCTCAACGCCCAAAGAAAGCGGTGTGACATCGAGCAGCAGCACGTCCTTGACCTCTCCACCCAGTACTCCACCCTGAATAGCTGCGCCGACCGCGACCACCTCGTCAGGGTTGACGCCCTTGTGGGGTTCCTTGCCGGTCAACGAGCGAACCAGATCCTGCACCATCGGCATGCGGGTCGCGCCCCCCACCAGCACGACTTCATCCACATCTCTGGGGCTCATGTTGCCATCCTTGATCACTGCGTCAAAAGGCCTTCGAACGCGGTTGAGCAAGTCCTCGGTCAACTGCTCAAACTTGGCTCGTGTCAGTTTGATCTGAAGATGTTTGGGGCCGGAAGCATCGGCAGTGATGAACGGCAGATTGACTTCGGTCTCCGTCACCGTGGAAAGTTCGATCTTGGCCTTCTCGGCCGCCTCGCGCAACCGCTGTAAGGCCTGACGATCCTCACGAATGTCGATGCCTTGGTCTTTCTTGAACTCCTCAGCGACATAGTTGACAATTCGATGATCCCAATCGTCTCCACCCAGATGCATGTCACCGTTGGTGGCCTTGACCTCCACGATGCCTTCGCCGACATCGAGAAGGCTCACATCGAAGGTGCCGCCACCCAGGTCAAAGACCAAGATGGTCTCGTTTTCCCGCTTATCCATACCATAGGCCAACGCAGCAGCTGTCGGCTCGTTGATGATGCGTTCCACTTCCAAACCGGCGATCCTGCCGGCGTCCTTGGTGGCCTGACGCTGTGAGTCGTTGAAGTATGCCGGAACGGTGATAACTGCCTTGGTGACCGGTTCTCCCAAATAGGCCTCGGCGTCGTTCTTAAGCTTGGCCAGAATCATGGCCGATATCTCTTGGGGTGTGTATTCTTTGTCGTTGATCGGTATCTTGACACGCACATCATCGCTGGGGCCTTCGACGACCTCGAAAGAGACCATCTCGCGCTCCATCTCGACCTCATCGAAACGCCGACCAATGAAGCGTTTGATCGAGTATACGGTGTTTTCAGAGTTAATCACCGCCTGGCGCTTGGCGGTCTGTCCCACCAAACGCTCGCCGCCTCTATTGAACGCCACCACCGAAGGGCACAAGCGCCCACCTTCTGCAGTAGTGATCACAGTCGGGTCGCCCCCCTCCATCACGGCGACGACGCTGTTGGTCGTGCCTAAGTCAATGCCAATAATTTTCTTTGCCATAGAAACTCACCTCGTGATCTTTTGATCCTATTCTCTGTCATCGTAAGCGATAAGCGCTAGAAGATCGTTAACATGATGTTGGAGTAGTATCAATGAATGTGAGTAGTATATCGCATATCGGTCTTGATTATTCCCCAATACCAACGGTCACGTACCGAGCCGCGTGAAGGGACTCAAGCATCATGATAGGTAGATCCTCCACCTCGTATAGACATTTCGCGAAGGGAAAGGAGCCAAATCCCCTCTCCCCTGTGGGGAGAGGGCAAGGGTGAGAGGTAGGGGCCGCTGACAAACATCCCTCACCCCGTCCCTCTCCCAAAAAGGGAGAAGGTGAGCATTGCGAATAATCGCATCCCTTCTCTACCTCACACCCACCACCCCAAAAGCCTCCGGGTGACGGCGGATGCAATTGAAACCAACTTCCCTGAGACGCTCTACGACCCCTCGAGCCACACGTTTCCCCGAACGGCTCTCCAGATCACCAATGTAGTGGAAAAGGCGGCTCCCTCGCTCAAGGACGCGGTAGAGCTGGTGATAGAATGCCTGCGAATATAGTTCGCCGGCCAAGCTGAAGGTGGGCGGGTCGTGGATGATCAGCGAGAAGGACCCGTCTTCAAATCCTTGGATGACCTCAAAACTGTCTCCGATGAGTTGCTCGATTTTAGGATTTTCAAAGAGGTCTTTGGACCATGGGTTGAGGTGCGCGATCTCCAGGACAACTGGATCGATCTCGATCGTGATCACAACCTCAGCCGTCTTGGAAGCTTCGATCGCCGTGTATCCCAAACCGGTCGCGGTATCCAGCACCCTTCCGATGACCGGCGAGATCGTTTCGATCTTCGTGAGCGTATCCTGGGAAGGATCGGTCCCCTTGATCCGATGCATGGGAAAGCCGGCCACGAGCAGGGTGGGCGCCCCGTCCGTCGGCATCAGGCTGATGTGACGGTTGGTGTGTTCGGAGAAAGTTTGGATCTTCCGCAGCTTTCCCTCCTCAAGCATGAAACAACCGACATCGGAGCTTCGGATTCTCATCACTTCATCCCAGCCCAGCCATTGAACGTCTGGGAAACGGACACCGTCCTCACCCACATTTACTTCACATTTCGTTAAGCCCAAGTCAGGGGTTACTGAAATCGTACCCATCCCAGTCTCTCTTGCATTCAAGAGCTTATCGGCTTGGCTGCGTGATAAAACGATCAAAGTCCCTTGCCTCCTGGAGCACTCAGAGAATAAAACGAGGTAAATATTCAACGATTACATCATCAACCCTGGGCACAATCGCTCGAATAAGGAAAGAAAGCGTAGGCATCCTGAGCCCGTCGAAGGAGCCTTCACGAGCATCCTTCGACAAGCTCAGGATGCTCCCTCAGGGCATATCTTAGAGAATAATAACTCAATGGACAAACGAAGAGGTGCATATGTGGAGTGTGCGTTTTGTCCACTCACCACAAAGTCGATCATCCTTCATGTCGTTGGGTTGTGATCAGTGTGTCCTACTATGGACGTCCGACCAATCGTCTCATTAAATCCCCCATCGCATCCAACTCGTCTTGGTTGACCAGATGACCCATGCCCGGGTAGATACGCTCTTCCACCTCGGCTCCCATGCTTCGTAATATCTCGCCCGTCAAGCGCACCCTCTGGAGAGGGACGAACAGGTCTGCTTCGCTGGAACCGAGGAACACCGGCGTACCGTCGAGGGAACCGGCGTAATCACGCGGTAGATCGTCCGGGCCGATCAACCCACCGCTCAGACCTACCAATCCACCATAACGTCGCGCATTTCGGCAGGCGTATTCCAATGCCAGGCAGGCGCCCTGTGAAAATCCTGCTAAAACCGTGCGCTCGAACGGTATTCCGGCTTCTCCGATCTCGGTCACCAATCCTGCCACACGTCTTAACGCCGAATCCAAGTATGGCTGATTGGCCTCCAAGGGTGACGAGAAGCTCTGTGGATACCAGGTCTCGCCCGCGGCTTCCGGGGCGAGGAAGGTGAATCCGCCAGGATCGACCTCGTGCGCGAGATGAAGAATGTCTTCCGGTGTGGCGCCGCGACCATGGAGAAGGATGACCGCTACGCGGGCATCCTCCAAGGGCGCTCCATAGATCTCGGTGCGCGTTCCAGCATGTGGATCGAGGATCTCGACCCCCGGCATTAACTTCTCTCCCTCATCGGGATACGCACTGGACGGAGCCCGGCCTCGATCTGTTCACGTTGGGATTCATACCATGGCGGGAGCCTCAGCTTCTCCCCTATATGCTCCGGCGCTTCATCCACCGCAAACCCTGGCCTCATCGTGGTCAACTCGACGATGTGTCCGTCCGGGTCTCGGGTGTAGATGCTTTTAAAGTAAAGACGGTCCATCACAGGGGATACCTTTAGTCCAGTTTGGATCAATTTCTCGCGCCAGACAAGCTGAGCAGCTTCGTCTGGAACAGCCAGTGCGAAATGATGGGTTTGGCCGACACCGATGCGTGTACGAGATTCCAAAGCTGGATCGCGCTCGAAGGATGTGATCAGGTTGCCGGGTTCCCCATCACCCGCTCCCCATATCCAATGGTCAGAGCCGGGGGAGTCTAGATCGGAGGTCATCATGATCCGTCTCATCCCCAACAGTTCCTCATAGAATGCATGGGTGCGTTGTAAATCACTACTGATCGTAGTGATGTGATGCAATCCAAGAACATTCATTTCCGTTTCGTCCTCTATTCGGATATAATTAGTCTAAATACATTACCGGAGTTCATCAAAACCGTCAAGGAGGCTGGCATACGTCAACCGAACCTGCTTAAGGTGCGTAATCTATCTTACTGGAGTTCGAGCATAAGGTATGCTATAAGCATAGGAATGATGAAGGAGACACGATGAACGCTCTTGAACAGTTCCGCCATCACAAAGATGATTTCTTCCGCACAGACCCACATAGTCCCCTCACACCCGAACAAAAGCGGAATTTTGCTGGTCTGAATTATTTTCCCGAAAACCCAGAACTGGACTTGATCGTCGAGGTTGAAAGATTTGACAAGGGGGACATGGTTCAAATCCAGACCAACACCGGTGATGTACAAACCTACGAGCGGTACGGTCGCTTTAGTTTCACCATCGATGGTGAAGAAGCCGAGCTGACGATCTACCATAACGAGTTCGGACTCTTCCTGCCCTTCACGGACTCGCTGGCTGGGGTGGAGACCTACGGTGCCGGTCGCTACCTCGAACCTGAGGAGCTGCCTGACGATCGTTTCCGGGTGGATTTCAATCTGGCCTACAATCCCTATTGCGCCTATAACCCCAATTGGAGCTGCCCTCTTACTCCCTTCGAAAACCGACTCAAGGTCCCGATACGGGCGGGGGAGAAGGTATTCGAAGAGTATTAGATGTTAATGAATCTATTCATATCTATGTGAAGAACGCCGGAACCAAGCCCCCATGTAGCGAGGCCATAGGGTAAATAAAATAGGATCCTATACCATGCATTATTCGTACAAGAGGTCATTTAGATCATGATCAACAAGGTGTCTTTGGAGAACCTCTACAAGGCCGATCACGGTTGGCGGGATTACCGTTTGCACTTTTCCTATGCCGAATATAGCAATCCATCCAGGGAAAATTTCGGCGTGTTAAACGCCCTCAACGACGAAACGCTTCAACCAAGCATGGGTTTTGATGACCATCCCCATCATGAAATGGAAATCATCGCCTATTGCGTCCATGGTGAGCTTAGCCATCGCGACAGTCTCGGGAATCAACAAACCATCAGGCGCGGCGATGTTCAATACATGTGTGCCGGCTCCGGTATCATCCACGCCGAAATGAACGCCTCGACCGATGAAAGCACACGTTTTATCAATATTTGGATCCAACCAAGTGAAAAAGGATTAACCCCCACATACGGGTCCAAGAGCTTCGCTGAGGATGACCGTCATAACAGGTTGCTTCAAATTGTGTCAGGAAAAGAGGGGAATGGTGCCCTTCATATCAACCAAGATGCCAACATCTACGTGTCTGAGGTTGACAAAGGGAAGCAGTTGATGGTTGCCCTCCAAGATAAGCGTCAAGCTTATCTCCTTTGTGTCGAGGGATCCCTGAATATCAATGGCATCGAATTGAAGACGTCTGAGGCAATTGAAATGGCTGGAGAAACCCTGCTCACGCTGGATACGCTCGAAGACTCCCATCTGCTGATGGTCGAGATGGTCGAGAACAGACTCTAACCCCGTCCGTGCGGGTAAGACGATCTACGAAAGCTATTAACGTCTCAGCACTCCTGGACGAGAGCCAGTAAACCAACTTCCCGCGAGCTTCAAGCTCGCGGGAAGCTTAATCCGCTTGAACGCTCGTGAACGGATCCCATCGTGTGGATACAGGTTCTTCGAGTCATAGCTAACTAATCACGAAGGCCTCACTACTTGAAGACGATTTGACAGGCACTCGGAAGGATATTAAGCTTCTGGTGTGCAACCGCAACCGAACCCCAATCCCCCAAAGAGATTCGCACATCCCGTCGAGGTCGAGTTCGCCAGGCTCTTGGATTTCTATCGCATTCCCTGGGAACACGAACCGACGACGTTTCCGCTGTCCATCGACGATGATGACAACATCATCGAGGCGTTCACGCCTGATTTCTACCTGCCCAAACAGGATCTTTATATCGAGCTCACCACCCAGCGTCAGGCGCATATCACCGAAAAAAACCGCAAGATCCGTCTGCTAAAAAAACACTATCCCCACATCAACATCAAGTTGCTCAACCGTAAAAACATGCGCACGTTACTGAATAAATACGGCTACGATGCAGTGACGGGCAAGTTGATCGGGAAACCTCGCGATGTCGACAAACCAAAGTAGACACGAAATGCTTTTACCCCCTGGTGTCGGTCCTGTGATCTTCTCAGAGACACAGATCCAAGCGCGCGTCGCTGAGCTTGGGGAGACGATATCTCGTGACTACGCAGGGATGGATTTGGTGCTGATCGGGATCCTGAAGGGTATCGTCTTTTTCATGGCCGACTTGCTCCGCGCCCTAAGCCTCCCGGTCATCGTGGATTTCATGTCCATCTCACGCTTTGGACCATCTGCGGAAACGCGGGGCGCGGCTCGTTTGCT
>DUEW01000130.1 GCA_011174845.1 Anaerolineae bacterium | reverse complement strand
TGGTCGTTTAATGTATGTCTTCCAAGGTCACACCGCTGGTGTTCTAAGTATGGCCGTATCACCCACTGGGACACTCCTTGCGTCCGGATCAAGTGATGGAACAGTGAAGTTGTGGCGGATTGACGATGGCGCGTTGGCGAGGACGATAAGTGGTTCATTCATTGGTCGGGTGCTAAGGGTGGCTTTTTCCCCGGATGGTTCTCTCTTCGCATTGGCTAATCATCAATGCTTTCTCCAGGTGCGACGCACGGATTCGGGCGTATTATTGCGGACCTTGGCGCAACCTAATTGTCTCGCTCGTCAGGAAGGAACGGTGTCTGCATGGGGATTGACCTTCTCGCCGGATGGGGAACACCTCTTGGCTGGTGAAAGCCGTCCGTGCTGTGGGGGCTCACTCCAACAGTGGGATGTAGATGAATATCGGCCTCCCATAACACTGCTTGGCTATGGCTTGAGGTTTCGAGATTTGACATACTCCCCTGATGGGTCGATGCTCGCAGTGGCTTTCGAAGGCAGTCCAGTATTTTGGCTGATCAACGCAAGTGGAGGAGATCCAATCCGCACTTTTGAAGGACACTCCTATCAGGTAAACAGCGTTGCGTTCTCACCGGACGGTACCCTCTTGGTCTCGGGATCAGGAGATCACAAGGTGCGCTTGTGGCGAGTTGAGGACGGCGTGTGGTCGCATACACTTGTGGGTCATGACGATGATGTGAACAGCGTCGCTTTTTCGCCAGATGGTAGTACGATCGTCTCTGGCTCAGAGGATGGCATCGTAATCTTATGGGGGATTCTTCCTTGAGGAGGCCCGAAGTCTTATATGGCTTCGGATGATGCGCGTCAATCTAGGTGCGGTTTGAGAAATTCTCCAGTGTAGGAACCCGCTACTTGGCAAATATCTTCTGGTGTCCCTTCGGCGATCAACTCTCCACCGGCATCGCCGCCCTCAGGACCGAGATCGATAACCCAATCAGCTACCTTGATGATATCTGGGTGATGCTCAATGATCAACACTGTGTTATCCTGGTCGACCAGCCTTTGTAGCACATCGATCAGTTTATAAACATCGGCGGCATGCAGCCCGACGGAGGGCTCGTCCAGGACATATAATGTGTGACCGTTGCTCCGCCGAGATAATTCGCGGGATAGTTTAACACGTTGTGCTTCTCCACCTGACAGGGTGGGGGCTGGTTGGCCTATTTTTAAATAACCCAATCCGACATCTTGTAATGTCTCCAGCTTACGCATCATAGCGGGGAACGCGACGAAGAACTCGCTCGCTTCATCGATACTTGTATTTAATACATCAGCGATGTTCTTGCCTTTGAATCGTACCTGAAGTGTCTCTCGATTGAAACGCGCCCCTTTGCAAACCTCGCAGATCACATACACATCCGGCAAGAATTGCATCTCGATGCGTAGTTGTCCCTGACCCTGACACGCCTCACAGCGACCGCCATGAACATTGAAGGAGAAACGACCGGGTTTATATCCTCGCACTTTCGATTCGGGAAGTTCGGCGTAAAGTGCCCGGATATGATCGAAAAGACCAGTGTAAGTGCCGGGGTTCGAACGAGGTGTGCGACCAATTGGGCTTTGATCGATGTTGATAACTTTATCAATATGTTCGATGCCCTCGATTCGTTCGTGAGCGCCGGGCTCCTGTCTGGAATTGTGCAGCAACCGAGCCAACGCCTTGTGAAGCACTTCAACCATCAACGATGATTTACCAGAGCCAGAAACGCCGGTTATGCAGGCAAAGACCCCTAACGGGATGTTCACTGTAAGATCCTTGAGGTTGTTCTCACGTGCCCCGACGATTGTGAGGAACTTGTCGTTTCCTGGTCGGCGCTGGCTTGGTGTCTCAATGTGCAGCTTGCCAGCCAGGAAACGTCCAGTGACCGATTTTCGGTTGCGGGTCACCTGCTCTACGGAACCCTCAGCAACGACGTATCCGCCTTCTTCTCCCGCACCAGGACCAAGATCGATGATCCAATCCCCCGCACGGATGGTGGCTTCATCGTGCTCAACGATCAAGACCGTATTGCCGAGATCTCGCATGCTTTCCAAAGTGTGGATCAAGCGGGCGTTGTCACGTGGGTGCAGACCAATAGAGGGTTCGTCGAGGACGTAAAGTACGCCCATCAACCGTGAGCCGATCTGGGTGGCAAGACGGATACGTTGGGCTTCACCTCCTGAGAGGGTCCGAGCCATGCGGTCTAGTGTCAGGTAGTCCAGTCCTACATCGACCAAGAATCCGAGCCGATCGTTGATCTCCCTCAGAACGCGCTCGCCGATTGTACGCTGACGGTTTGTGAGCGGACCTTCCTCTTTTTGGAGCTTATGGATCCAATCGAGGGTCCGCACAACTGGCCAACTGGTGACCTCAATGATGTTGACTTCATCGATGGTGACCGCAAGTGCCTCAGGACGGAGGCGTTTACCGCGGCAAGAGGGACAGGGACGTCTAGCCATGTACTCTTGGATCTTGCTGCGTATATATTCCGAATTTGTCTCTTGGTAGCGTCGCTCGAGGTTACCGACGATCCCCTCAAAGGAGGTGTGGTAGAAAGACCTCCGTCCATCTTGAGTCTCATAATGTACCGGGATTTCCTGACCATCCGTCCCATAGAGAATGAGATTTATTTTTTTCTCTGGGATCTCGGCGACGGGAGCTTCCAAATCGATCTTAAAGTGTTTGGCCAAGGCTTCCAACATTCCCCAGTAATAACCACGTCGCTCCCGGCTTTGATTGGACCACTCCATTGCGGCGATAGCGCCTTCTGCAAAAGAGAGCGAACGATCGGGGATGATACGATCAGGATCGATTTCTAGTTTGCTACCTAACCCTTGACATTCTGGGCAAGCGCCATGGGGCGTGTTAAAAGAAAACGTGCGAGGCTCGATCTCGGCCAGCGTTGTGCCATGCTCAGGGCAGGCGAGATGCTCGGAGAAAGGGATGTCTTTCGGTGTGTTTTGGCTCGGATCTGCGACGAGCATGGTTCCATCGCCCCAGCGGAGTGCAGTCTCGACTGAGTCAGTCAGTCGAGTGAGGAAAGCGTCCTTCTCTTCACTTGATCCCTCCTGCACAATCAAGCGATCTACAACCACCTCAATCGTGTGCTTTCTGTATCGATCGAGCTCAATCTCTTCATCGACCGATCGCACTTCACCGTTGACTCTAACACGTACAAAACCGGACTTTTGCACCTCATCGAGAACCGTCAAATGGGTTCCTTTACGACCACGTACCAACGGTGCCAGGATGAGTATTCGAGTGTGCTCGGGTAAGTTTGCTATAGCATCGACGATCTCCTGAGCAGACTGCTGGCGGACCTCTAACCCACAGATAGGGCAGTGAGGTTGTCCGATGCGGGCAAAGAGTAAGCGCAGATAGTCGTACACCTCGGTGACCGTGCCCACAGTTGAACGAGGATTATGTGACACCCCGCGTTGATCGATAGAGATAGCTGGGGAGAGACCTTCAATGTAATCCACATCTGGTTTATTGAGCTGTCCCAAGAACTGTCGGGCATAAGCGGAGAGCGATTCGACATATCGTCGCTGACCTTCGGCGAAGATGGTATCGAAGGCCAAAGAAGACTTGCCTGAACCCGAGATTCCAGAGACAACAACCAATTTATTGCGGGGAATCTCAACGGTGATGTTCTTCAGGTTGTGTTCGCGTGCGCCAACGACGATGATCTTATCTTGAGGCATCTGACCAGGCCTTGAATTCGTACACTTGTTCTATATGTGACTGCAAACGATAATTATAACAGATGTGCTTTACGTGAGCAAAGTTATTCGATCAATTGTTCGAAAATTGGGGAGATAAATTAGCTTCCCTCGAGTTTCATGTTCGCGGAAGCTAGGATCGCCAATGAGGTTCTGGAGTGCGCAAGCTCTGCAAGCGCCAGAATCAGAGCTTCTGGATTCTAAAGAAGCACGCGAGGAAGCATAGAAGCAGTAAGGAGTGTGTAAACTCTGCTTACGCCGCTTTGGCTACGTTGATGACACAGCAGAAGCAGAGCTTCTGGATTCCAACTTTCTATGTGACGAGGACAAGGAAATATTTGACGTGCGTATGCTTTTTATGAACGCCCTTTGTTAGGATCTATTCTGAGAACCAGAACGATTTCGTGTGTGGCTTATGATCCTAATCTTGGTCCGCGGATTCCTTATGAGGGGGAGCTGGTTCGCCGCACCACTGACAACTCGACATATCAGGAGGGATCACGGCGTCACATTTCAAACAATGGACACGTTTACCTAACGGGAGCACACCACCTTCGAGATCAGCCGCCATGCGGATCACATCGTACGGACTCACTGTTTCGCTGTCCAAGCCCCCAGAGGGACCGCCGCTAATTCGCACACCATGCGCATCTTGATCTATGACATAACCCCGATCACGTAGGGCTTCCGCCAAGGTTTCACTGAATTGCTCGTTCCTGGGTAAGCTAGGGGTCGGTTTTTTCAACGATAGAATTTCTCTCGCCTCTTCTGGAAGGCTTTCTAGCATCTCCTCTGACCAATCATCGGGCAATGCTTCTTCCTGAGATGTGAGGATCAACTCACGGAATCGCGCTCGTGGATCTTTCTCATGGGTGTGTTCCGTCGACGGCGGTAGATCTTCGACATCCTCCTCCTTGATGGGCTCTGTAGTGGGAGAGCACGTTGGCCATAGATCGACATAATCCAAGCCATCAAGCGTTGGCCACCGCTGCATGGGTTGTCTGCAATTTGGACACATCGTTTCGCCGCTTGGAGGGGTTGGAGTTTCCATGGTCTTCCCTCACACTTCCTTTTGACCTCTGGGAATTCTAGGCAATGTAGGGGGATCGATCTTAGCGATTAATCCCTTTGCTATGAAATCAAGTCACTTTTGGGGTGCCCCTGCCGAGCTTGCGAGCATGTGGAGGGTTTTGATGGGAAATCTCGGGGAAGTCAGCTATGGCTTTGAAGGGTTTCTGCTTGAGTTCGATCTTTAACCTTTATGATTTGGCCTATGGTCGTTTCATGATTCGCCTGATGGAATCGCTCTGCGTACATCTTGTTGCGCCATTCAAATGCTGTCTCAAGGCCTTGGACCTCGCTTGGTACCAACAAGGTGGAGCGTACGTAAGTAGCGTCCTGCGAGACCGGGTAAGGTCCGATGCGGTTGAGCAAGACGATCACGGGCAAGGTGTATCCCAACACAGCCAGAATGACCAGGATCAGAATGCCCAAGGGCCCTTCCTCCAAAGGTTTGAGGCCAAGGGCGAGCGCTGCAACCATGGAAACCAATGCGATCAGAGCGGAGATCAGATGTGTTTGTAAGCGGGCGTTTCTTTCCGCTTCGCTTCGCACCGCAGCACGCTTATGACAATCCGCGCAGAGAGGGAGGTTGAATGTAGTTACCTTGCGATGACCTACCTCCTGACCTTGGGGCAAGGAACTTACCACAGCTAATCGACCGCGCACATGTGTCGATGAACAATGAGCACAGATGTTATTCGGGAAGTTGGCCTCCGTTCCTTGGAGCACCACCCGAAACCGATATCCCGGAGGAGGATCATTTTCTCTAGGTGTGAAATGGGATTCCTCGGTAGGCTCCTCTTCGATTTCCAATTCCGGTTCCGGGATGGCAGGTTCTTGGAGGTCAGATAAGGAGGGGATGATCGGTGCCTCCACTGGCTCTTCGATCTCTTTATATTCGAGCTTTAGTGTTGGCGAACGCTCTTCGCTTTCTTCCACAGCTTCTAAATCTAACAGTTCTTCTGGTCCTGGGAGGGACTCCTCATGTGAAGCGTAATCGATCGGAGCAGGAATCTCCTCAGGTGGAGCGTATTCGACCGGGGGAGGAATCTCCTCAGGAGAAGGAGGGGCTTGGGGCAACGGTTCTTCAGGAAAGGGTGGGACTGTCGATTCAACCGGTATTGTAGGAGGATGCTCTGAGATCGCTTTCGCCTCCACTTCGTCAGGATGGATCCATTGGCGAAGCGCGAAAATTCGGGTTTCAGGGTAAGCCGGGTCGATCATACCGTACATTACCCGTTGCCCTCCCTCTTCAACGACGAAAGCCGAGTTGCACTGCTCGCAGCCGACATAATCGGGTAAGTTCGCCACATGAAAGACCTGAAGCGAGTCGTGGCCACAGATCGCGCACTTTAAGCCCTCTGCGAAACTTTCATCCAGGGTAGCTTTTGGAATAGGTGGCATAATCGCTCCTCGAATGAGCCATTTTCTAATCTAGCACATTGGTATAGATAGGGCAATGAGATGGTGGTGGGATGCGCGAGATGGGAGCTAAACCTGCCTTAACTTCCACCGCCCACGACGGAACCAGATGAAAAAGAACAACCCATTGGCCACATTGGCTATCGTTCGCCCCCACCAGACCCCAAGGATTCCAAGCGCCAGCCAGCGGGAGAGCCCATAGGCAAATGGAATCTCCATTCCCCAGAGAGTAAGAAGGTTGATCGCCATCGCCGGGACGGTATTTCCGGCCCCGTCAAAGCCTCTCGCTAGGGTTACACCTACGGCGCTGGAGATGAGGGAGAAGGACACAACGCGTAAACACTCCGTGCCGAAGACGACAACCTGCGGAGTCGGGTCGAAGAGGGAGATTAGCGGGTTGGCGAGGGAGAAGAGAAGGAGCGCCGCAGCGATCATGAAACCTGCGGCATAGGCGCTCACCCACCATGCGATCCGACCGGCTCGCTCCGGTTTCCCCGCTCCCAGGTTTTGACCAACCAGCGTGGCGGTTGCATTACCCAGGCCGAAAATAGGGATCAAAGCGACCAACAACAACCGATTGGCAACGCCATATCCAGCAGTGGCATAGGTTCCGTAGATTCCTACCAAACCGAGGATCACCAATCGTGAGGAGGAGCGGAGGGTCATTTGGATCGTGCTGGGTAAAGCGATGCTGATGATGCGACCCATGAGGGGAAAATCCGGTTTAAGGGACTTCAAACTCATCCCGATGCGCGCCCGTCCGCTGAAAAGGATCACCAATTGTATGGCAACACCTGTTCCATAGCCGAGGACATTCGCCCAAGCAGAACCGATGACTCCGAGGGCCGGGATGGGTCCTAACCCAAAGATGAGCAGTGGTTCGAGTACGACAATGGTTGTGGTGGAGAGAAAAAGGACCGCCATCGCTTTACGGGCTTCTCCCGCCCCACGCAGGATGGAGTTCAACACGAAAACGAGGATTAGGGTGAAGATACCAGCTAAAGCAACACGCAGGTAGGCAAGACCTAAAGGAAGGACCTCTGTGTCCGCGCCAAGCAGGATCAACAAGGGTCGAGCGACGGCTAATCCCAAAAGGCCCAAGATGATTGAGAACACGATCCCCAACAACAAAGTCTGTGTTGCAGCGTGATCCGCTGCAGCCCGATCACGTGCCCCGATCCGCCGTGCGACAACCGCCAAGCCGCCGATGCCTAAGCCGTTGGCTAAGCTGTTGATCACCCAACGGATCGTGATGCTGATAGTGACCGCAGCCAGGGCTTCTGAGCCTAGTTGCGCGACCCAATACGTGTCAAGGATTTGGACGACATTCGTGATACCCGTCTCGAGCATCATGGGTGGCGCCAAGTACCAGATGTCCCGATGAAGACTGCCTGTGGTAAGGTCACGGTGCTGTGCCGTGGTGTCTTCTCGATGTTTGATGTCCATGATGATCGCTCGAAATGTGATTTGAGAATCTGGGCCTTCAAAAGCATAGCCCGGGAGATAGACTCCACAGGCTAGATCTACATGCGATCAAGAGATGTCTCGTGAGACGGATGAAGAAATTGTAATCAGGCTGGCTAAAGGTGCAACCTTCGTGAAACGAGTAGATGCCTTCAAGGTCAAATTTGAAAGCCTTAGGGAATTAGACCAGCGGTTCGATCGAACCCTCCAGCTCGGGTGAAGGAAAGATGATCCATCGCTCCAGAATAATAAGGTCGAGTGGTTCCTGCCTGCGGTTCAATCGTCATTGGAAGGCAGGTTTGAGATGTGAAGTTCAGTGCTCATCGAATACGTTTTACGCCGTCTTATCTAGATTCTGCATGCTGCTTTAGCGAGGACAGTGTAGAACGGAAAAGATGGAAGTTGTTACACAATCCATCAAGGATTGAGTGGAATCTATAATAAGCAACACACAATCTAACGTAACTCTGACACACCTATATTGTCCTTCTAATGAAGGTTAATCATGCTGAAGCTGAACATGATAAGCAGATACGAAATACGGAGGTGTATCATGTCCATGCTTAC
>DUEW01000013.1 GCA_011174845.1 Anaerolineae bacterium | reverse complement strand
GTCTGACAAGCCTGCTCGAAGAAGTCCAGGTGGTGCACATTACAGGCGAGTTGGATTGGCCGCAGGTGGAAGAGGTTCAAACTCGTTCGAGAGTCATCCCGTTTAACAACCTGTAGTTCAGATCGAGTTGGATAACCGGTCACAACGATATGTCGGTCGGAGGAGAAATGGGATCTTGAGGCTTCTGTGATGACAGCGATCACGTCCGCCATCCTCCCAATCAGCCGCAACGCCAATGCTGGTTCGATATCTGGTACGAAGATCACTTTTGGCAAGCGCCAGCCTGCCAATGCAATAGGGATTCCAACGAAACCACCGGTGAAAAAAAGCACATCCGGCCGAAATTGATCGATCACCTTACGGGCAGATTTGATGCCCCGAAATAATTGCACCAGATTTCCTGGTAGGTTCCGCAAACCCACGCCATGAATACCCGCAGCGGGCACAGGTTTAAAAGCGTAGCCAGCACGCTCCACCAGGGAAGTCTCGATACCGCTTTCGCTCCCTACCCAGAGCACTTCAGCCCTCTTGCCGAGTGCGCCGACGACTACTAAGGCGGGATACACGCCGCCTCCGGTGCCGCCGGCCGATACCAAGAGTCGCAATGGAACCTCGCACGTCAATCTTTTCTGGTGTTCGGCGAGAGAGATTTAACAGAATGCCGACACCGGCCAGGGTTGTCACTAAGCTGGACCCGCCATAACTGAAGAACGGCAAAGCATTTCCGGCAAAGGGGAGCAAACCCAGCAAGACGGACATATTAATCAACGCTTCAATTCCGATCCAAAATGTAATACCACCCGCCAACAATGTCTCCAAGATCACAGAAGAAGACATTGCGATCCGGAAGCCGCGCCATAAAAATAAGCAAAACAGCGTCAATACGAGCATCGCTCCAAGCAGTCCAAGTTCTTCACCGACAACAGCGAAAATACTATCCGTATGCGGTGCGGGCAGGAATCCAAATTTACCTCGGCTAGCGCCCAATCCCCGACCTACAATACCTCCCGAATAAAAGGCCTGAAGAGATTGTTGAACATGGTAGGATGCCTCTTCGAGATCGACGAGTCCACCTATAAACTCATGCCAACGCTCCTGTCCAGTTTGGGTCAAGCGGACAACCAGAAGGGCTAAGGTCCCCCCCCCGAAGGCCATTACCAAGACCTGTAGAACGCGCGCACCAGCCAGGAAGAACAACGTCACTGAGATCAATCCGATGGTCAGACCAGCGCTCAGATCCGGTTGAATGAGGATCAAACCGCCAACGATTCCCATGATCATGATTAACGGCCAAAACCCATAACCCATGTCTTCCAAGCGCTCACCTTTGGACTCCATCCAAACAGCCAGGTAAATGATCAATGCCAATTTCGCCAACTCTGACGGCTGAATTGAGCCTCCTAGAAAAGAACGCCGGTGGGCGCTTCCCACGTTGACCAACAACACAGCTAATAACGCTCCAAGAGCGATCAGAATAAGAATCGGTGCCAGGCGTCGCAACCAATCGATGTGGGACCAAGCCGCAACCAGCATCACGATCAGTCCTAACCCGAGGTGACCCAGCTGTGACATGAAGATGGCGTTGGGGTCGTTATGGAGCCTCCAAGATACATCCCAACTGGCGGAATACACCATGACCAAGCCGAAGGCCATCAGAGCAGCCACAAGTACGAGCAGCCAAGGGTCGAATCCCAAGGTAAGACGGCGTTGAGACGAAGATCCTTGGATCGACGCGGTGGGCTTGAGATTAATCGTCATAAGCCCTCCACCAAGGCCCGAAAAAATGCGCCACGCTCAGCGAAATCCTTGAATTCATCAAAACTCGTACCGCCTGGTGCGAGTAAAACAACACTTCCTGGTTCTGCCACTTGACTCGCTCGTTGGACTGCAGCCTCCAATCCATCGCAGATCTCGAAACTCTTAAACTTATAAGGTCCAGGGACAGATTTGATCGCACGAGCGATCTTCTCCGCTGCTTCTCCAAATAGAATCAGATGTTCAATCCGTTGCCGAACCAGCGAGGCAAAATCACCCCATGGGAGATCTTTGTCCCTGCCGCCTGCTAACAAGACCAGAGGCTCTTCAAAAGCTTTTATCGCGGCGATCGCGCGTTCAGGTGAGGTGGCGATCGAGTCGTTATACCAATCAACCCTGTTGATACTTCGCACGAACTCTAAACGATGCTCTACGCCGTGGAAGCCGCGCAGACCAGCAACCATTGCCTCGGGCGAGATATCAACCGCTGCTGCAATAGCGCAGGAGGCGAGTACGTTCAAGAGGTTGTGTTCTCCACGCAGTTCGACCATCCCCACCGCAGCTATCTCCATATCATTCATGCCTGATCGCAAGTGGATGGATCCATCTTTTAAATATGTGCCCTCCCCCTGCCCTGGATCTGACCAGCCAAAACTGATCAACCTACCCCGCACTTCCTCACGTAATGCCCAAGCTCCAGGATCTTCACGCCCCAATATGGCAATATCGTCTCCGGACTGGTAATCTAAGATTCGCTTTTTGGCTGCGGTGTAGGCTTCCATGGTTCGATGTCGATCAAGGTGATTCGGGGTCACATTCAAAATTCCAGCCACTTGTGGGCTGATGGTCATCAACTCCAATTGAAAGGATGAGAGCTCCAGAATCACCAGATCATTCGCTCCAATATTAGGCAGATCAGTGAGCAACGGTCGACCGATGTTGCCTCCAACCCATGCGCGAGAGTCGGTCCCTTCGTATTGAGAGGAGGCCATCCGCCCCACCAGCGTGGTCACAGTTGTTTTCCCAGCAGAGCCGGTGATGCCAATCACGGGAGCAGGGCAGATCTCCAGAAACAATTGCGAATCGTTGGTTACAGTGATGCCCTGTTCCCGTGCCTGAAGTGCCAGCGGCAGATCGGCGGGGACCCCACCGGATAGGCACAACAGGTCGGCACGCTCAAGTAGCGCGGGCGGATGGCCACCAAAGACAAATTCAATAGGCAAGTCAGACAAGGCCTGGCGCGCCTCAACTAGGGCTTCTCCAGGTTTGAGATCACTTACCACTACCTCAGCCCCTCCCTCGGCAAAGTATTGTGTAAGGGCAATTCCTTGCCGCGCCAATCCCAGCACGACCACCCGTTTTCCTTCCCACTTCATCATGCATTCGGTCGGTATTGTTAACCGAACAATGCGGTTAACCTTATGAATCTTCTCGACCGTCAAGCAGCTTTCAGTTGAGTCGGTTGGTGCCGCTTTGATTTCTTGTCGACACCGATCCAGAAATGATCTGGCATGACCGAACGCGCTTGACGGATTTCGACGCCCGCCACGATCTCCTCCCCACCATTCAAGGTGTCGGGATGAACCAGGCACAGCGTTGGCGTGCGGCCATATTTTTCATCGTAAAAGGTCACCGCACGGCTGATTTTCTCAGCTATAGATAGTTGGCTGTCGTCGAACCATAGCATGCCTATTTCCATCAAGACCTCCTATTTAGACCAAGGCCAGAGCTACCCCAAACATGCCCGAAAGTAGAGCAACCAGCCAGAATCGCTGCACGATTTGGGTTTCACTCCAACCACTTAGCTCGAAATGATGATGCAACGGCGCCATCTTGAATAACCGCCGACCTTTGGTCAATTTAAAATAAGCAACCTGTAGGATCCAACTCACAGTCACACTGAAGGGGATAATGGCGATCAGGGGTAACAGAAACCAATGTCCAGTCATGAGTGCCACAACCGCTAATGTCCCTCCCAGTGCCAAGGATCCTGTATCGCCCATAAACAATTCTGCAGGGTGGGCGTTGTACCAGAGGAAGGCAAACAAAGCTCCTACGACGGTAAAACAGAATCGGACCAAGAAAATCTGCCCCTGGAGCATGGCGATTGCCCCATATGCAGCAAACGCCGTCGCCGCGATTAATCCAGCTAATCCATCGAGACCATCCGTCAGGTTGACGGCATTGCAGGTGCCAACGATCACAAACATCGCAATAGGTACATACCAAATGCCAAGGTCAAACGCCTCCGGAATACTGGGCAGGATAAGTTCCGGTGGTTGCAACCCATACTTCAGGATCAAAGCAGCGCCGAGAGCGATGATCGTCTGAAGCAGAAATTTCCAGCGCCCTTTCATACCCTCACCACGTCGTGGACCTCGTACCCCGAGCCAATCGTCCCAAGCCCCCACTGCTGCGTATGCCAGCATGACCAACATCGGCAGCAAGATCGAGTTGCCGAGCACAGTTAGATCGCTTAGGATGGAGACCAAATTCAAAACACCAGTGATCAACAAGACGGGGATGATGAAAAGCCAGCCACCCATCGTCGGTGTCCCCAGCTTGGTAAAGTGCCTCTGAGGACCCTCGATACGAATCTGTTCCCCGATGTGCAACATGCGTAAGATGCGTACAAGCGGTCCGCCCCATATCACACTGAGCAGGAAGGTGATCCCGCCCAAGGAGAGAGCCATTGCTGTCTGGCTCATACAATCTCCTCGAGGCAGGCAACAATTTGATCCATCCTCATCCCTCGCGATCCTTTGACCAAAACGACGTCATTTTCACCGACCCGATTTTGTAGATATTCGATCGCCTCTTGGCTATCCTTCAAGACCACAACCTGGTCCTCAGACATACCCGCCAAGCGTGCTTCGCTGGCGATCCACTGAGCGCGATCTCCGACGGTAACTAATTCGTCAGCCACCTGTGCTGCTTGCACGCCAACCATGCGGTGACCGCGCTCCTCAAAATCTCCCAATTCGAGCATATCGCCCAGGACGGCGACCCGGCGTCCTTCTAACTCGGCCAGCAGATTCAAAGCAGCGATCGTTGAAGGCGGCGCTGCGTTGTATGTATCATCGAGCAGAAGAGCGCCTTTCGGTCCCTGGACCGCCACCAGACGCAATTGGCTTTGACTGCTCTGTAATCCACCTACAATTTCTTCCCAGCCCAAATCTTCGATCAAGCCAACGGCTGCAGCCCGTAATGCCGTATGCACAGAGTGTCGTCCTAACAAAGGAACACGTATATAAAGACTTTCACCGCCATAATGCATTACAAATCGCACGCCTTCTAAACCCAAGCCCCGGATGTCACTTGCCCATAGATCCGCTTCGGGGGAGAGTCCGTAATAAACCACCTTTGCTTGTGTTCGTTCAGACATAGAACGCGTTAGCGGGTCATCGTAGTTCAGCACCGCCACACCTTCTGGCGCTGGTGGAAGGCTTTCGACCAACTCGCCTTTACCTTGTACAATCGCTTCCATCGTTCCCGCACGCTCGAGGTGAACCTGGCTAACGTTCGTGACCACTCCGACCTGAGGTTGAGCGATTTCACAGAGCAAAGCGATCTCACCTGGGACATAAAAACCCATTTCAAGCACAGCTCGTTCGTGGCCTTCTGTTATTTTCAATAAGCTCACCGGTAAACCGATTTCATTATTCAGATTTCCTGGGTTTTTGATCGTTCGGTAGCGCTGTCCCAGGACCTCTGCGGTGAGCTCCTTGGTCGTTGATTTACCCACACTTCCCGTGATACCGATCACTCGCAAGGAAAGTGTCTCCCGCCAGAGCTTGGCGATGTTCTGCAGCGCTTCAAGTGAGCTTGTCACTCGCAGACAGATAGGCAAGACCAGGTCTTTCAGCTGCTCCTCTGTAACCGGTCCCCTCAGATCAAGAACTGCGAATTCTGAGGGTACGTCTTGCTCGATAAGCGCAATCAGCGCCCCACACCCGAAAGTCTCTCCGATAAAATCATGACCATCCACCTTCTCCCCAGATAAGGCGATGAAAAGCGACCCCGGGATCACCAACCGCGAGTCAATCGCCGCATCAGTGATAACTTGGTCGAACGCGACCATCTCCTGACCGGTGATAGCCTCAAGAACATGTCCCAGTGTCAACATCAAGGCTTCGCTTTCCTAATCCCCTGTATTCCATCCTTCGTAGACTGCATCAGGAGGAATTTCCAACATGATCACCAAACGTTCAACGATTTCACGGAACACCGGCGCCGCAACCACAGATCCCCAGGGGGAGGTTTCCGGTTTGTCCAAGCGTACAAACACCAGAAATTCTGGTTCCCTCACTGGACCCCAACCCACGAACGATGCCACCGTCCAACGGGGGTCATAACCAAATTCGCCCGGTATTTGCGCTGTACCGGTTTTACCGGCCAACTGATACCCAACCACATGAGCAAAATTGGTCTCTCCACTCAGCGACTGTGATAACATTTCCGTCAACGTTTCGGCCGTCTCGCGCGAGACTGGTTGCCCCAGAACGGTCGTTTTGGGCCAGTAAACACCATCCGGGCCTACGACTTCCAGCACAACATGTGGTTGCACCATGACACCGTGATTCGCAATAGCTCCAACTGCCGAAACCAGCTGGATGGGCGTAACGGAAACCCCTTGACCAAAGGAATTGGTGCCCAAATCAGATTCGGTCCAATCCGGATGGCGTGGCGTTCGTAATTGTCCCGAAACCTCGCCAGCCAAATCAATCCCCGTCACTTTTCCGATCCCAAACGCCCTCAAATATTCATAAAACAACGACGCACCAAGTTTCTCCGAGGACACATATGCCAGACACACGTTCAGCGAGTGTTCCAAACACCCGAGCATTGTCTGCGGCCCCCAAGCGCTTCCATCCCAGTTTCGTATCGTGTGCCCTCCTACCTCGATGTGGCCCGTGTCGATGAATTCTTCATCTGGTGTGACCACTCCAGCATCAAGTGCCGCAGCCATGGTCACAACCTTAAAGGTTGAACCTGGTTCATACTGCCCTGCCACGGCGGGGTTAATCACAGGTTCTTCCTCATCCTCTGAGACCTCCTCCTCCAATCTCTCCTCCGGAGGTAGCCAAGGCTCGTAGTTGTTGGGATCGAGAGGCGGCCAAATCGCCATAGCCAGGATCTCACCATTCCGCGGATCCATCACGATCACTTGTCCACTTTCCGCCTTATCACCTTCGATCGCTTCCTCGAGTATGTCCTCCACCATCTGCTGAATGTCTAAATCAATGGTCAGAACAAGGTTGACACCAGCAGGCGGATCTGGTCTCAGACGCGCCTCGAGTGGAATGTAACCCCGCTCGATGGTGATCGATCTGCCGACCAGCCAATCATCGTAATAACCTTCGATCCCGAAATACCCTTTACCCTTCTGGTTGACGAAGCCAATCACATGACCAGCCAACGAACCTGCCGGATAAGTTCGGCTCGGAGCAGGGACGAGTGACATGCCGCTCAAGTCAGGCGCCTCGGGATCCGCCAGGAAGCCTTTCAGCACGTCGGCGACGGTCTGGTCGACAGTGATCGGCCAACGATTCCCGCCGCTGATCTCCCGCGTCAAGCGGATACGCAGTTGACCTTCGTCAACCCACTCGTACGATAGTTGGCCATATAGATCATCAAATGGCAGAATAAGTATTTGCGACAATACGGCCGCGATTTGCTTTTTACTAACCTCAGTAAGTTGGCGAACCTCAACTTCCAAGTAGTACAGCGGAACATTCGAAGCTAGAACCCTCCCATCTCGGTCGTAAATCAAACCTCTGGTCGGTTCGACTTTGTCCACCTGCTCCGCAACGATCTCCTCGATAGCGGCGAACGCAGGGGCATAGGGTCCAAACTGGACACGGATCAACTGTACCACCATGGCAATCACAACAATCGCCACGAAGATCAGCAACATCCGAATTCGACGCCGAGACGGTCCCTGATCCATCACCCTCCTTCCTTGGTTCACCAACCAAGCCAACGAAGCAGCCACTCACCTAGTGTTTCGGTGTAGGCAGGAGATAATGTCCCCTCCCCAGGATTGGCAGATGCTGGTGGTCGAGGTGCAATAAACGGTGGTGGTTCGACATAATCCTCAATGAGGATGTATTCGATCTCCGACGCATAGGCAGGTCGAAACCCCAAATCGAGAGCACGTTGATACATCCGTTCCGGCGAGGTTAACTCAGCCAAAGTCGCTCCCAACTCAGCGTTATACCGAACCAAATCCGCCTGTTGTCCCTGTAGGTTTAGGACTTGCCGCCCCGCTCGTGCATGACGAGCATTAACCGCCAAATACATTCCGCCCACGATCAGCAATGCGATCAGCGGTAGCATAGATCCGCTGGTTAGGCGTACCTGGACACGCCATGGTGCTTGTTTAAAGGCTTGAAAACGATGTCTCATCTGGTCCTCTTCACGACGGACTAAGCAACATAGACTGTGCAAGGTTCATGCCAGCTCGATCCGCTCAGCCACTCGTAACCGAGCACTTCTTGCCCGCGGATTGGCTTCCAATTCCTCCTCGTCTGGACGTTGCGGACGTTTTGTGATCACCCGTAGTCGAGCCTGATGGCCACATGTACATACGATGTGCTCGGGAGGGCATATACAATCAGTACTCTCACGGCGGAAGAAGTTTTTAACTAGTCGATCCTCTAGCGAGTGGAACGATATCACCGCGATCCGAGCGCCCGGAGCTAACAATTCGAGCGTCTGATCCAAACCGATCTCCAGAGCTTTCAGCTCTTCATTGACTGCGATACGGAGAGCTTGAAATACTCGAGTAGCTGGATGGATCTTCCTTCGACCCCCCTTCACCACTCGGGTGATGAGCTCGGCTAACTCGTGCGTTGTATGGAGTGGTCTGGTCTCAACGATTGCACTCGCCATCTGACGCGCGCGAGGCTCCTCTCCGTATTTTGTGAATAAATCTACCAATTCTCGCTCAGACAGATCGTTGACTAGATCGGTGGCCCTCGTTGCTTGCGTCGGATCGAAGCGCATGTCCAACGGCCCATTCAAGCGAAAGGAGAAACCTCTCTTCGCGTCGGCCAACTGCATGGAAGACAAGCCAAGATCGAGGAGTACGCCATCTACGGTTTTCCAGCCGAGTTCACCAGCAAATACAGCCATCTCAGCATAGGAACCGTGTCGCAGATGCAACCGTTCTCCAAATTGCGCTAATCGATCCTTCACAACATCCAGCGCTGCTGGATCGAGGTCGAGCCCTAATACCTGGCCATCCGGAGAGGAGGCCTCAAGTATTCCGTAGGTGTGACCTCCGGCTCCAATCGTGCCATCTATATAGCGTCCCCCCGCACTCGGTCGGAGTGCGTGGAGAACGCGTTGGTAAAGTACCGGGGTATGTCCTCGGACGTGAGCGTCGTCAATCGACGCGCCCATCACTTACCCCGCTGAAAGATCAAAGTCTACAAAACGCCGGGTATTAGTATCAGGATCGGCTACCGAACCAAGTTCTTTATCCCAGGCATCGGCGGTCCAAATCTCAAAGTATTCCCCCGCACCAACAACTATGGTCTCTCCGTCCAATAACGCATACTCACGAAGAAAAGGTGGTATGAGGATGCGACCAGACCCATCAAGGGAAATCTCGGTCGCTCTACCGAAAATCAGACGCCGCACTGCGCGCGCTTCTGGATTTGTGGTACTGAGCTTTGTTGCTCGCTGGGCCAGCACGTGGAAACTTTCTGTGGTATAAACTATTAAGTTGCGTTCGTAACCTTGGGTGATAAATGCTCCAGAAGAGAGCGCAGCGCGAAAACGCACCGGGATTGTAAGCCGGCCTTTAGAATCGATGTGGTAAGCAAACTGGCCAAGGAACATTCAGATTTCTCAACGATTACAATCGTGAACGCCGGATCATACCGGCGTCCCACTATCCCCCACATTTGCCCACAAGTGCCCACAGTATAACCCAATTCGACCCACCGACGCAACCCCTTTGGGAAATTTTAAGTATCAGTACCTTGTTCCTATTCGCATAGCTCATGAAAATGGATTTTTTCTCACCCACGATCCGCTTGCAGCAAGTAGCGGTCCTTATCTTTACGTTGTACGACTCGTGCATGATGAAACACCTGATCGATCCAGACCCCTTCCCCTTCTTCGTCAATTTCCCGTTGAAGTAGTGAACTGTCTGCGCATGTCGGATGGTGGTCTGTCATCCTGGAAAATTATTTGTCTGGAAAGGTGTTTTATTACACACCGACCCTATAAATATGGTTCCTGTAGGAAGTGGACCTCTTTGCCGACCCTCCCATCTAAATTCTCACGTCAGGTTGTAGGGAGCTTTTTCCCTGGCTGGAATATCAGCTTTGTGTTCCTATTCAATTCCGATTGAAGTAAATGATGGGACTTTCCCCCCTTTGCTCAAGACTTAAATGAAAAAGCCCTGGAGGTTTGCTCCAGGGCCCTGACTGAGGCTCGACCTATAAGCCGCGTTCTGTCCGAAAGATACATGCGGTTTACGGGCTTACCCAATGCCAAACCGCTAGGCTAGTCTGACGTATTTCCCGGATTAACCCTTCCTCCCTCAGGTATCGATCTGAGCGATCATCTATCTCGGCCCACACGTCACCGTGGGGCTCATGCGGCCTACCCGGAGCTCAAGGAAGACGAGCAACCTCCCGTCCGTATCCGGATTTCGCTCCTGCTTGGCCTTGCTCCCGATGGGGGTTGCCTGGCCGTTGACATTACTGCCAACGCCGGTGGTCTCTTACACCGCCTTTTCACCCTTACCCGATCGAATGAGCTCCAGTGAAAAGAAACACTCCACTAGACCCATTCGACCAGGCGGTCTTTTTCTGTGGTCCTTTCCGCGGGTCACCCCGCCCGGGTGTTACCCGGCACCGTGCTCTGTGGAGCGCGGACTTTCCTCAGGCGGTCATAGCCGCCCGTGATCGCCCGGTCGACCCATCAGCCATCCCCATCATACCTTCCTAATGATCTGTCGTCAACACAAACCATCCCGGGAGCACCTCCTGTGAATTGTTACGTCGCCTTACCAGGAATGAAATCCAAGGACTGCGTTCCAGCTACGGCGCTGTATAGCTCCCATTTCAGCGCGCATGCAGGGTTGTGCAACACGTATCGGGGTGCACCCCATCCCTGAGCGACGACTCAAAGATCATGCAGCCTTCCAACGAAGTACTAACGGATTTCTAATATGTTTGTTCTTGAATATATTTAATGAGCTATAATTCACCCAATAAAGGAGACGGTAGGCGATGCCGATTTATACGTATCGTTGCCATAATTGTGGGGTGCAATTCGATCGTCATCAGCACTTTGACGACAAATCACTGACTCGTTGTCCTGAGTGCGGTAAAGAAGCCTTACATAAGGTCTATCTGCCTGTTGGGATCGTCTTCAAAGGATCTGGCTTTTATGCCACCGACCATCGTTCACCATCCGGCCAAGGGACGCCCAAGAAACCAGAGAGTAAGGCAGAGAAACCGGAGAAGAAGTCAGAAGACGTTCCATCTTCCACCGAAATCTCAAAGGATGATTAATTCTGTAACCTGAGTGGATAATAAACAAGAGCCGAGATTACTCTCGGCTCTTTTCAATTCAAAAGCTCCACCATCTCACATTTGGAATCCACCTGTCGCGCGCACAACCTTGGCGCTGAAATTAATCACGAACTCATATAAACGATTGCTAAGTTCTGCCCATTCTTCGGTCTCCAGGGCTTGACGCATCGTATCCATCTCCTCAGCTACAAATCCTGTTAACATCTGAGGAGCCTCTCCAAAGGTCGTGTACCAAGCTTCGGTGGGTTGAATTCCGAGGCGTTGCATTCCGGGAACAAATTCTCGTACAAGAAATTCAAAATATTCCTGTTCCCGCCCTGGCACCATGTCCCAAGTCATGAGCAACTTGACCGCCATCTATTACCTTTCTGATGTAAATCGCGATGAGGGACCTACCACCCCTCATAATAAGATGTAACCCTACCAACTAGGTAGCAGCCTCAAGTACGACCACTTGAGTTTCAGAAGATAGTCCACCCTTCCTGATCTTCAAGGAGGGAAGAGGATCAAGTTTCGCGGTTCCCATCTCCGAAAGAAAGCGAGCGACAGTACCCAACTTCGGACCCTCTTTGACSGTCTTATAATGCATGGGYACAACAATMGAAGGYTCRATAAGACTGATCACCTCGGCTGCTTGCGATGGTGTGAGCGCTCCCCCACCACCCACCGGCACCAAGGCAATGTCAACCGCACCAAGGTTTTCGATCTCGGCTTGTGAAGGGACATAAGATAAGTTGCCAAGATGAGCCACTGTCAATCCGTCGAAATCGAAGACATAAAGCATGTTTGCCTGGTTTTTTTTCTTCTTCCCGTCCTTGGGTGTCATCAGAATACCGATGATGAAGACACCGCCGATCTCATACTCTCCAGGACGCTGGATGACCCTTCGCTTCCCCTTGACGATATTGACATGATTATGAGCTGGCTTATCAGCGCTAATCGTTACGATATCGCCTCGCAGTTTGACCTCCTGCAAGCCTAAGCTCGGATCAAAGGGATCCGCTACCACGCTCGCTAAGCCACGCTCTGCCAATCGAAAACAAGAAAGCCCGTACCAGGTAATTTCCACACTTCCTCCATAACCACAGACGAGCGATTATACACGATCGCCCCACAGAGTGCCAAAACTTGAAGTCATGTGGGTACATTTCACCAAACGCTACGCCGCCAAACCTTGCGCAAGAATGGGAGATTGCCTCTACCCAAAAACGGCTTGCCCATATATGCAAAGCTTGCCAAACCTCTCTTGTTGACGCAGGCTTTTACCTGCATATCTTCACGCACCCTGAACGGCGCGACTACATCCGTTTTCGGAGCCGTAATTTACGCTTACAAGTCTTATCGTGATTCGTCTAAAGGTCCTGTAATATGGACCCAACCCTTTGCTTTCTATTGACAAATACCACTAACCCACAAAATAAACATACTCTGTCAGCCATCAAACCGGAATGACGGAGTGCTGTTAGCTGCGTTATTTGTGACCGTACAAATGTATGATTTGAGATATGTGGTTTCAGAGGCTAGAATCTATCTCATGGGAAAAATCTCTCCCAAAACGAAGAAATTAGAAATCGGTGGTGGGGTTGTGGAGGAGGCCCCCTCTGGATCTACCAGATTAAGCATTCCTCCCACACCATCGGGTTACGCAAACGCTCAGCGAGACGATTACCGCTGGCTGCCACGTGGGAAATTCCCATGGAAACCTCCATTATGTCTCTCCTTACAGGCATGCGCTTCTCATGCCCACCCTCTCGGAACCCTTGGTTTCGGATTCTGGAATGACCCGTTTTCCATCTCCTTCGGCCAGGGAGGAGCTTCAAGAAGGTTACCGGCAGCACCTAAAGCTCTGTGGTTCTTCTATGGTTCGCCTCCGAATAACCTGCCACTTGCTTCTGAAATCCCAGGTTACGGCTGGAAAGCCGCCAGTCTTGATTCCATCACCTTACCCACACTCTTCCTCGCTCCCTTTGCGGCTTGCGCGTTCATCTTGAGTAAAATCCCTATCTTCCGACGTTGGGTCATGCAGACAGCCTTACGACAGGTTACCGCCTTCGAACGGCTACTCACCCACCCACTTGATCATTGGCATTCCTATTTATTGACTTGGCTCCCTGGTGAAGCCACCTTTGAAGTCGACGGGGAGACTGTCCTCGAGGCTCCCATGGTGCCATCTGGTCCGTTAGGTTTTGTGATGTGGATCGACAACCAGTACGCCATAGCCACTCCAGAGGATGGATTCCTCTTCGGTGTTCTGCCTCTGAAGGAGACGCAATGGCTTGAAGTAAGTGATTTACAGATTGAGGCATTTCCAGGTGTTGCATGACTTAGAGAATAAGAGTAGTCTCCTTAAGCGATAGGGAAAGAATTCCTCCACGATTGATTTAATAAACAAAATAAACCTGCGAAGATCATGACACTGACAAAACAGACACAGCTTCTAGAAATCCCTTGCAAGAATAAACCCCAACTCCTTCGACAATTAGGTGCCTCCGAATGAGAACAGGCAGACTGACTCATATATTCCTTCTTCTACTGGGCATGCTCATCATCGGAGCTCTTGTGGTGCTCGGGGCAGTCTTTTATTCATCAATCACATCTGAGACGCCAATTCCCATACCTACGATAGAGATTGTCATTACACCCGAGAAAAAAGCCACGGTTCAATTGCCTCCTAAGTGGACGCCGACACCTAGTCCTGTACCTACAGAAACATCTACCGTGTGGTCAGAGACGGAGTCTGCCAACCTTGATTCCGCGGATGCATTAGCAAAGAAACGGGCACTCGGCGAGCTTCTTGGTCCCTACCTACAGAATGTCACCAGCGACTCTGTCACGATCGCTTGGAGGACAGCAGGCGCAAGCCAGGGCGAGGTTGTTTATGGAAGCACGAGTGAATATAACTTGTCTGCTTTGGATGCCGTGCTTGGGAAACAGCATCATGTGACCCTATCCCGCCTCCAACCAGATACACTTTATCATTATCGACTTATCAGCGGTGATGTGCCTTTGACTGAAGACATGAGGTTCCGAACAGCTCCAGGTCCTGAAAGGACGACCCTCAGCTTTGTGGTTTACGGAGATACTCAACATAACCCTGAGATCCATCGTTCGATCATAAATCGGGCTCAATCGCTTGAGCCCGATTTCGCGTTACACGTTGGCGACTTGGTGAACATAGGGTGGAATGAGGCACAGTGGGACGAATTCTTTCGGATCGAAAAGGAATTCCTCGCTCATGTACCTCTATTTCCAACCCTCGGTAACCATGAAACGGAAAGTAAGTATTATTTCGAGCGTTTCTTCCTGCCCGGTAATGAGCGATGGTACAGCGTCTCCTATGGTCCAGTTCGAATTATATGCTTACAAATTGATGGAATCGCGAAGTTCGATGAAGTGAGCGAACAATATCAATGGCTGGAGCAGATCCTGAAAAAAAATACGCAGCCCTGGTTGTTTGTGTTTTTCCACAAACCTCCCTACTCCGCAGAGTACGAAGGACCGGAAGAAGGCCATATCCGTTCCAGATTGACTCCACTCTTTGAACAGCATGGTGTAAAACTTGTATTCAGTGGCCACAATCATAACTACCAACGCAGTTATGTGAACGGTATTACCTACATCGTCACTGGCGGAGGTGGAGGGAACCTATCGGATCGAGTAAAAGAAGACGATTATTTGATTAGGTATTATGTCGGCTATCATCTTGTTCAAATCATCATCGAGGGGGATGAATTGAATGCCATTGCCTTGACGCCTGAAGGGGCAATTATCGATCGTTTTGAGATAAGCTTGCCTTGAGAGAAGCCACCATATTCTTATGTTAACCCTCGTAAGTAGGCGATGATTGCTATTCTCAAGAAGCATCACAAATCCAATGGTAGAAAAAAGGTCTTAATAACGTGCCCATAAGTCCATTCCGCGCTCATTTGGAGAGCGAACCCCCATCCCCTCTTTCGTTTGAGATGCTAGCTCATTTCTGCTATTGCTCGATCATTTCGTTTACAATAAACTTCATTTATATAGGTTAGCCTCGGCGTAGTGGGGAACGAGGCACTTGCATCGCATGACTAAACCCGGCTTCGCTTGAGGT
>DUEW01000129.1 GCA_011174845.1 Anaerolineae bacterium | reverse complement strand
TAGATGAATATCGAGACGGTTATCCATGAGCGTCTTATGGATATTGGCTGACTGTAGTGGCCCATGAATCGAGTCTTGAATGATGGTTTTATCGAGTTGCGCTTGAGTAAGATCACCCTCCCATCGATAAGGGACTCTTCCTGCTCGAAATACGGCTGACATAGAGACCGATTCAAGAGATGAGTGTGGTTCTTTTAGGAGAGAGAGATCCCAACGCCCTTCAGGCAGGCGAAGGTTGAAAGTCATCAAGTTGGAGTTTAAAGTGAGGCTCATTCGCCAAGCACGTCGTGTATGGCGTCAACCAACTGCCGGTGGCTGAAAGGTTTATTCAGGGTCGCCGTCGCACCCAATTCATTAGCCTGCTCCAAATCAGCCCGAATGCCGACGGCGGTGACAACCAAAGAGGGGATGTCACAGATCGCTGGATCGGCTTTCATTTCAGCCAGCAAATCTAAACCACTTCGACCAGGCATCATCAGGTCGACTGTCACAATGTCAGGATGGCACTCCCGGATCAGTCTCAGTGCCTCTTCTGTTGAGCTAGCCAGGAGGACATCATATCCCTCCTCTTCAAGCACAAACCGGATAAGACGACGGATGTAATCTTCGTCATCAACAACCAAGACTTTAACACCCACTGACCACCTCTCAAGGTTTAAGCAGATCGCCTTCGTTTAAAGCTTCTTCCACTGAAAGGAAGATGGGGAAGACCCGATCAAGCATGGTGAGCCTTAATGCGGTCAATGCTTGCGTTTGCGGTTGGCTGAGGTTCAGCACACCGCCATGCTTCCGCAATGCTTTCAATCCCGAAACAAGCGCTGACAATCCTGAACTGTCGATAAAGTCTACGGACTTAAGGTCCACAACGACATACTCAGCACCGGTCTGGGCAATTTCATGTAATTTCTCCTTAAGATCTTGCGCAGAATCGGCATCAACTCTGCCGTGTGGACGTACCACGACTTGACCAGACTGTGGGTGTTCAACGTCGATATTCATCATCATTCGACTCCGTTTAACTCTTTGACGAGATGCCAATGATTGCGTCCATTTTCTAGTCTGCGGGATTCGATTCGATCCAATAACCCACGCACCAATCGAAGTCCGTAACCTCTCTCTGGTGGGTCTTCAGGATCAACTGGGACGATCGGACTGTCAGGGAACTGAAAGGGAGCTCCACGGTCGTACAAGTCAGCTACCAATCGGTTGCTTCCAATCGAAATCCTGCCTAAAATCTGGCCTTCCTGTCCCAAGAAAGCGTGCTGAATTTGATTAGTAACAACCTCTGAGATGGCAAGGGCGAAATTATCCGCCACTTGACGACGAAGTTTGTTGTTATTTAGAGGGATTTTTGAGCTCAGATTCCTCACCAGGTCTACCAATTGTCTTATTGAGGGTAGCTCAGCTGGGAGGACGAAGGGAAACACCTTTGCCCCTCCATCGGCCTCATCCAATGCACGAACCATCATCAAGGCCACATCATCTCTTAGCGGTAAGCCATGTCGATAGACATCAAGGCTTTCTACGATCACCTTAATTTGTTCCTCAGCACGTGCTGGATGTGTGGCGACGATTATATCCGATAGCCCCTGTAAGCCAAGGATCCCCCCATCGGGATTTTCGGCTTCTGTTACCCCATCGGAATAGAGAAGTAATATATCACCTGGATCCAGGCTAATCTGCTCAGAACGATAGGATGACGATGGATCAATCCCTAAAGGTAGCCCCGTTGCACCTAAGAGATCAACTCTTTCTTCGCGGTTACGCCAAAGGACACAATCAGCATGCCCTGCCGAGGCATAAGAGAAACCCAATGTATCGCTTTCCAGGTGAATGATCACAGCGGTGACGAACGCCTCTGCTTTCTCGAGATCAGGATGGAGCAGACGGTTCATGATCTGGAGTAATTCTGCCGGATCACGTCGGTGCAGCGCTTCGCCTCGGAAAGTGGCGTGGACAACTGCTGTCAGTATCGCTGCAGGTGAGCCTTTCCCCGCCACATCGGCTAGCATCAACATGGGTTGCCCGGTTTTGGCTTCTGCCACATCATAGAAATCACCTCCGATATGGCGAGCAGGTCGTAGGTAGGCAACCAATTCCAATCCTGAAATTTGCGGTAGGCTAATGGGTAACAAACTGGCTTGGATACCGGCAGCGATTTCTAGCTCATGCTCAAGTCGTTGACTTTCCTCTCGCTCGGCACGCGCCTTCGCAGCTTGAATCAATCCACCCACCTGCTCTGCAACAGAAGCTAGGAGTTGAACATCACTCGAGTCGAAACAACCCTCTCGTGGATCCATCAATCCAATGACACCCGAAAGGTCACAATCTCCAATCAATGGTGCTACCAGCAGGTCACCAACTTGCGCCAATGGGGAATCAACCCTTTCCAAAGCATGTTTAAGTTCCGCAAGACCGAGAGGGCGTCCAACATAATGAATATTCTCAACCAACACGCTTGGCATTGGTAATGGCTGGCCTGAGGCGGTCACGGATTCCCATCCTGCTCGATCACCAGTGACGAGAAAAACATCCTCCGCTGAAACCACCTGCGCCAAGAGGTGAACGATTGAACTCAGCATATCCGGAAGTTCAGTTGCATGACCTGCAATGTGGGTCAGTTCATACAAGAAAGTCAGACGATCCCAAGCTTCTACTAACGCTTCTGTCAATCGATCCGCAACCGCCCCCTCACTACATGCGATCGTGAGCATATCCGTCCAGGTTTGAAGCAGATCCTTCCAAGCTTTATCTTCCGTCGACCATGCTACAAGCTGTACTTGGCCTCTCAAATCCGGAGATGGGGAAATGACCCACCAGAACCTTCCTCGTGTTTCGAAAGGGTCTAATGTCGTGTATTCTCGTAACGCAAGGTTCACGTCAGCCGGGAGCTTCTGGCCACGAATAGATTGTGGTGAGGGTCCTTCCTCCGTCACCACAGACAAACCGCCATCTGTGAGCGCTTGCCACAGATGGGCGAGACGTTTTTCCATCCCCCGCAAGTCAACATCCATGCGATATACTGTAACCCATCCAGAAACCTCGGGCAACTGGGCCTAGAGTAACCAGAGATCTTTGCGACATTCCTGCCAAAATCCATAGGCAGGTGCCCGAGATGACCTCCATAATGAATGATCTATATTCAAGCTCTCAAATCGCTGGATTGCTGAGAGAAGAATAACACGATGAAGCGATCAACCACAATTCGATCTCATGTCCTATCTAGGCCGAGG
>DUEW01000128.1 GCA_011174845.1 Anaerolineae bacterium | reverse complement strand
CGTGGATCGGGAAGACTTCAGGCATGATCGATGAACGTAAGGATATTTTATCAAAGTCGGTTTGACAGTAGTTTAGTTCACATTCCATTTGTTTGGAATCCTGCAGGAGCGCACGGTCGTGTGCCCGAGTTGTTTTCTCAAGCCTCACAAGCAACCTGAGCCTGCGCGGCAATCATATCCCTCAAGTGGGAGTACTGAGTGATTGCCGCATGACTACGAGCTGGGGCACATTCGAAAAAGTCATCGTCAGAATAGCTATTAGCAATCAGCTTTCAGTAATTAACAAAATAGTTCGTTTCATGCTTCTCGGACTGAACTGAAGGTAAGGACTAAGATCCAAAAGTTGTAAGCTGGTAGCTAATAGCTGAAGGCTGATTGCTCAATCCTTATGGGATTTCCATCATCCCCGGAATAGGTTCGATAGGAAAAACCAAAGGTTGGCGGGACGCTCTGCCAAACGACGCACGAAGTAGGGATACCAATCGGTTCCATAAGGAACATAGATTCTGACCGGGTAGCCAGCGTTGACCAACTCCTGTTGTAAGTCGCTACGGATACCGAGTAGCATCTGGAATTCAAGCGCCGCCTTCGGTAAACTCACCTTCTCTGCGCAGTTTCGGGCGAAATCGATGCGCGCCAGATCGTGGGTAGCGATGGCCGCAACAGGAGGGAACTTACCTGTAGAGGTCTCACCATGGGTTAACGAAGCGTCGATTAGAATCTTTGCAATGCGGTCATAATTTGCGTCCACCTCTGCCTTACGAGGATAGGCCACATCCGGAGACTCGCTGTAAGCACCCTTGCATAGGCGGAAGCGTGCACCTTCGGACAGCAAAGCATTGGTATCCTCTTCGCTGCGATATAGATAGGACTGGACAGCGAGGCCTACGTTAATCACTCCCTCTGCTCTTAGAGTGCGGAAAGTTAGCCAGGTTCGATCGACGGTCGAAAAATCCTCAATATCGACACGGACCATAATGTCATACTCTGCTGCGCGGGTAGCGATGTGGCGCAGGTTTGATAGGCACAGGTCAAAATCAATGTTTAAGCCTAATTGCGTTAATTTCACGGAGATGTTTGATCCCACTCCTGCCTCATGGATCCGTGTGAGCGATTCAAGATAATCTTCGGTCGCAATGGCGGCTTTTTCCGGTGTGTCGACGTTTTCACCAAGATGATCCAAGGTGACGAACATGCCGCGAGTGTTTAGCGATCGGATCACCTCCATCGCCTCCTCCAACGTGTCACCAGCGATGAAGCGTGAGGCGGCGCGACGAGCGAAGCGCCAGCCGGTGACAAGTCGGAGAGCCCAAGTTGCTTTAGATAAGTAAAGGAGGATGACTCTTAACAAATCTTCACTCCTTAGTTTGGTTGTCCCTGCTTGTTGCTAAGCAGGAGCCGAATGAGAATGCGTAGAAAGAGAAGCCAGGATCATTGATCGTAAGACACAGTTCTTTCTTTTGAACATCGGGGTGCTGGATCAGAGTGTATAACCTCGGTGCATCGATCCTTATCTTTGCTTGGCCCTGAGCAAGAAATACATCTTCCCCAAATGAAGCATGATGGAGAGGCCTTCCATCTTGCGTGACGATGATATGCACCGGATCATCCTTGCGGTAGGAGAGCAGGACCGGGTCTGCTGATGGAGACAGCACGGCGCTTACAGAAGCGGCGTGATAAGGCATGGTGATCGTTCCTTCTTCGCTTTCCAAGGTCAGCCCGTCGTCGATCACACGCCAAGTGCCCTCGAGATAAAAATGCCCGTCGAGGCGATCGACGGGCAGAGTGAGATTAAGTTGCTCTTCCGATGGCAGTTGTGCATTGCCCAAGGCGTCGATATGCAATTCTGGCGTCGTTGACGAACAGACTGCATCTGGTGCATCTTCCGGACTCATAGGAGAGAGGAGTGCGGGAAGTTCCAGGTTCGGGTTTAGCTCCTTAAGCAGTGATTGGACGGCGCCCTCCGATTTAGTGTATGCACCCTCACCGACATGTCGATAACGCATGTACCCCGAACCATCGACCAAATAAATCGTGGGCCAATAACGATTGGCATAAGCGGTCCATACGGCTTGATCGTTGTCCAGGATCACAGGCCAGCGGATACCCAGACGACCCACGGCCGCCTTCACCTGCCCAGGATCACGAGCGAATTTGAACTCTGGCGTATGGACGCCGATGATCTCAAAGCCATGATCCATGTAGCGTTCATACCAGGCTCGCAAGTAAGGCAAGGTGCGTAAGCAATTAATTCAGGTGAAATCCCAGATGTCTACCATGACCACCCGTCCACGCAGGCCGGTCATGGTGATAGGTTCCAGGGCGTTGACCCAGGGGGCTTGTGGGAACTCAGGTGCACGTACGATAGGACGGGTGAGATCCACAAGTAGAATTGTAGCAGGAAATAAAAGATTGAACGAATAAAAGGGGAGACGCGCATAAGATGTGGCTTGGGTTGAATCTCTTCTTGTGCTAGCATAAGTGCTGAGGGAAATCAACGATTGTCATTGCTATAAGGACCTTTATCCATTATCAGTCTGAAGGTTTAGAAATCAGCGTCATTCGGTGAGCAAATCTATGAGAATAAATGATAGGCGTAGGAGGGGATGATCTACCATGGCGGATTTTACTCGCAAGGAGATTCAGAACATCATCGCTTTGCATGGATGGAAGGCAGAGGGTAAAAAAGGCTCAGTGGAGACAGGGATCGTTTTGCGCGCTGTTGATTTAAGCGGTGTCGATCTATCAGGGCTTTATCTGAAGAACGCGATCTTGAGTCGGGCCGATCTTAGCAATGCGAAATTAAGCAGCGCGTATCTCTATGCCGCTTATCTCAGCAGGACCATTCTGAGGAAAGCGGATCTCAGTTATGCAGATCTAAGGGAAGCGGATTTGGCGGGGGCGAATCTATATGATGCGAAGTTATTCGGTGCTGATCTGCGAAAAGCCGACCTTCGCGAAGCTGATCTACGAGGAGCTGACTTGCGAGAAGCCGATCTTCGTGACGCTTATCTGATGGGAACAGACATGCGGGGCGCTAATCAACGTGATTCTCGTGTGACGCCTGTTTCGCTCGGACAAGTCGCTTCCTTAACGGGCGCATTGCTCCCCGATGGTTCTAAGGGTGAAGGTTAAAATTGAGGTTTGTCGACTAGTTATGATTTGACAAGATGATCCATTTTGAGATCTTTGACCCGCGGGTGGGGGAGAATATCCTCAGCTAAGTATGAATAGGTTGGTAATCATTCGTTCCGTGAATTCGTGTCCAAAATAGATTAAGAGAAACCATCGCGATATTTTCACTAAGGGTGGTAGAATCGGCCGCCATGGTTGAAGAACTTTTGAGTGCGGATACACAGCCAGTAGCAGCAAAACGTATCTCTCCTAGCGATCAGATTCAACCCGAGGAGGTCGCGAAACCTCGCAGGCGATCGTTTGGTTGCTGCCTCTCCGTGGTATTGTCTGGCCTCCTACTGGGTCTCCTCGTTTCGGTATTCTTCTTCCTGCCTGCTCGAACCAACATTCTTCTCATTGGAATCGATCGCACGCCTCCGGGAACGGCAGTCGGACGAAGTGATACGATCATTCTAGTTACAGTTCAACCTTTGAAATCCTATGTGGGGATGCTTTCCATCCCCCGCGATCTGTGGGTCAGCATTCCTGGGGCGGGTGAGAATCGAATCAATGCAGCGTATTTCTTGGCCGAAAATGAGCAGGAGGGAACAGGCCCTTCTGCTGCGCTGCGGACTCTCGAGACCAACTTCGGCGTGGATGTGCCTTACTATGTGCGCATTCAATTTGAAGGCATTCAGGACATCGTTGATATATTAGGGGGGGTGCCCATTGAGCTTGACCAGCCAACGGTCGTTCTTCCAGCAGGAAAGCACGTTTTGGATGGGGCAACAGCTTTGGCCTTCGTGCGCGACCGTGCAGGAAGTGATGATTTTTTCCGCATGAACCGAGGGCAGATGTTTATTCGAGCTCTCCTCAAGCGTCTGTTGGATCCGGAGGTCTGGCCGAGATTACCCGTCATATGGGTCTCCATGATTAAGAACTTCGACGCGAACATACCCCCATGGGTGTGGCCAAGTCTTGGTTTAACGCTCCTACGGGTTGGACCGGAGGGCGTTGACGCCCGTGTCCTTGGACGTGATATGGTGCATGGTTTCACCACCGAAAGTGGAGCCCAAGTGCTGGCGCCGGATTGGTCAAAGATAAACCCGGTTTTGTTGGAAATGTTCGGGCAGTGAACTTGCGCCTCCCATGTATTCTCTGTAGAATGTTGGTAATTGTGCATCAAATCACCTAGGGTTGTTGATTGTCTTGGTGATGGCCTACGCGGTTTTTGCGCGTGGCGAACGAAGCAACGCATACAGTCGGGTCGCTCGCATTAACGGCGAGCGTTCTCTCTATTAAAGGCAAGTATGATGATCCCTAAGTTCAAACTGGTTGCATCGGCTGGGTTGGACCAGATCGTACGCAGTCTCCAGCGCTTGAACACCAATTATGAGCTCGGTCTGAGCTTATATCAGCAGCTACCATCGGCAGCAGTGTGGAGCGTGAGCAACTGCATCCTCACCGCAGTTGAGCGTAAAGAAGACCTCACTGAGCTTGAGCTGAAGCCGCCGGGCTTGATGCCTCCCAGCGACGATGCAGGTAGGACATGGAATGAAATCGGTCAGTTGTTTGATGAGATCGGTTGGGTTTCAGGGTTTACACCGATCCTGATCGATGACCAAAGCACTTTTCTGAATCGCTTCTTCGAACTTGTAAAGCTTGCTGAATCCACAGAGATCAAAAAGGTCACTGAAGATGAGCGTCGAGCTCATGAAAAGGATAAGGAAAGGGTGGAGGTGTATTTGGCGGAACATGAGAGAGTGATAAACATGACGCTGGCAGAGCGAGCTAGTTTGTGGCTCGAAGGCCTCGATCTTAATGGTACCCCTGTGTTATCCGAACTCGAGCGCGGGATTCTTGATGTCTACCGTGAGTTGGAGGATGCCAGGTTGGAGATCAACGACGAACGCATTGCCGCTCGCTTAACTGTAGAGAAAGGGATCCGTAACAAACAAGGTGAACCTTACACTCGACGCTGGATACGCGAGGTTCGGCTCCGGCTCATTGAGAAAGGGTACGATTTGAAGGTGTGATGGTCTTTATAATTGACATTCAGTTGAATCAGCATGTCGGGCTCCCATGCCCGACTTTATTTTTCATTATTCGCCATACCTGTATAAACAACCGGATTGGCTGCGTTTACCCCGCGAAGACCGTTCGCCCCGCGAGCGTAGCGAGATAGCCGGATTGCTGCCGGCTGAAAGTGCGGAGTGTTCTTCTCGGCGTCTCGCGACACGAACAGTGAATTGCCCCTACAAGGTTGTGGGATCGGTCAGGCGTAGGAGCCTGATCTGCTGGAGGATTAGGGGAAATGAGAACTGGATCGGTCATTGTATTCTGCTCGGTTTTGATTGAGGTCACTGTAGAGAAATTACAATG
>DUEW01000127.1 GCA_011174845.1 Anaerolineae bacterium | reverse complement strand
TATACCCTAGTCGGGGAAGACCTAATTCTTGTGCCCATACGTTTGCCGTCCCTGCTGGTAAGACGCCGAGCGCGGTTGAGGAGCCTGCCAGCGTGCTCGCGATTTGACCTACTGACCCATCCCCTCCAACCACGAACACTGCATGACATCCCTCTCGTATGGCCTCTGAAGCCATCAAGGTTAAATCACTGTCTTTCTCCCTCTTGATGATCCTGATATCCCATCCTGCTTCACATAACACTTTCACAGCTCTTCCAATGAAGGGTCCAGCTGGAAAGCGACCTGCGGCAGGATTGTAGATCAGCCATGCGTTCCGCACCGAAAATACCTCTTGCCCATTATAACCCGGGAGGACTTAAGCGCATCTCCTCAGATTTCTGACCGTCTCATTTCTCCCAGGAGAGCAGTGCGTGAAGACCAGCGAATCCGTCATTTGAAGCGTTTGTTTCACATTCTGCAGTCGAATCGAATTCCATGGGACCGCCCCTTGGTTTATTTGCTTCGTTTAAAACCTGAGGTTAGAATTCATTCAAGGAGGGAACTTGACAGGTCTTGAAGATACTGCCCTCGCTGGACGATACGATCTTCATAAGCGCTTGGGTGTCGGAGGCATGGCGTACGTTTATCGTGCCTACGATCGAAATCTTCAACGTGATGTGGCGATTAAAATCCTGCGCGAATCTTTGATCGAGGATCCATCCTTTCAAGCTCGTTTCTTGCAGGAAGCCCGCTCTGCCGCTAACCTCTCTCACCCGAATATTGTCACGATCTATGATTTCGGTTATGACCAGAATCGATATTTCATCGTGATGGAATACATCGATGGTACCGATCTCAAAAGTCTCATTCGTCAAAAGACTCGGCTTGAGTTAAACGAGGCTATTGATTTGATGATCCAAATCAGCACAGGTGTTGGCTATGCGCATAGAGCTGGCGTTGTTCACTGCGATTTAAAACCTCAAAATGTGCTCGTAGCCCACGACGGTCGAGCTAAAATCACTGACTTCGGAATCGCCCGTGCACTGGCAACCATCCGTCCCGATGAACATTCTGATATCGTTTGGGGAAGCCCCATCTATTTCTCCCCAGAACAGTCAGCTGGCGATCCGCCCTCCCCCGCGAGCGACGTCTACGCCCTTGGGGTGATGTTTTTCGAAATGCTCACCGGTCGTACGCCTTTTGTTGCTTCAAATCCAGCAGTCCTTGCAGAGCTTCATCAAATTGCACCACCTCCGTTTCCACGACAACTCAATCCTGCAATTCCCGAAACGATGGAAGACATCATCCTCAAGATATTATCCAAGGAGCCTTCGGCACGTTATCGAACCGCCGATCAACTTAGCCGTGTACTGAAGACCTTTGCAGCGCAACCGCAGCAACCCCTCGCTTCTCTTCCCTTCCAGGAAACCCCACCATTTCATGAACAATCCGAAGTCAGACCGAAAATATCCTTCTTTACAAATCATATCGATTGGATCGCGGTGTTGTTAGGATTACTGGCCTTCTTGGCGATCGGAGGTCTTATCCCGCTGTGGCTTTGGGTCTGTTTGCTTTACCCTTCCTGCCCATTCTAAACGTGGTAGGATTATGGTTTGGTCGCTCAAGATAGCCTGATGATGTATAATTTACGACGACGCCGATAAACCGGCTGTCGTAACGATTTACTAGGAGGTTGATGTGAATTCACCGCGAGGTAGGAACTCGCTGGTTCTGATGATCCTGATCTTGATCGTCGCTGTATTGGTGCTCCAATTTCGAAACGGTGCTAGCCAACCCGAGCGATTGGCCTTTAATGAAGTAGCCGAAAAAATTATGTCGGGTGAGATCACTCGCATTATAGTCAACGATAATGAATTGGAAGTCATCTTCTCAGAGACCGGTAACGTCGCAACCGCATTCTCACGCAAAGAACCCACCAAAACGTTCGTCGAGCAATTGCTCGATCTGGGTGTGACACCAGAAGCCCTCTCAACAGATCGAATCAAACTCGAGATCAGAGAACCCAGCGATTGGAATACGATCATCAGCTTGGTCACATATATCCTGCCAGCACTGCTTGTCGTTGGCCTCATTTGGTTGATGTTGAGGCAGGCTCAAGGAAGCAACAACCAAGCCCTCTCCTTCGGCAAAAGCCGAGCGCGTATGTTCACCGGAGACCAGCCAACGGTGACCTTTGACGATGTCGCAGGTGTGGAAGAAGCCAAGGAAGAACTGCAAGAGGTGGTGGAATTTCTCAAAGAACCGGAGAAATTCATCACCCTCGGTGCACGTATCCCCAAGGGCGTTCTCCTCATCGGCGCCCCTGGCACTGGTAAGACCTTAATGGCCAAGGCTGTATCTGGCGAAGCTGCCGTGCCCTTTTTCTCCATTTCAGGCTCAGAATTTGTTGAGATGTTTGTCGGAGTCGGGGCAAGCCGGGTGCGCGATCTCTTCGACCAAGCGAAGCGTCATTCCCCTTGCATCGTCTTCGTGGACGAGATCGATGCGGTCGGACGCCAGCGCGGAGCTGGGCTTGGCGGTAGTCACGATGAACGAGAGCAAACATTGAATCAGATGCTGGTCGAAATGGACGGTTTCGATACAGACACCAACGTGATCATCATGGCCGCAACCAACAGACCGGATATTCTCGATCCGGCCTTATTGCGACCAGGACGATTTGACCGCCGAGTGATTCTCGATAAGCCAGATATGCGAGGACGCGAGGCAATTCTCAAAGTTCATGTGAAAGGTAAGCCGCTCGAACCGGAGGTAAGCCTGGACACAGTTGCCAAGGCTACGCCTGGATTTGTGGGAGCCGACCTCGAGAATTTGGTCAACGAAGCCGCCATCTTGGCAGCCCGTCGGAACAAACGCACCATTGGACAGACCGAATTTGAAGAGTCGATCGAGCGTGTCATCGCCGGACCCGAACGGAAAAGTCGTATCATCAGCGAGGAGGAGAAACACATCGTCGCCTATCATGAAGCTGGCCACGCGGTCGTTGGCCATGTCATCCCCGAAGCTGATCCGGTCCATAAGGTAAGTATCATCGCCCGAGGTATGATGGGCGGATTTACCTTAGCCCTCCCGGAGGAGGACAGGACGCTGGTCTCTCGAAATAAGATGAAGGCGGATATGGCTTTTATGCTCGGAGGTCGGGCAGCGGAGGAGCTCGTCTTCAACGACATCACATCCGGTGCCTCGAACGATTTGGAGCGTGTCACGAAAGTTGCCCGATCGATGGTTACTCGAATGGGCATGAGCGACACCCTCGGACCCATGGTTTATGGACAGAAGGAAGAATTAATCTTCCTCGGGCGCGAAATTTCTGAGCAAAGAGACTACTCCGAGAGCGTAGCCGAGAAAATCGATATTGAGGTACGCGATCTTGTACAAGAGGCTTACGAAAAGGCGAAAAAGATCCTCGATAAATATCGCGCCCAACTAGACGCTGTCGCTGAACGCTTGATCGAAGTCGAGACCATCGATCGCGACGAGTTTGAACGTATCTTCGTAGAACCTGTACCAACGAAAAACGGCGGTACACCGATCCCTGTCCCTGCTCACAGTTCCGCTTGACAGATATCTCTTCTTCTAACTGAACTAGCCCTCAAGTGAGGGCTAGTTTTTGTTAGAGGTGAGTCCACCTCAGAGGATTTGAACCAAGACCTATACCTTCATCTCTATCCGACATGGGCACCAGTTCGTTATGGTTGTCTTAGACGCCGAGGGAGTTCGTTATCCGAGCTGGAAACCAAAATTTTCGAACGACAATTTCGTACTCAACACTCAACAATGAAGTCTAATTTATTAACATCGTAGGAGCGGGTCACCCCGCCCCTACGACCATGGTCAAGTTCCGCTTATATTACGAAACCTTCCCTTCTTCTCGCTCCTTTTCTTGGCTCTGAAGTTCTCGTCTGAGAATTTTGCCGACGGTGGTCTTGGGAAGCTCATCGCGGAATTCGACATGGGTTGGCACTTTGAAGGGCGCCATTCGTTCTTTACACCACGCTCGTATCTCGTCGACCGTTGCAGTTTCATCCTTCTTCAACACGACCCACGCCTTAACAGTTTCCCCACGGTAAGCATCCGGAATGCCCGCCACACCTACCTCAAGCACCTTGGGATTCTCGGCGATGACCTCCTCCACTTCTCGCGGCCAGACCTGATATCCGCTAGGTTTGATCAATTCCTTCTTACGATCGACGATGAAGAAAAAGCCATCCTCATCGACGCGGGCGATGTCCCCTGTATAGAGCCAACCCTCACGTAATGTGTTGGCTGTTTCAGTGGGCATATTGTGGTAACCCTGCATGACCATAGGTCCGTGAATGACCAATTCGCCCACTTCCCCCGGCGCCAGCTCCGTGACCTCATCATCGAGCGAGATGATCTTGGCATCTACATCGGGCAGCGGGACACCGATCGAACCTTCTTTTCGTAAACCATAGAGGGGATTACAGTGTGAAGCCGTAGGCGCCTCGGACAATCCGTACCCC
>DUEW01000126.1 GCA_011174845.1 Anaerolineae bacterium | reverse complement strand
GGGGCTTGATCAGGTGGAGGTGGAACCGCTGGTAGATGCGATAACCGGGCAGCGTGTGAAAGCGGCAAATGTAATCGTTATTTTCGTCCCCCATGAGTACTACCTTGCCGATCCGGAGATGCTCGACATCCAGCTTATCGGGCGTGGACCAGCGCTGGTTTTCCGCGATCGACGAGCCTATCTGATCACCTGGGAGCGCATCGATTTATACCGTGGGATAACCTTTGAAACCGACAGCGGTCAGCCTTTCCCTTTGAAACCAGGAACATCCTGGATCGAGTTTGTCGGTAGCACATCGCGGATCGAAAGGTCGACAGATGATGCTTGGTCGGTGCGTTTTCACATCCCATAGAGAAGGGCGTTCGTTTCTTGATAGAGGATTTAATGGGAGTGTCTCGAACACTACTACATCGTAGTCTTGAGGTGGTTCAGGCCCTCCAACCGCCGCGCAATTGTCGTACATGATCGACGGTGATAAAGGCTTCGGGGTCGTTTTTAACGACGGTCTGCGTGACGCGATCGATGTCACGACGCGGCACATAGCATAAGATGAGACTTACCGTGCCCAGCCTCCCTTGCCCCGACACCTCTGTGGCACCGCGCCCCTCGCCATGAAGCGCTTCGAGGATGGTGCTTCCCCGTTTGGCACTGGTAATACGCAGTAAGCTATGACCAGGAGCAAGCCAGGCTTCAATTATCATTCCCAACACACTACCCGTGGCAAAACCGATAGCATACGCTACGAAATTCAATGGGTCTTGTAGATTCCCCAAGACACCTGCAATACCGGCTACAAACAGAATCGCTTGTACCAACCCAAGGGCCCATGCGTAGGCACGACGACCACGCACGACGAATAGCATGCGGAGGGTGGAAATCGTTAGATCAATGGTCCTCAGGCTGAAAATAAAGAGGGGTAGGAGATTGGAAGGGATGAACCCCCAATCAAAGCCGAAGGTGATGAGAGAGGAAGCCTTCTGAGTGAAAATACTAAAGAGGATCAGGACAGTAATAGTGATAAAAGTCTGGAAGGTGAACGAAGTCATTGCAGGCTTAGGCTCGCCAATAGCCGCGATAGAGAGGGCGGATGTCTGCTACCGTGATGAAGGCCTCGGGATCAATTTCGTAAACCTTTCGCTGGACGTTATCAATATCTCGCCGTTTGACACTGCAACTTATCACCGTCACCGTACCGTCTTTGCCGCGGCCAGGAATTTCCGTTACCGCATGACCGGCACCGCGGATGGCCTCTGCGATGGCATTGCCAAGGTGCGAACTGATGATCCGCAAGTGACCGTGCCCGATCGCTAAGCGTTCCTCGATCGCCATTCCCACCACATTCCCGGTGGCGAAGCCGCTGGCGTAACCGATTAAATTCCATAAGTTATCGAGGTTGCTGAGAACGCTCGTGATTGCTACCACCCATAGCGCTGACTGAAAGAAACCCATGATCCAGGCTAAGGGTCTACGCCCGCGGATGACGAAGAGAACCCTTAAGGTGTCGAGGGACATGTCCGTCACACGGAGAAGAAATATGATGATGGGCATGAGTGTTGAGGGAATGGCCAACAAGTTGAGCATGATGATCTATTCGTTGTCCTACGATTCGGGCAAGGCTGGAAGGTACATCGCTGAGAAGTATTCTTTTGCCATGCGACGCATATTGAAATGAGGGGCAAGGGAACGTATCGATTCCTTGGTCCAACCAAGCCATTCGCTTGGAAGATCGTCGGCCGAGCGGTCGTAGTAGAGGGGTATGATTTGCTCTTCTAAGATCTGGTAGAGGCTCTCCGCGTCAGCATTGTCCTGAGCTTCTGAGTCTTCGTAATCCTGATCTTTGCCGATCGCCCAACCATTCCGACCATTGTAGCCCTCGAGCCACCATCCATCGAGAACGGAAAAATTGAGCACGCCGTTGATGGCTGCTTTCTGACCGGAGGTACCTGAAGCTTCATTCGGTCGGCGAGGGGTGTTTAACCATACGTCCACGCCTTGGATCAGGTAACGAGCCAGGTTCATGTCATAATCCTCAAGAAACACTAACCGCCCACCGAACTCGGGTCGCTTCACCTGACGGTAAACCTCCTGGATCAGGAGCTTGCCCGGTTCATCGGCCGGGTGGGCTTTTCCTGCGAAAATGACCTGAACCGGCATACCAGGCCGATTAATCAATTCAAGCAAGCGTTTCGGATCGCGCAAGAGCAAATTCGCGCGTTTATAGGTGGCGAAACGGCGAGCGAAACCGATCGTCAATGCGTAGGGGTCAAGCAGGACACCGCTGGCGACCACCTGCACAGGCTGGACCTTGGCTGTGGTCCACTGCAAGCGAACCCGTTCCCGCATATAGGCTATAAGTTTACGCTTGAGATGTCGTCTCACTTCCCACAAATCCTTGTCAGGGATGCGTTCGATCCCATCCCAGATTTCGGGTTCATCCAAACGTTCCAGCCAGTCGGGGTCCATGTAGCGGGAGCAAAGGTGTTTCAGACGTCGTGCGATCCATGTCCCGATGTGAATGCCATTGGTGATGTACTGGATGGGAACTGCATCAATAGATTTTCCCGGCCAGAGGTGTGACCACATCTTACGAGCCACATGGCCGTGGAGCTCCGATACCCCATTGCGCTGTTCAGACATGCGCAACGCGAGAACGATCATACTGAACGTATCACCCCAATGTTGTTGGTTAAAGGCCAGGTCGATGAACTCTTGACGATTGAGGTTGAGTTGCGAGTAGTAAGGCTGGAAGTATTTATCGATCAACCAAAGGGGAAACTCATCCTGCCCTGCAGGGACGGAAGTGTGTGTAGTAAAGACCGTGCTGGTCTTAACCTTCTCGAGTGCTTCTTGAAATGTACACCCACCGGCGGTCAGTTCACGGGCTCGTTCGATCGTGGAAAAGGCCGAGTGGCCTTCGTTCATATGCCATACAGCCGGATTGTAGCCCAACGCCCGCAGAGCTCGGACACCGCCCAGCCCTAGCAGAATCTCCTGTGAGATTCGTAATTCCATGTCACTGGTGTACAACCGGGCGGAAAGACCGCGATCTGAAGGTTGGTTGCTTTCGATGTTGGTATCTAACAGATACAAGGCCACACGACCGATCTGGACTCGCCAGAGGCAGGCAGAAATTTCACGACCCGGCAGATCAACACTTACTGTTAGCGTCTCGCCACGTTCATCATGGACAGGATGTACCGGTAGATCTGAGAAGGATAGGGTGTGGTAATTTGCTTCCTGCCAACCATCTTCGGTGATGCGTTGTGCGAAGTAACCTTGTGTGTAGAGGAAGCCAATAGACACGAGAGGCATACCCAAGTCGCTGGCTTCTTTAAGATAATCTCCCGAAAGAACCCCCAACCCCCCAGCATAGATAGGCAGGGTTTCATGCAGTCCAAATTCGGTGGAAAAGTAAGCTATGGGTTGTTTAAGATGTTCAGGATGATGTCGTGCGAACCATGTATTTTCTCCACCTGCCATGTAGGAGTCGTATGCTTGAATCACGTTGTCGTAGAAGTCCAAGTAATAACGATCCTTGGTAGCAGCCATTAAACGTTCGCGTTCGATGGAACGGAGAAGACGAACTGGGTTGTGGTAGGTAGCTTCCCACAGTTCCGGGTCGAGAAACCTAAAGGTTCGATCGGCGTCGCTATTCCAGGTCCACCACAGGTTGTAAGCCAAGTCAGCCAAGCGGCGAAGGCGCCGCGGCAGGTCGAAGCTGTTGGGGGGCGCGAGGTCAGATGAATCATTGACGGACATAACGATGGTCTCTCTCTTGTGTTGTTCCGGGCTGGAATGCAAGAACGAATCTTACCATGTTGCCTCTATGCCGTCTAATCGATTACCTGGTGGGTGTAATTCGCGTTCGCCGGTAGAGCGAACCGTCAAGTACGCTTGACTTTCGGACCGAGTTCAACGTGAAAAAGTTCGCGCATGAGGATGGAGATTGATCGCTTTCTCTTCTTCCGATTTCGCCATCAGCATAACGGGAAAGGTTCAGCCTGGCTTCTTCAAGACAACAGGGGCATAATTGACCACCATGGCAGAGACGATCCAGCTCTTCGCAACATGTCTCATCGATAGTTTGTTCCCAGAGGTGGGGGAAGCAGTTGTAGAGGTTCTAAGCAAGGCTGGTATGCAGGTCGCAGTTCCGCCTGACCAAACTTGCTGCGGCCAACCGGCCTTCAACGCCGGCTACCGAGATCCAGCGCGTCGGATGGCCAGATACACGATCGAAGTGCTAGAAGACACGGTTGGGCCAGTTGTTGTACCCTCTGGGTCATGTACGGCGATGATCAGGGAAGGATATTTGGAACTTTTCGCTGACAATCCCGAATGGTTGTTGCGCGCGAAAAAACTTGCTGCAAGGACCTATGAATTGAGTGAATTCCTGGTCGATAAGCTTTGTGTAGTCGATCTAGGGGCTTCTTTTTCCGGTCAATTAGCGTACCATCCCTCTTGTCACTTGTTGCGCGAGCTAGGGGTTGATCGCCAACCAATGGCTTTGCTCGGAAAGGTCACTGGCGCGCAGATCCACCCTCTGGAACCTGTGTGTTGTGGCTTTGGTGGCTTTTTTGCTGTCGATCAGCCGGATATATCAACCGAAATCCTCGCTCGGAAGTTGGAGCAGGTGGTTGCGTCCGGGGCAGAGGTGGTCGTGGGTTGTGATGTAAGTTGCTTAATGCAGATCGAGGGAGGTTTGAGGTACAACGGATCAACCGTGCGTTGTGCTCATTTGGCCCAGATGTTAGCGGGGCGAGAGGCTGGGTTGCGGTGAGGGAACGATTTCGTCAGCGTACTCGAGCCGCAATAGCTGACTCTAGGCTCCAAGAGGCGCTCGATTACCATGCAGGGCGTCGGATGTCAGCCTGGGAAGAAGCCTTCGATTCCTTGCCGAATGTTGATCGACACCGTCAACGAGCCCATGAGATCCGCCGACAGACACTTGAAAATCTAGATCATTATTTGGAGCATTTTACCGAGAATCTGGAAGCTAACGGGTTTCATGTGCATACGGCAAAGGATGCTGAAGAGGCCTGCCGTTTGGCTGTTGGCATCGCCCTAAGGCGGGGCGCTACGCTTGTCACCAAGTCGAAATCCATGACGACCGAGGAGATCCGACTCAATCACGCGTTGGAGCGGGAGGGGATTCGCGTGGTGGAGACGGATCTGGGTGAGTTCATTGTGCAGCTGCGTGGTGAACCGCCGGGGCATCTCGTCACCCCGGCGATTCACCTGCGTCGTGAGGATGTGGCAGAAACCTTCGAGCGCGAGCTGGGCATGCCCTATTCAACAAATGTGGAGGACATGAACACTGCTGCCAAGGAGGCTTTGAGGGAAGTCTTCCTTTCGGCGCATGTTGGTGTGTCTGGCGTTAATTTCGGCGTGGTCGAGAATGGGGTACTCTGCCTGGTGACAAATGAGGGCAACGGGCGGATGGTGACCACATTGCCGCCAGTGCATATCGCCATCATGGGGGTGGAGCGTATCCTTCCCACAATGGAAGATCTAGCATTGATGCTCAAGCTTCTACCACGCTCAAGCACCGGCCAGAAGATAAGTTCCTATGTGACACTGATAGGAGGTCCTCGACGTGAAGGCGACCCTGACGGACCGGATGAACGGCATGTGATTTTGCTCGATAACGGACGATTTGCGATGGCATCCTCCCCGTTGGTTGAATCTTTGTTCTGTGTTCGCTGTGGCGCTTGCCTTAACGCCTGTCCGGTATTCCGCGAAATCGGTGGTCACGCTTACGAAAGTGTATATCCGGGACCGATAGGAAGCGTTGTATCACCAGGTCTTTTCGGCCTTGATAAGTATGGTCATCTGGCGAGAGCTTCGACACTCTGCGGTATATGCCTGGAAGTCTGTCCGGTAGGGATTGACTTGCCGACTTTGCTGCTACGTGTGCGTGACTCCTATATTAGGGAAGTCCGGCAACCGATCCTCATGCGATGGGCGATGGATTTCTATGGCTGGCTCATGGTCTCACCGTGGCGTTATCGAAGCGGGCAGCGAGTGGGGTCCTGGGTGAGCCGCTTGCTGCCGCGGCGATTGGGTTGGCTGCGATGGCTTCCGCCACCGCTGTCGTCCTGGACGGTTTCTCGCAACTTTCCGCTTTTTTCCTCCCGTCCCTTCTTGATGCGTCCGAGGGCGCGGCCTTCGATAGATAAGCCTCGCGAGACACCTCGCCGAATGTCGAACGAGATCAACTCAAATGTATACATCCCAGAGCATGAAGATCTTGTAGAGCGTTTTGGTCGAGAGCTGGAAGACATCGGTGGAGTTTTCATCCGCTGTGAGGAAGGAGAGGTGCCTCAGTGGATTGCCTCCAGGCTAAAAGATCTGGGTGTCAGTAAGCTGCTCGCCTGGGGGGAGCAGGGGATGATCGCGATACTCATTCAACATCTTCGTAATGAGGGGTTCGAAATCTTGGAGCCGGAGCTGCCCGGAGGGACCGATCCGGATCGCTTTGCACGATTGGCCGAATTGGGCAACGCAGATGCGGGGCTGACAGGAGCGGTAGCGGGGTTGGCTGAAACGGGCACTTTGGT
>DUEW01000125.1 GCA_011174845.1 Anaerolineae bacterium | reverse complement strand
GGAGCGTATCTCTGGATACGCGCAAAATCAAATCCTTGGACAATCTATTAACCAGGTTTTACGCTTACCTCAAGGAGAAGGTGTTTTCACAGATCACCTGCCTCCACCCGGTAAGACACGTCAGCTGAACATCCTCACCCAAAGCGGGCGTCAGGCTACCCTTTCGATCACCAACACCCAACTGATGGCCCCCATCACCGAATCAAGCCAGATGGCTCTAGTCATCCGTGATATCACCGAAGAAGAAGCTGCTCAGAACTTACGCTCCTATTTCCTGGCCAACATTTCACATGAATTTCGTACGCCGCTTTCAGCGATCAATGCCTCTGTCGAGTTATTATTAGAAGAATTAGAAGACCTCTCAACGGCCGAAATTGGCGAGCTTTTAAATTCCATTCACATGAGTGTTTCTGGCCTACAAACGCTAATTGATAATTTACTTGAAAGCCTAAGCATCGAAGCAGGCCGGTTCAGCATCCATCGTCGAAGAATAGATCTCAATCAAGTCGTGATCGATGCAGTTCGTATGATGACACCTTTACTCAATCGACGTCGGCAGCAATTGACCGTAGAAGGGCCTGATGATCTCCCTCATGTGTACGCCGATCCCACTCGCTTGACACAAGTGCTGGTCAATCTGCTTTCAAACGCTAGCAAATATGGACCGATCGGAATGGAGATCGATTTGAACATAGAAAAAATCAATGAGGGTTTCCTGCGTATCACCGTTTCGGATCGAGGTCCAGGGATCTCACCTGCGGAGCGAAAAGATATTTTTCGACGTTTTGTACGATTAGACACTCACGAGGACACACAATACGGGATTGGTTTAGGGTTATCAGTAGTCAAGGTGATCGTCAACGAGCATGGCGGAGAAGTTGGCGTCGGGCCACGGCCTGACGGCGGCTCCATTTTCTGGTTTACAATACCTCTTTCCGGAGCAGATGGATGAAAACGCTGATCGTAGATGATGATTTAGCGTTAGCCGATGTCCTCTCGTTTACAATGCGACGAGCCGGATTTGAAGTGATCATGGCTCATGATGGTCAATCAGCACTTGACCGTTGGAGTGATAATAATCCAGATTTGATCATCCTTGACCTCAACCTTCCAAAGCTAGATGGGTTAAAGGTTTGTCAACAAATCCGAGCACAATCGAATACACCCATCATCATTCTCACCGTTCGCGGAGAGGAGGACGACGTTGTTAAGGGATTAGAGCTTGGTGCTGATGATTACATCGTAAAACCCTTTAGCCCTCGACAATTGGTAGCCCGTGCCGAGGCGGTCTTACGTCGAGTAACGACTTCACCTGTCTCTCCCGCTCCAATACAAGTTGGAGAATTAACATTGGATCCATTGCGAAGTGAAGTTCACTGTGGAAACGAAGGCCTCGTACAACTGACCAAACTTGAGTGCAAATTAATGGAAACCCTCATGATCAATCGAGGCAGTGTCCTTCCGATTGAAACGCTTATTGATAGCGTATGGGGACCTTCAGCTGGTGATCGAGTGATGCTAAAGCAGCTTGTGTATAGGCTTCGTCGAAAAATCGAACCCAATCCCTCAAAACCAAAATACATCCAAACTGTAGCCGGTGTGGGCTACACATTCGAGACATAAGCTTTCTCCTCCTGTCCATTTCCTCTGTACCATCTATCTGAAACCAGGAATCCGATCTGCGGATATCACAATAAAGTCAAGTGACCATTTGTTACTGACTTGTTACCCCGAAGCGACCAAGCTTGTTACCTCCCCCCCCTATACTGCGAATGAAATGATGGAATGGAAATAAAGTTTCTTGAGCTGCACCAATTACTGAATTTTCGAAATCATCAGCTTAGCACACTGTCAGGAAATGAGACGAGGGAGGTAGCCGTGAACACGAATAGGGTAACCAAGCTATCTAAAAACCTTCGCAGCCCGAACCATAAAATCGTTATTCAAGCTATCAAAGATCTACGATCCTATGGTTGGCTCGAGGACGGCACCTTAGAAGGGATAAACCTCAGGCACGCGCATCTACAGGGAACGGACCTATTTAGGGCGAATTTTCAGAAAGCTGACCTGCGGATGGCACACTTACAACTGACTAACCTGACCAAAGCAAACCTTGAAGGAGCTTTGCTATCGAGTGCAGATTTATATGGCGCAGATTTGAATCATGCCAACCTGAAAAACACCAGTCTGTTTAAAGCTAATCTGCTAGCTGCCCGTAATCTTAAAACGGAACAACTTGCGCAAGTAAGGAATCTATGGGGAGCGATCATGCCTGATGGCAGTCTTTATGACGGCCGATTTAATCTCCCAGCTGACTTGGCTTTCGCACGGGGTGCACATATCGATATTGATGACCCTCGAGCGATGGCTGAATTTTATCGGTCTTCTGAAGAGATCACTTTCACACAATATAAATCTTCAGAAAATAATTTCACAGGTCACTCGACGATGCAACTCATTCGTAAACTTCGCCACTCTGACAACGTTATTGTGAACCAAGCAATTGATGAGTTGAGAGCTCGCGGCCACCTAACGGATGGATCGTTGAGATGGATGTACTTGCGATATGTCAATTTCCAAGGAGTAGATCTCTCTGGAGCCGATTTGAATAAAACAGACCTCAATATGGCCAAATTACAAAGAGCAGACCTTCGCGGAGCGAATCTTGAGGATGCGCGTTTGAGGAAAGCCAATATGCGAGGCGCGTTGTTTGCTCACACCACCATAAAAGGTGCATCTCTAGCCATGGCCAACTTGCATGGAATTTCAGAGCTAACTGAGCAACAACTTGCTCAAGCAAGAAGGCTGCGAGGGGCGACAATGCCCGATGGTTCTAGATACAACGGTCGCTTCAACCTCGCAGGAGATCTGGCAGATGCACGCTTTCTTCATATCAATATCGATGATGCTCAAGCAATGGCTAATTTCTATGGTATTTCGATAGCGGAGTACCAAACCGGTCAAATTTGGATGAAAGAACATATGCCTTTCATCTGGGCTGAAGTCTTTACCGATGAAAATCGTTTGGAATTCGTATACGATCTTGAAAATTTGATTGGGCTAGACAGAGATATTTCAAATTAAGACTTGACCGATTCATTTCAAAGGACAATGTGAGCGTCGGTTATAAGTCCTGAGGGGCTCAGCAGCCGGCGCGTAGAAAAGCCGGCTGCTGAGCCTCTAAGAAAGATCAAGATCAAAAATAAGGTTCTACCTGGCAATCTAAGTGCAGGAGGTTTCGATGCTATACGCGCTGATTCTTGCCGCTGCAACCATCTCAGCAATCCAGGCCATAAGGGGTAAACGCCTAATTACCTCTACCCTCTGGTTAGCTGGTGTCAGCGCATTATTATCGGTTTTCTTCTATCTCATGAGAGCTCCACTTGTGGCAGTTATTGAACTGAGTGTTGGCGCAGGATTGGTCACTGTACTCTTTGTTTTCGCCATCAGTGTTGCAGGCGAAGAGGGGATGGATCAACCATCTCTCTTACCTAAACCTCTCGCATGGGTTTTAGTTAGCTTCTCCGCACTAATCTTGGGTTGGTTTCTCCTTCCTCAGACGGGAAATAGCTCGCCTGCATCAGAACCTTCATTTGCAACAATCTTCTGGGAATATCGAGGATTAGATGTCCTGATTCAAGTTGTATTGATTTTTGCTGGAGTTCTAGGGTTATTGGGACTGCTAGCTGAAGCCAAGGCGCCCTTAGACCATCCAATGGCGGATGAGTTCGCTGCTAAACGCGAAAGGGCCCTACGCGAAATGGAAGCACAGGAAATGGACATTCACGAAGGATGAGAAAACCTCTATGTAGAGGTATCAGCTCGAGAATGATCTAGCTACAGGAGAAAAAATGGATCTATCGATAATCAATATCAGCTTAATCGGAGTCATTTGCTTGCTAGCCGTTGGTCTTTATGGGTTGTTGATCTTGCGTAATCTGATCAAGGTGGTTATTGCGCTTCAAATTATCGTCAAAGCCGCATTGCTGGGATTGATCACTGCTGGAGCAGCAAGGGATCAGATTAACCTCACTCAAAGTCTGGCAGTAACTGTGATTGTCGCCGACACCGTTGTTGCTGTAATCGGGATGGCATTTGCAGTCCAAGTACGCCGGCGATTAGGCACACTCGACATTCGAGATCTCTCCAGTTTACGGGGATAAGGCATGTCCACAACGATGATACTTCTAACCATCTGCTTGCCCTGGATTGGCGGTCTATTCATCTGGATCATTGGAGATCGACATCCCCGGACCCAGCATGCACTTGCAGCTTGTTTTGCTGTTGCCGCGGGTTTATCTTCACTAGCCCTGTTACCTTTCACCTCCGACAGCGCGGCTATTACCATCGAAATGGGGAGTGTATTTGGTCGTTTCACGTTTGTTCCTGATGGCCTTGGAGTTTTTCTTGCCATTATCGCGGCCGTGGTGGGGAGTCTGGCGGTTATTTTCTCCATTGACTACATGCATGGTGAAGAGCAGCTCGGTCGTTATTATTCCTTGGTTCTTTTCTTCATCGGAGCAATGGCTGGATTGGGATTATCTGGAAGCTTTTTATTGATGTTCCTTTTTTGGGAAATCACAGCCTTCTGCTCCTATGCATTGATTTCTTTTCACAACGATGACCCAAAGGCTGTTGCGGGAGGGATCAAAGCCCTCATTATGACGCAATTGGGTGGTATAGGACTTTTAGTTGGAGCCCTGATAGCACACGACTATTTGAACAGCTATCAGATTCATGATTTCCTGGCCAATGCCAGTGCTCTACCCCCGAACACATTGACTTTCATCGCTTTTGGCTTTCTCTTGGCAGCTGCTGCGAAGTCCGCCCAAGTTCCATTGCACACTTGGTTGCCCGATGCCATGGAGGCTCCGACTCCGGTAACCGCACTTATCCATGCCGCGACCATGGTCAATGCAGGTGTCTACCTCCTCGCTAGATTCTACCCAGCATTCGAATCGGTCCCTGGATGGTCTGTCAGCGTTATCACTGTTGGACTCCTCTCGGCAATTCTTGCTGCAATGATGGCCATTGTCTCCACGGATCTGAAGCGAGCACTGGCATACTCAACTGTGAGCCAACTTGGGTACATGGTTTTTGCGGTAGGGACTGGAGGCGTCTTCGCCAGTCAATACCATCTACTCAGCCATTCCATTTTCAAGGCTCTATTATTTCTAAGCGCTGGAACAGTGATCCACGTGGTCGGTACACGAGACATGCGCCTAATGGGTGGCTTAGGGAAACAAATGCCCATTACGCGTCTAGTTTTCATCATTGGTTCCTTGGCATTGGCTGGTATTCCGATTGCGAATGGTTTCTTCAGCAAAGAATTGGTCCTCGAGACCGGGTTGGAATATGGTCCAGTGTGGGCTTATGCTGGAATGCTCATTGGCACTGGTCTAACCGCGTTGTATACCCTACGAATGATTGCCATGGTTTTCTATGGCGAGACACGCGTCACAGAGAAAGTCCACGATGCCCCACCTGCAATGCGCATCTCGCTTGGCATATTAGCCTTTGGTACATTAACCAGTTGGCTTCTCGCTGGACCCTTTGGTCATATGCTGGAAGCCAGCTTGCCATTCCATGATCTCCATTTTCGAGAGACTTCCGAACTTGTCATTGAAATTCTTTCCACTCCAGCGACGTGGATTGTTTTGCTGGTTGTCGCCTTAGGTTTAGGCAGTTGGTTCCTTCGTAAAACCTTAAGATCCTTAGAAGTGTTTTGGGAACCACTCAAAACCTTTGCACTGAAAGGGTGGGGATTTGAGTGGATCAACCTTCAGGTCATACATCTGACAAGAAACCTCTCCTCAACATTGCGAATTACACAAACTGGACAACTTAACTGGAACATTCTTGGCATTATCGGTGGTCTGAGCATCCTTCTCACCTTCTTGGCATGGGGGGGTATGAGATGAACAACCCAATATTCCTCTGGCTGATCGCAATGCCCTTAATCGGATCACCCCTAATTTACCTAAGTGGTCATCTATCGAAACGATGGAATTACAAGAGCGCCTCATACAGCTTTGGGGTAGCTACTTTACTCGCAACGTGGTTGCCATACCTCAGTACGATCCACGAACATCAGCTTCATGGAGCGGTGAAGTTTTCATTGGGCACCATCTCATTAAAAATGGACGGGCTCGGTCTGCTAATAGCCGGGGTGGCTTTATCCCTAAGCACACTGGTGGCGATCTACTCTGGTCCATATATGTAACGCGAAACGGGCCAGGAAAAGTATTATGCGATGCTCTCGGCGATGACAGGGGTGATGATTGGTCTTGGTTGCGCTAGCGACTTGTTTAATTTATGGATTTGGTTTGAGGCGATGGCCATCACATCCTACCTTCTCGTGGCTTTTTACCGTGACCAGTCTCCCTCTCTTGAGGCCGGCCTCAAGTATTTGATACAAAGCGCTGTCGGATCTGTGTTCGTGCTTCTTGGTATTGGTTTGGTCTTTTCCCAGACGGGAACCTTGGAGCTTGTTAACATCAAACTCCACGCAACCCTTTCACCAATTACACTGGCTGCAGGCGGCCTCTTTATCATTGGCTTCGGGGTAAAAACGGCTCTTGTTCCCATGCACACATGGCTACCGGATGCCCATTCCCAAGCGCCGAGCGGCATCAGTGCCATGCTCTCTGGCATTGTGATTGAAGCTGGATTAGTGGCAATGCTACGCTCGTTGGTAGCGCTTTTATCGATAACTTCCATTTGGGGACCGGTTCTCATAGGTTTTGGTGTTGTGAATATGCTGGTTGGGAATCTCCTGGCTTTAGGACAAATCGAGGTTAAACGACTTCTTGCTTACTCCAGCATTGCCCATGTCGGTTACATGCTCTTGGGATTAGGGATTACCTTCTATGTTGGCAATTCAGCTGGGGCGCAGGGAGGTTTGTTCCACCTGTTAAATCATGGATTAATGAAAGGATTAGCGTTCCTATCTGCTGGATCATTGCTTTACACGCTTCATATCGCCGTCGGTGATCATGACCCGCTGACTATTCAAGATCTAGCTGGCGCAGCGAAACGTTACCCTATCGCAGCTCTATCACTCAGTTTGGCCGTATTCAGCCTAGGTGGATTACCACCATTGGCAGGTTTTATGTCCAAATGGCAAATCTTTCTCGCTGGGATCGAAACTCATAACGCTCTAATCATCGCGTTGATCGCTTTTGCAGCGTTAAACAGTGTGCTCTCACTCGCCTACTATGCGCCGTTGGTAAATGCTGTCTATCGGCTTAAACCATCGGAAGCAGTTCTCGCTGGCAAGCGATTACCGCTGATGATGAAGATACCCTTGATCGTGCTTGCCCTGGCCATCATCCTGATTGGAATCTGGCCAAACACGATGGCTTGGCTGACGGAGCCAGCTGGTTCTGCATTATTAGCCGGTCTTGGTGGCTAGCAGAAAAAAAATAGATGCTTGAATCAGATGTATCTGGATAAACAGTGGATGAGGACACCATGGATAAAACGCTTCTAAGTCCGCCGATTGCATTCCTGGCCAATTTTCTCCTCGTTGGGGTTCTATATCTAATTGGACGGATGTTGGCTGGTCCCTCGACCATGACGCCTCATAAATCAAGCACCTATTCCAGCGGTGAAGCTCCACCCGTTCAACCCGCTGCACCTGGATATCGACCCTTCTTTGTGGTGGCATTGTTTTTTGCCATTCTCCACCTTGGCGTCCTTGTGATGGGCAGCGGAGGTCTGACAACGATTACAGGTCTTTACTTGGCCGGATTAGGGCTTGCGCTTTTAGCATTGATTTTAGGTTAACAGCATTGGAGCAGTGGTATGACCCAAAATCTTCTTCAAGACACAATACAAAGGTTGAAAACCTGGGCACGTATCAATTCACCCTGGGTTCTCCACTTCAATAGTGGTTCATGTAATGGATGCGATATTGAGATCTTGGCTACGCTTACACCCCGCTACGATCTTGAACGCTTCGGTATCAAGTTGATGGGTAGCCCCCGCCATGCAGATGTATTGCTCTGTACTGGTGCTGTGACACGTCAAGCGCGCGATCGGCTCGTTCGAATTTATGAGCAGATGCACGATCCAAAGTTCGTGGTCGCCATTGGTGCATGCGCGTTATCCGGAGGGGTTTTCCGAGGTTGCTACAACGTCATGGATGGGATTGATCAGGTGATACCGGTCCATGCTTATATCCCTGGATGTCCACCCCGACCCGAAGCCATTATCGATGGCGTGGTTAAGCTGCTTTCAAGTTTGAGCATACCGACAGCAAAAGTGGAAACACAACCATCTACCGATGGCCGTATAGAAACCAAGGAATGCTCTCTATGAACACTCAAGAAGCCTTAAAGATAGCCAGCCTATTGGTTGAAGAATGGGTTTGGACCACCGAGACAGAACGACCTGAACCAAACCGACTTGATGTAAAGCTGACGAAGCTGGATGATTTCATTCCGATTGTCGTTGGTCTACGTGTGCAACGTTTGGGGTATCTATCCGCCATCACAGGGCTGGACTTGGGTCCTGAGGTTGGTGAACTTGAGGTGCTTTACCATTTTTGCACCGCAGCTGCAGTGGTCACCCTCAGACTGCGTGTCCCACGCGATAACCCTTCCGTGCCAAGTCTTTGTTCCATCATTCCAAGCGCCGAGCCCTTCGAGCGCGAATTACGTGAAATGTTCGGTGTAGATGTCGATAAACACCCCAATCCCATTCACATTTATCTACCTGACGATTGGCCGGTTGACACCTATCCGTTGCGCAAGGATTTTGAGCAAGGAACCGTCTCAACTGCTGTGCGTCGAGGTGTGAAACATGATGGAAAAGAAAATAATGGATGAGACCTTTACCGTCCCGATTGGTCCACAGCACCCTGCGCTGAAGGAACCTTCTCATTTTCGAATCACGGTCGATGGCGAAATCGTTACCAATGCCGTCGTGCGATTAGGGTATGCCCATCGGGGAATCGAAAAAGCTGTTGAGGGACGTAACTGGATCCAAAATCTTTACATGCTCGAACGTATTTGTGGTATTTGCTCCCACATTCACGCCACTGCCTACTGTCTTGGCGTTGAGCAGTTGGCCGGCGTCGAAGTTCCACCACGCGCTCAAGCCATACGAGTGCTGACCGCGGAATTGGAGCGAATTCACAGCCACTTTCTGTGGGTGGGGGTTGCAGCACATGAGGCCGGATTCGACACCCTCTTCATGTATATCTGGCGTGACCGTGAGACCGTGATGGATCTGCTAGAGACCTTGAGTGGAAACCGGGTAAATTATTCCGTCAATATCCTTGGCGGAGTCAAATTCGATATCAATGAAGAACAAGCGGATGCCATTCGCAAGGGTCTTGATTATCTCGAGGAACGCACCAATCACTATCTCGACGTTGTGAGCAATGATGCAATGTTTCTCCAGCGTACTTCCGGAATTGGTGTGATGACCAGAAATCAAGCTGAAGTCTTGGGTACTGTCGGTCCTACTGCACGGGCATCCAATGTAGCACGTGATGTTCGCGTTGAAGCGCCCTATGGAGCGTATTTTGATTATCCAGCAAACATCGTACTTGAGGAGCGTGGAGATCTTACGGCGCGCTTTGTCGTTCGGATTAAGGAGTTATTTGAATCCTACCGTCTTATCCGTCTGATCCTTGATACGTTGCCCTCCGGAGATCTAGAGACGCGTATGCCGCGCAGGATCAAAGAAGGCGAGACGGTCTGTCGAGTTGAAGCCCCGCGTGGTGAATTGTTTTATTTCATCAAAAGTAACGGCACAGACATGCCCGAGCGAATCAAGATTCGCACGCCAACGATCTGCAACATGACCTCGGTTGTGAAGCTGGTTATTGGACACCAGCTTGCTGATGTACCCATGATCCTCGTCGGTATCGACCCCTGCTTTTCCTGCAATGATCGTATGGTGATTCTTGACCGCTCGGATGGTTATAAGCAGCAATGGACATGGGAGGCACTTAGACAACATGGGATCGACTACTATCATGAACAACATTCCTAATCTCGTCGCTTTGCTTATCTTTCCTGCCGGCTTGTTTCTTCTTCTTTGCGGTCTTTTCTATGAGTGGGCGGACCGGAAATTGTTAGCTCAGCTTCAGAACCGTATTGGCCCGCGCTGGTTTCAGCCGCTAGCAGACATCATCAAGTTACTGGCAAAAGAGGAAGTGATCCCTGATGGGGTCAATCCGACTTTGTTTATTGGTCTCCCAATCATAGCTCTAGCAGGTGGTTTGACGGCTGCGCTTTATGTGCCCATCGTCGGCCTTCTGCCATCGTATGGCTTACCTGGCGACTTGATCATTACGATCTATCTGTTGAGCCTGCTCACACTATGCTTAGGGTTAGCTGGTTCGAATACGTTGGACCGTTTCTCTCTAGTGGGCGCTACGCGCACTTTAACCCAGCTCTTCTCTTACGAAGCTCCGTTCATGCTTGCTCTCTTGGGACCCGCCTTTGTTGCTCGCAGTTGGCAAATCAGCGTGATCACCACTTTTACCAACAACCGTTGGTTGATCTTAAGTCAACCCCTGGGGTTCTTGGTCGCGGTTATCGCTTTGATGGGCAAACTTGAATTGCCACCCTTTGACGCGCCAGAAGCTGAAACAGAAATCGTTGCTGGGGCACTCACGGAGTACAGTGGGAGAGGCTTAGCGCTCTTCCGCCTCGGAAAGGGTGTGGCATTGGTGATTGGCCTCACCCTGATCGCCTCTTTCTACCTAGGTGGTGTCACAAATCCTTTCCTGTTTTTCGTAAAAACGCTGACCCTTTTGTTAGTCGTTGTCGCACTGCAAGCTCTTCTCACACGCTTGCGAATTGATCAAACAGTGGGTCTATGGTGGCGCTATGGAACGCTCTTGGTCTTAGCTCAATGGCTTGTCACAATCGTTTGGCATGGAGTGGCAACATGAAGATCGGCATCATGATCAGCGATATTTCCAACTCATTGTTCCGGCGGCCAATTACAGAACTTTACCCTTTTGAAAGACGGGAAACACCCGAAAGTTTACGTGGCATGTTGCACTGGAATAGTGAGAACTGCACTGGATGCGGCTTGTGCGCTAAGGATTGCCCAGCGAATGCAATCGATCTGATCGTTTTAGACAAGAAAGCAAAACGATTTGTACTTAGTTATCACCCAGACCGCTGTACATTCTGTGCGCAGTGTGTTCATAGTTGTCGTCAGGGGTGCCTTGAAATGTCGAACGAGGAATGGGAACTTGCCTCTTTGGACAAAGATCAATTTCATGTTTTGTATGGAGTTAAGGAAGATGTTGAAAACATCTTGGCTGGATCACCTCTGCCAGACGTTGATCGAATTGAATAGAACAAACAAAACCATCCGCGTCGCGGTAGTCGGTATTGGTCATGAACTGCGCGGAGACGACGCGGCTGGGGTCGAACTAGCCAGAATCCTCAACTCGCTTTCGACAGATCAGGAGCATTTGCTTGTCATTGATGCAAACTCAGCTCCAGAGAATTGCACTGGCTTGTTACGTCGATTCGGTCCCGATTTGGTGATCATGGTCGATGCCGCGCAGATGGATGAGGAGCCTGGTGAAGTTCAATGGATTCCATGGCAGGCCACGGTGGGATTAGGAGCATCCACACATACTCTCCCGCTTCACATCCTGGCGAATTACCTTACCGCAGAATTGGAATGCGAGGTAAGGCTACTCGGTATACAACCAAAAAGCATTTCGTTCGGTGATATGTCTCATGAGATCCAGAAGAAAGTGACCGAAACAGCTTTTTTGCTTGCTGAAACACTCTGCCAACAACCGATCAAGGAAGTTCGAATATAAGTATTCGCATTCATTAGATTATGAAAATGTGAATTGAGAATTCTGTTCGCTCACCAACGATAGGAGCCAAGTGCCCGATGAGCTTGAAAATTTTACCAAAACGTGGATTATCCGATTGGGTCAGCCGATTGATCACTGAATATCGTGTTGTCGGTCCTAAGTTGATGAAAGACCAGTATATTTTTGGTGATATTCACTCAGCAGACGATCTTGCCCTGGATTATTCGACGACAATTCTCCCACCGAAGAAGATCCTACTGCCTCAGCGTGAAACGCTCATCCAATTCGACACCGCAAGCAGCAGTCAACCCATTGAACCTTTTATCGAGACTCAAGCAACGATCATCTTGGGAGTGCATACGTGCGATATGCATGCGATTTCGCTTCTCGATCAAATCTTCCTTGAGGGTTTCCCAGATCAACATTATCTCGCTCGTCGAAAAAACATCACTCTGGTCAGCATTGAATGCCTGCGGAGTTGCTCGGAACACTCTTTTTGTAAAAGCATGGGCACTTTGAGTGTTCCTGAAACTTTCGATCTACATTTGACCGATCTTGGCAATAGCTATGCGCTAGAAACTGGTTCGAAGAAAGGTTCTGCTCTTTTGTGGTCTATGTCAGCAGTGCGAGATCCTACAAATGGAGATTATCGACAATTACAAAAGGTCATGAGTGAAAAATGGCAATCATTTAATTACCGATTAGTTTTCGACATAACAGAACTGCCGAGCTTGCTCGCGTTAAGCTACGACAATACGCTGTGGGATGAAATCGGCGACCGCTGCCTAGGGTGCGGAGCGTGTACCATCGTCTGCCCGACCTGCTACTGCTTCAATGTCATCGACGAAGTCGATTTCAGCCTCCATCGCGGCGCACGTTCCCGGGTGTGGGACTCTTGCCAACTGGATCGCTTTGCCACTGTCGCAGGTGGACATAATTTTCGAGTAAACCGCTCCGATCGCCAGCGTCACCGATTTTTCCGCAAGGGGAAATACCAAATGGAGGCATATGGTCTGGTAGGTTGCGTAGGATGTGGTCGCTGTGCGCAATCTTGCCTGGTTCATATTTCACCCGTGGAAGTCTTCAATGAGCTTTATCGGCGACAATCCCCGATCACGAGTTTAGAACAGGAGGTGACGACATGAGCCCCCTGTTGCAGGAAATCTTGGAAACCTCTTCGATTTATAAGCCCACCATGATGCTGGTCTTGGATGTACGTCAGGTTACGCAATTAGAAAAGCTCTTCACAATTGAGATGCCCAATGGTCTTTCCCTCGGTCATAAGCCCGGACAATTCGTAGAGGTATCTGTGCTTGGGATAGGTGAAGCGCCCATTAGCATTTCTTCATCGCCAAGCCGGAGTAATGGCAAATTCGAGCTGTGTGTGCGGCGAGCAGGGTCGGTAACGAGCGCCTTACACTCCCTTAACCCAGGTGATTCTGTCGGAATTCGGGGCCCCTTTGGACGTGGTTTTCCAATCGATCGATTCCGAGGCAAAGACATTCTCTTTGCGCCCGGTGGTCTGGGATTAGCTCCTCTCCGCTCTCTCATCAACGAGGTCCTCGATGATCGAGGCAATTTCGGGCGCGTGACCATTTTATATGGTGCACGCAATCCTTCTGAACTCCTTTTCACGGATGAGTTGGTCGAATGGGAAACACGCACAGATGTTGAGCTGCATGTTACTGTTGATCATCCTGACAACGATTGGACAGGAAACGTTGGCGTAATCACAACACTTTTTCCAAAAATACGAGTTCACGCTCGAAATACCATAGCCATTACATGTGGTCCCCCTGCGATGTATCGATTTGTCTTGGTAGAGCTTCTAGGCAAAGGCCTACTGGAGGGGAATATCTGGCTCAGTCTCGAGCGTCGGATGAAGTGCGGTGTAGGCAAATGTGGCCATTGCCAAATGAATCACATTTACACCTGTCAAGATGGCCCTGCATTTTCCTATGCTGAAATCAAGCATGTTGAGGAGGCGCTATGACGTCATTGAGCAAACCCAAGATCGCCTTCTTCGACTTCGCTGGCTGTGAGGGTTGCCAACTTACCGTCATCGATGCCCTTCAAACAGACATAGATCTTCTCAATGTAGTTGAGATCGTTCAATTCCGAGAAGCGATGAGCGAGAAGGGCGATGATTATACGATCGCCTTCATCGAAGGATCCTATACACGGTTCAGTGATAAGGAGAGGTTGATCGCCATTCGAGATCAGGCCGAAATCGTAATCGCTCTTGGTGCTTGCGCGCATCTCAGTGGGATCAACGCTATCCGCAATCTCCAGTCCACGGCGGAGGTTCGTCGTTATGTTTACGGTGATCATGCGGAACATTTCGATGTCTCCCTCGCAAAACCTATCAGCGCGGTAATTCATGTTGATGCTTTCATACCGGGCTGCCCCATTGATCGCCAAGAATTTGTCAGAGCTGTCAAGGCGCTATTGCAGGGAAACCTACCTGATATCCCTGATTATCCAGTCTGTGTCGAATGTAAATTAAAGGAAAACAGCTGTTTATTTTGGTACGGTAAAACCTGTCAAGGTCCAATTACCCGAGCTGGATGTGGAGCATTATGTCCTAGCCTTGGTACGGGCTGTGTAGGATGCCGTGGTTTGATCCCCAGCCCAAACATCTCATCTTTTAAGCAGTTGATGAGCGAACATGGAACAAGCGAAGCAGGGATTGAGGCAAAGCTGAAATTGTTCATGACCCATGAAATCTTAAAGAGCGAGGCTAGTGGCGATGGCAATTGAAAGTAAGGAAACCAAGCGCATTGATGTACATCATATCACCCGTGTAGAGGGGCACGGAAACATCGTAGTTGATGTTCAAGAGGGAGTACTTAAACAATGTGATTTACAAATCGTTGAAGCTCCTCGCTTCTTTGAGGCGATGTTACGGGGGCAGCCATACGAGCAGGCATCGCCTCTGAGCTCGCGTATATGTGGAATTTGCGCCGTCACTCATGCCACGACTTCTCTCCGAGCAACAGAAAAAGCGTTAGGTGTTGAACCCAGTGAGCAAACCACACTGTTACGTAAACTCAATCTACATGGCGAGATGCTAGACAGCCACATACTGCACATATACATGCTGGTCGCACCGGACTTGCTTGGTGCAGGAAGCGTGATCCCCCTGGCAAGAAAATCACCGGAGGTTGTCATGAGAGCCCTCCGCATGAAAAAGGTTGCAGGGGATCTTTGTGCGGTAATCTGTGGTCGGCACACCCATCCGATTGCAATGGCGGTGGGTGGTTTTAACCATTTCCCAACCTCAGAGGAACTTTCAAAGTTGCTCGAACGTTTAGAGGCGATGCGGACCGACCTTGATGCCACCGTTGATCTCTTTCAAAATCTCCAGATGCCTGATTTCGAGCGCGAAACGGAATATATCGCCTTAAGTAAGGAGGACGAGTACTCCTTCTTAGATGGCGTAATAACCAGCTCAGATGGTGGGTCGTGGCCGGTCGAACAGTACCGTCAGGTGGCCAACGAACATATGGTGGTTCATTCCACAGCTAAGCACACACGTCATCAACGCCCATCTTATATGGTTGGCGCCTTGGCTCGCTTCAAGCTGAATTATGAACAATTACAGCCAAAAGCTCGAATAGCTGCCGAAACCCTCGGTTTGGATCCCTTATCCACCAACCCATATATGAATACCATTGCTCAGCTGGTTGAAACTGTCCACTGCACCGAAGAAGCCATCCTAATAGTCACTCAACTGCTAGAGAGAGGGATAAAACAAGAAGAGCCCGTTTCACCTGTCAGATCTTCGGGTGAAGGTGTAGGCGCATGTGAGGCGCCACGCGGTACGCTCTACCACCATTACGTGATCGATGATGGATTGATTACCGATGCGAACTGCATCATTCCCACAGCGCAGAACTTAGCGAATATCGAAGCAGATATGCGAGCTTTAGTATCACAGCGTATCCATTGCCCGCCTGATGAGATTACTTTCGCTCTGGAGATGTTGGTTCGAGCATACGATCCTTGTATCTCCTGCTCGACCCATATTTTAAATGTGAGATTTGTTTTATGACGCCTATCCCGTCAAGCCACCCCACGAATAGGATGACTCTTTCCAGAAGATGAAGGAACGGCGCACTCCACATCTAGTTCGCGCGAAACCCATGATACTTATCCTCGCGCTTGGAAACCCTCTTCACGGCGACGACGGGATAGGCGCAGCAATTATCCATGCTTTGAATAGCATACCCACCCTTCCCTCAAATGTGACCCTTATGGACGGCGGAACTGGGGGAATCAAGATCGCACAATGGATACAAGATTATCAACATGTATTTATTGTCGATGCCGCGGATTTTGAGAATGCTCCGGGTGAATGGAGACGTTTCTCGATAGATGAAGTTCTTTGTCTATCGGAACGAAAAGGAACGGGTTTAACATTGCATAGTGCTGGCTTAAGATTAGCCTTAGAGCTTGCTAGTGTGTTAAATATTTTGCCTAGCAAAATTGTGATCTATGCTATACAACCCAAAGATGTGGGTTGGTCATTTGGCATAAGTGAGCCGGTGCAAGGGGCGATACCCGAGATATGCGAGGACATCTTAAAAGAAGTTCAAAATATTCACCAGGTCTAGGACAACACTTAAAATAAGGAAAAGAAGGAATACATAAGATGACCAAGATTTTAATTATCGATGATGATCCTGATATCGTTACGTCTACCCGATTATGTTTGGAAGCCAATGATTATGAAGTAATCGATGCTAAAAATGGTACAGAAGGGTTGGAAATGATCAAGACCGAGCATCCGGACTTGATCATTTTGGACGTAATGATGGACACAACTACCGAGGGTTTCCAACTTACCCTCCAATTACGGAGCCCTGATCCTTCATCTGAGTTTAAACCGTATCGCAACATCCCCATACTGATGCTAACCTCGATCCACAGCACGACTTCATTGCGCTTTGGACCAACTGAAGATTATTTGCCCGTCGATGAATTCGTGGACAAACCAATAGACCCCGATGATCTTCTCCAGAAAGTCGAGAAGCTTCTCAAGCGAGATTCCAGCCCCTGAACAGAGGAAGATTGAAATTATATACAGTGGTGGATTCTTGGGGGAAGATAAGGCTCAGGTTTCTAAATCATTCCATCGATGGGTCCGGCTAGGCATCGTAGGTTCCGTTCTGGATGTTCTCCTTCTTTGCGCTTTCTGCGATCGGGATGCGAAAGCTGAAACGGCTACCCTTCCCTAACGCTGACTCAACCTCAATCGTGCCACCGTGTCCCTCCACAATCTTTTTCACGAGGGTCAAACCCAATCCAGTACCTAAACGCTCAAAGGCTTTGGCTTGTGGCGTACGGTAGAAATCATCGAAAATCTTGGCTTGATGCTCAGGCGCAATACCAATTCCGTTATCCTGCACAATCCCCGTCGCCCACCCATGATCCTCCCCAAGGATAATCCTTACAACTCCGCCAGCTGGTGTGTACTTGATCGCATTGGAGATCAGGTTAGACCACAATTGCACCATCTGGTCAGGATTGACCTCAACAAGTGGTCGCTGGTCCACGTCAACATCGAAGGTCATTCCCTTTTCCTCTGCCTGAGCTTGGAACAATGGGATCACCTTCTCTAATGAGTCTGCCAACGAGAAAATTATCCGTTTCGGAGAGTCGAATTCCTCCCTGGCAGTTGCCAAGCTGAGCAGGTCATTGACCAGATCTAATAGTTCCTCTGCCCTCTCGATTGACCTTGTGAGGATCTCCTGTTGTTGATCAGCAGGGACGTACCCTTTTTGCAGTGTGCGTAAGAAGCTCAATAAAGCGCTTACAGGTGCCCTCAATTCGTGAGCGACCATTAAGGTAAAACTCGTCTTAAACTGATCCAGCCGTTCCATTTCATCCTTCGCTCGAGTCAGCTCAGCAGCTTGCTCCTCGATGGTCTGCAACCGTTTCGCCTCTAAGGATAATCGTCGCTTCTCCAAGCCCTGATTTACCGTCATAAGAAGGACATCAGTATCAAATGGTTTGGAGATAAAATCGTAGGCACCCTGTTTGATGGCCTCGACTGCCAATTCCACAGTTGCGTATCCGGTAATGATTACCGATACAATATCTGGGTCCTTTTCAGCAATCGGACCCAGAAGGTCGATCCCCCTCCCTTCTGGCATCATGATATCCAGCAGAATAAGATCAAAATCACTTCTTTGGATTTTATCCAACCCTTCTTTCAAGGTAGAGGCAGTCTCCACCTTGTATCCCTGTGGTTCGAGAGCTCGTCGGCATCCTTCTCGAATGCCCAACTCATCATCGATGACCAAGATCTTGCCTTCAATGTCCATGATATTCTCGCTATGGATTGACGCTTACATCTTCAGGAGAACTGCCTGGAGATGGCTGGCCTCGAAACAAACGGATTGGCAAAGTCACTGTGAAGGTTGTTCCCAGACCGACCTCACTCTGGACGGAAATTTGGCCTCGATGTATCTTGATGATCCCGTACACAATTGACAAGCCTAAGCCTGTCCCTTTGCCCTGGACTTTGGTGGTATAGAAAGGCGTGAAGAGTTTATTGAGATTCTCCTCCGGAATGCCACAGCCTGTGTCAGAGATCTTGATCTCCACCCATTGGTTATCCATGGTGCGCGTCGTGAGCGCAATTGTGCCACGTCCTTTCATGGCTTCCGCCGCATTATTGAACAGATTGATAAAAACTTGCTGCAATTGAGACGGATCAGCTTGAATGTGAGGTAAATCTGGACTGAAACCGCGTTCGATTTCAACCGCTTTAAAGATGGGTTGGTGTCGTACGCCTTCAATCACCTGTTCTAACAGAGAATGCACGTCAGTATCTTGAGCCAACACCTCTTGTTGTCGTGAAAAGTTTAATAGATCCGCTACGATTCTTTTGCAGCGGGTGGTTTCATGGATAATCATTGCGAGATCTTCACGTCTTGGGTCGTCTTCAGATGACTCTTTGTACATCACATCTGAATAAAGGAGAATACTACCCAATGGATTATTGATCTCGTGAGCGATGCCAGCTGCCAGTTGACCCATCGAAGCCAACTTCTCCTTATGGAGCAGTTCCTGTTGTGCACCGTGCAATGTCTCGACCATTGTATTGAAGGAGCGTCCTAGGAGTGCAAGTTCTCCTTTGCCCTCGGCTTGGACACGGACTGTCATATCTCCTTGTGCTAGATGATGTGTGGCACTGACTAATGCATCGATGGGCTTTGTAATGAAACGAGCAATCGGGAACGCTACGACCGCTGCAAGGAAAATACAGATCAGTGCAATGAGGGCCACTCGACTATAGAAGGTTTGAACCAAACGCTGGAATGCAGAAACGCGAGCGCCCACATATAATATTCCCACCACGTGATCGTTATGATCGTGTAATGGCTCATAACGGGTTATATAAGTTTCATTGACAACAAAAGCTTCGCCTTTGTAACCCTGGCCTTGCTCAAGCACAACATCATACACCTCTTGTGACACACGAGTGCCAACCGCCCGATTACCTAATTCATCTGGGACATTGGTCGAAACCCGGAGATCGCCAAAGAAGATGGTCACCGTGTCTACGCCAGCAACTTCTTTGATGCGATCTACGAGAGTAAAGTCATTGTTGAACGGGTAGGCTGCGATCACTGCTCCGATGACCTCGCCGTTCTCAACTTGAAAGGGGTAGACCCCGGTTACTGCAAGGCCAGCTGTACCCTCGCGAGGATCAAAGAGATTAATCGCAGCCCTGGGAGTCTCTACCAGTTTTATGTACGCCTGTTTTTCCAATCCCACTTGGGCCAAGATCTCAGCCGGGATGATTTCCGTAGCCGCTTGCTCCTTCCCAGTTGTGAGTACATCTTTAACAATAGGCAGTTCGCCCCAATTGCCCTGAGTGATTATTGGTGAGAGCTCTCCCGCACTTGATAGGACCCTCGCTACTATAATGTCCCCTTCTTTGTTGAGCACTGCGATCAGGTGCGTGCCTCCCAAAGTCGGTACGGTGATCTTTCGGCTGATTTCCTTGTCAATAAGCTCTAAAGCTTGAGCTTGCCCTTGAAAAGCAAGCGGAATATTTTGAAGGATTTCTGGATCCTGAACGATCCGATGACCGACGGCCGCGATCTCATCTAATTTGAACTGATAAAACGCCTCCGCCAGGTCCATATCACGTGCTACTCGCTTGTCCTGGGCCTCCGCGAGGTACTGGTGGATCACTAAAGCAATGACCAACGCGTTCAATACTACCGTCGAGGCAGCCACAAACGAAAAGGAAGTGGTGAGAACGATCTGCAATCGTCCCCCCACTAATTGCGAAAAGAAACGCCTCATGTCACACCTCTAACATGTTAGATAAAGCAGGTTCATGTATGTGGTGAATGAATTCGGATAGGCTTCTGGAACAAGGATCTTTCAGACTTGTATCTCTTGATAGGAAAAGACTGGTCTGGTCAATGAGGTATTTATATAACCAACATGAGTCGATGGGATGGATGGAATTCAAAACAGCAGGATTACTGAAGGAGCTTGACATGATGTAGACAGTACTCGCTTGAAGTCATGATCAGGAAGGTCCCAACCTGAGGAGAAATCAAGGTTCAGATTACCTCCCCATGAAATTTATCAACATTGTGAGAAGAAATGATTCACTGCATGGTGACAGCATTGTGCTAATGATCGGTCACATTCAGTATAAATTTACACCGGTTATCGCCAAGTGTCGAATGTCATCGACAGACTCTAAAAACCATCTTCTTCAGCTCATTCATATCGTGGTATTCAGCACGAATGTGGATTGGAAGAACTTTAGATCATCGAAGAAACAAAAGCAATTGCGTTCATATTCAATTCCTTCCGGCGATAAAAAGGATATCGGAAATCCCTTGAAATAGGCTTCATCCAAATTAAAAAATCTGTTACTGATTTGATACCGATTGGCGACCTGACTTGTTACCTAAGTCGCATAGACTGTGCGTAAAGAAGGAAAGAATTCAGATTATCCGATTACATCCAACCAAAGCCATAGGCAACGAAATTATGAGCATTTATCGGACAAAGGAAGGAGGCAACGATGGTTACCATCATGGAACTTATAAGAAAATTGCGAAGTCCGGAAAATAAGCGTGTTTTGCAGGCAATTGAGGAATTACGTGTGCGCGGTTGGCTAGAAGATGGTTCGTTAGATGGCGTTCTTCTCTGTCATGTTCATATGGAAAGGGCAGATTTATTCAACGCCAATCTTTGTAATGTGGACCTGCACCAAGCTCATCTCGAATATGCAAATTTAAGTATGGCAAATCTGAAGAAAGTAAAACTGTCAAGAGCGAATTTACAAGGAGCGAACCTAAGTGGCGCCGATCTTCGAGAGACAGATCTCTTCAAGGCCAACTTGAAAGACGCGCTCAATCTAACGGATGATCAATTATCCCAGGCAAAACGGATCTATGGGGCCGTTATGCCCGATGGAACGACCTATGATGGTCGCTACAATCTGGAAGGAGATTTTGAGTTCGCCAAGTGGGGGCAAGTTGACACTGACGATCCAAAAGCGATGGCGTATTTCTACGGAGTTTCTCTCGAGACGTACTTGCGCGGTCAAGGAATAAAGGTCGAAGAAACCATTGAAGCTGAATAAGGGATTTTTAAACGAGGTTATCGCAAGATAAGACCTAAGAAAGAAGAAGTTGATATCAAGTAAGTGCAGAAAGGATATAAACCAATGGCTAAGATATTAATCATTGACGACGACCCAGATATTATCGAGGTTGCCCGCATGTGTCTAAGCCCTGCTGGTCATGAAGTGATCGATGCTAAAAGCGGGATGGAGGGCCTCGAGAAAATCAAAGCAGAACGACCCGATTTGATTATCCTGGACGTGATGATGGATACCGCCACAGAGGGATTCCAACTAGCGTTAAAGTTACGAAAACCAGATCCGGCTTCTGAATTAGCACAGTTCAGTGATATCCCGATCCTGATGCTAACCGCTATCCATAGTAAGACTCCACTCCATTTTGAGCCTGATATTGATTATTTGCCGGTCGAATTGTTTGTGGATAAACCCATCGATCCAGATGATCTGGTGAAGAAAGTTGAGTGGATACTCAATCGTGAGTAGATTTGGCGAGATCGTTATCTCAAAATATTGACGATCGATGATCGATATCGATTGACACTCTAAAGTCGGTTCACATCTTGATCGAATATTCGGTCTACTTATTGCCACCGTCTGCACTTCAGAATCAAAGAATAAATTTCTGGGGTTGATGACGGTGGCTTTTTGCGTGCACTCAAAGCATATGCCCCTGCTGCTTGTCTCCTTGGTTCTATCTCATCGAATGCTAATGACCTACTTACTCAATACACAAATAACCTTATCCGTTTCGTCATAGATGGGTCATGATAGTGGCCATCGCGCTTGCATTCAAACCTACCTCGCGTACAATTCCTAGAGAAATTTTTCACGAATTTAATTACTGATTTATCCAATGATATTTATCGGGTGAACCTAGTGTTGTCTGTCACTTCGATATTTGCGACCATATTAACATACTATACAAGTGCTCGCCGTTCTTTCATATCAACGATGGGAAGCTGACATAATAATTTATATACTCAACTGATTCGAAGATACCTCTCCTAATCCATACATTGAACTAGGTACACGAGTTAGTGTGGGGTTCTTTCCATTTACCGCGAGGTGGACGATGACAGAAGCGACGATACTCGATACCTCCAAGCAATTTATAAACCAGATAATCTCTGCTACTACAGATGGTGAACGCATTCGATTGTGTCTCCAATGTGGAGCATGCAGCGGTGTGTGTCCGTTTGGCTTCGTGATGAAATATCCTCCTCACGGCATGATCGCCGCCTTACGAGCTGGCATGCTTGATGATTTAATAAGCACGGACACATCCTGGATGTGTGTATCGTGTTATGCCTGTACCCAGGTTTGTCCAGCTAAAATCCCTGTAACCGCTGGTTTGACGACCCGGGTTAAGGAGGAGATGCTCCTGACGGGCAATGTCCCATCCGAGCTTCAGGATGCCCTTGAGAAAGCCCAGCGATATTTCAATCCCTTGGGTGAGTCACCTCGAAAGCGAGCAGATTGGGCCAGCGATCTGGAACCTGAAGTAACGATTATGGCGAAAGCCAAGCGACCGGTGGATGTGCTGTGGTTTGTCGGCGACTATGCCTCCTATCACCCTCGTGTCATGTCGTCCACTCGAGCGATGACCAAAATCCTCCAAGCCTTGGATGTGGACTTTGGGATCTTAGGTCCTGAGGAGGTCAGCGATGGCGACTCGCTTCGGTTAGCGGGCGAAACCGGATTGTTTGAGATGCTGGCCGAGAAGAATGCTCAGGCGCTCGGTAAATACGAGTTCAAAGAAATCATTACCACCGATCCCCACGCGTTTAACGCTTTCAAGAATGAATATCCCAATCTAGAGATCTCCTATCCTGTGCGGCATTACACCCAATTTCTTGCCGAGCATCTCGATCAGATCAAGGCGCTGATGAAGCACAATGTTGAGGCAACCGTTGTGTTTCACGATCCTTGCTATCTGGGTAGGGTCAATGGAGTATTTGAAGAACCGCGCCAGATACTGCAAGCCATCCCTGGTGTGGAACTCGTGGAGATGTCGCACAACCGCGAAAATAGTTTGTGTTGCGGCGGTGGCGGTGGTGGGATGTGGCTGGATGGCTTTCAGTGGGAAAAGGCCCATGTCAGGATCTCTGAGTGGCGCGTACGCGAAGCCGTCTCTGCTGTTGGAGAGGATGAAGACAGACCACGTATTTTAGTTGTAGCCTGTCCATACGAACCTCCGCGTTTTGAAGACGCAACGAAAACCGTCCCAGGTGCTGAGGGACTGCTCGTGAAGGATATTGCAGAACTCCTTGCTGAATCCATGGGCATAGAGGGGTGAAACGATGAACATTGTGGTATTGGTCAAGCTTGTACCAGATCTGGTCGAGGAACTCGAGATCGACGAGAGCGGAAAGGCGCTTGACACGACCTTCATGCGTCTGATCATCAATGAACCGGATGAGCATGCTCTCGAACAAGCCATAATCCTAAAAGAGCGTGAGGGGGGAGAGGTC
>DUEW01000124.1 GCA_011174845.1 Anaerolineae bacterium | reverse complement strand
GAAGAGATCTTGATCGAGGCCGAGACCACGGTCGTCAGCGCAGGTACCGAATTGGCCAACTTCACAGCGCTCTCACCAGGCGTTTGGATTCCAGGGAGTTGGAATGCCTATCCCTGGCGCCCAGGATACGGATTAGTGGGCCATGTTAGAGCCGTGGGTAGTGATAAGCTCGGATTCGCCGAAGGACAACGGATATTTTGCTTCGGTAAACATGCCTCTCTACAGCGCTATGAGATTACTCAACACACGCCATACGGAGCTGCTTTTCCTCTCGACGACAATCTTCCTGCAACACAGGCGATCATGGCGCGCATGGCGCTGATCGGGATCACGGCTCCCCAGGTCACGGAGTTTGAAGACGGTGACACGGTCGCTATCTTCGGACTCGGATTGGTCGGCAACTTTGCAGCTCAGCTTTATCAACTTGGGGGTGCGAAAGTCATCGGCTTGGATGTCATCAGTGAACGATGCAAAATGGCGCAAAGTTCGGGCATCAAGAACGTTCTCGATGTGAGGTTGGAGGAGCAGGTGGAGGCCATCCTCGATCTGACAGGTGGACAGGGTGTTGAGGTTGCAGTGGATGCTGTGGGTCACTCGGCAGTGATAGAGGCATGTGTCAAAGTCTGTGCCCCGTTGGGTCAGGTGATACTCTTGGGATCACCCAGGAAAGCCTATGAGACCAATGTCACAGCGATGCTTCGCCCCATCCATCACCGATGGATTGTCATACGAGGTGCATTGGAATGGCGATTGCCTCCCTATCCAGTTCGAGGGAGCAAGCATTCGATCGCGTCGAATCTCCAGCTGATACTTGATCATATCCAATGCGGAAGGCTCCTGGTAGAACCGCTCATCACCCATGTGATCAAGCCCTCTCATTTGCTGGAGGCCTATCACGGGTTGTTAGATCAAAAAGAGAGCTATTTAGGTGTTGTGGTAGATTGGCGGCAGGACATCTAAAAAGCAGGTGTAATCAAAGTGGATAGGTTATCTTCGGTGCTCCAAGTGGATCAGCCGAAGGGAAGTTAAGTTCAAGAGATATCAACCAAGGACGTAATGTGGGCGATGGCCCTCTCCACGGTCTCAGCGTCCTCAATCTTGATCACGATCGCGCCCTCAGGGCAGACATCAACACAGCGACCACAACCTCTACACGCATCGCTCATCTGTGCACGTCCATCGACGAGATGAATGGCATCAACGAAACATATCCCATCGACGCAACTTCCACAGCCATTACAACGGTCATTGACCTCGACCGTAACCCCAGGCATGCGTGTGATTTTCGAACTGATTTGATCTGAAACATGGGGCAGCACTCGCCAGAGACAGCAACAAGGACAACAATTGCAAATCGTCAGTAGCTTGATGCTTGGTTCGACACCGAGCCAAATCGTGTCAAGTTTGTTGCGACCGATCAGATGGACCAATCCGGCCTCACGGCATCGTTGAGCATGTTCAAAAGCTTCCTCTTTTGTAACGCGGTGACCGAGCTCCGGGTTAATCCCCAGTGCCGCCTCCCCGAGAAAGAGACAGCCCAAGTCAATCGGGTAATCCTTGCAGTCGCTGGCCTGACGGCAGATACAAGTGTTCATGACCCAATGGACAGTGGCTTTTTCAATGAAATGATCAACCACCTGTTTGGGGATGACATAGTCTCCATGGGATTCGATCGGTTGGTGGATCTCTATCCTCCCCGTCCGGGGAAGGTACATCAAATCATCTCCCTCGAAGAGAGCATGATCCAACAGAGCTCCAAGGAGGGGAACCTTGGTCGTTTTTGCTAGAAAAAAGCGACTCGGGAACAACTTTCTTAGGAGTTCTACAAACCAAAGGGGTCGACCCATAAAAAAATACCTTATCTGTCAGTATCGCGTCAAAGTTATTCTACGGGATTGTCATCCTGAGCGGGAGTCCTTCGAAAGTTGTCAGGCTAAAGATCCCTCTACAGCGCTTGCCAAGAGAAGCTTGCCAAAGGGCTGTAGAATGATCGTCGAAGGGATGTACCCCACCGAAATGCTCTGCAGGATGACATTCTCCCACCAAGATCATATTATCGTAGCACCCGGTGAACATTGTATGAACCTACTCGCTGGATTCCGGTTCTAAATGTCACATCTCCAGGTTTCTGAAATGGCATGTAGCAAACAGCCCCCACTTCGCTATTGTTATCCTGGATTCAAAGATGATCGGGTAGAATGCGAAACATCTAAAGCTTATTTGGGTTGTTACAGACAAGATGAGGTATCCTATGTAGTAACTCGCCATGGTATCGAGGCAAATCAAAGTACTAATGATTACGAAACGTCATGCGAGATGGGAGCGAAAGAGGGGTAAAAGAATCGTTGAAGTCAATAACCAACATATCTAGGATCATGTGGAGGGTTAAAGGTGATCACAGCACAAGAGTATAGAGAGAGAATTAAGGCCATGCGGCCCAATGTATATATTGATGGAGAGTTGGTTTCTCGTGATGACCCTCGGATAGAGCCGGCCATGAATGTCATCGCCCTGACCTATGACTTGCCACACGAGGAGCAGTATGAAGGCATCTTCACCGCGACCTCACATCTCACGGGAGAGAAAGTCAATCGCTTCTGCCACGTTCATCGTTCGTCGGACGACCTTCTGAAGAAGCAGGAGATGACCAGACTCTATTGCCATAAGAGTGGGGGTTGCATCCAACGATGTATGGGCATAGATGCTGTGAATGCCCTGTCTGTAATTACGTACGAGATCGATCAGGTGCACCAAACCGAATACCATCAGCGTTTCCTTAATTACTTGGAATACTTCCAAAAGAACGATCTGTGTGCCAATTGCGCCCAAACCGACGTAAAAGGCGACCGCAAGAAGAGGCCACACCAGCAAGTGGACCCTGACCTTTACTTGAGGGTTGTCGAGAGAACGAAGGATGGCATTGTGGTCCGAGGGGCTAAGGCACACAACACCGTCGCTCCTTATGCTGATGAGATCGTCGTCGTCCCTACCCGCTTCCTGACCGAGGAGGAGGCTGATTGGGCAGTGGCCTTCGCCATCCCCGCCGACGCGGAGGGCGTGAAACTAATTTGTCGTCCGTCAGCCTTCCGCCCTCGCAAACTGCTCGACGCGCCGATCGCACGCTTTGGAGATGTGGAATCCCTGACTATCTTTGATGACGTCTTTGTGCCCTGGGAACGGGTTTTCATGTGCGGTGAGCGTGAATTTGCTGGTCCCTTGGCATTGATTTTCGCCTTGTATCATCGACATAGCTACACAGGCTGCAAACCGGCCACCTCGGATGTGTTAATGGGCATGGCTGCGCTTGTGGCGGAGTACAACGGCATCGAAGATGAAAAACATGTGCAGCAAAAGCTCGCTGATATGATCAGTGTGGCGGAGTTGGTCTACGCAGCGGGTATCGCGGCTGCGGTAAAAAGCCAACAAGCTCCCTCTGGAACATTCGTGCCTGAGGTCATTTACTCTAACGTAGGCCGGCGCCATGCGGGGGAGAACATTTATCACGAGTTTGAAACCGTCGCCGACCTGGCCGGCGGTCTGGCGGCCACCCTGCCATTGGAGGGCGATTTTATAAGTGAAGAGACGGGCCCTCTGCTCGCGAAGTACATCATGAGGAATCCGAGGATTTCAGCGGAAGACCAACATCGTTGCTTCCGGTTGATCAGCGATGTGATCTGTTCCTCGATGGGAGGGGTGAGCCAGATTGCTGGATTGCACGGCGGTGGATCGCCCGTCATGGAAACCATTACGGTATTGAAGAATTACGATATGGAAGCGAAGAAGCGCATCGCGAAGGAATTGGCCGGCATCAAATCATGAGCGTGGTTGGGAGGAGCAGAGGGTAAACGAGGATTGTATTTATCACCCAACTGACCCTTACCCCTGCCCTTTCCCTGGAAGGGAGAGGGTTAGGCTGAGGGTGAAAGATGCTCGTTGTAATACCTAGCAACCTAAGGGGCTGCCCTTTTGGGGCAGCCCCTTCTATTCTCGGTAAAGGCTCCTCGGGTAGGACTCGAACCCCGTTCGGGCCGGCGCCCTACGGGCGCAACCCGTCGGGGCGAACGGCCTACAACCTAGCGGACAGAGGTGATAGTCCTGTTCGTAGATAGAATATTGGAAGAGCTTTACGGCCTCGAGATAAGCGGCCTCGCAAGACAGCAGCGGCGTGAATGAGCCCACTCCGCGAGGTCCGCTTCGGCGAGTTGTTGGGCAGCAGCTATTCAATTCCTCAGGCTGCGAACTCACCGGATAGCGATTGCGAGTTGTGGAACATAGATACCGTGCTTCGCAATATTAAAGATAGCAGGCGAAACAAGGATCACTGCCGTTTCATTGGCCCCACTATCCCCCCCCGACGAGCAAGAAAACGACAGCTGCGATCGCAATCAGGGCGATAACCAATATGAGAATGCCAAATGCAGAAATAAGACATCCCCGCTTGCCCTTTGGTTTCGCAGACTCAACAGTGGGGCTGACCTTCTCTGAGGCGATGCGGTCGGTGGATGTGGTAGCTAAGGATTCAGTTGCCGCAAGGAATGATCGAAATTGATTAATGAATTCATCTCTTACCTGGAGAACAGATGCTTCATCCATCGATTGCGATAGCTGAAATGCTTGCTTGGCTGACTCAGCCACCGGATCGCCCGCCGCACTGAAAATTTGGGCAATTTCGTCAAGGGCCGCAATTGTTTGCTGTCCTGTTTTGCATTGCAGAAGGATATCTAAGCAAATTTGGGTGTTCTTGCGCTGCTCTTGGGAGATTCTCTGCGTTGACATTATCGGCCTCCTCGTTCCCCTTAACTCGCTCCTGCTTATTCAGGTGAGTTAGCATTGCACGCGCTGCTCAACATGTGATTCTGCGGATAATCAACCTACATTCATAACTATAGCGATCAAAAGAGGATTAATCAACTTCACTTATGATAAGAGGCGTTATCCAAAGCAAAATACCTGGTGATCAGGGAGGTATTAACTAAACAAGGGCTTAAAAGCCCTTATGTTGCAAGAATACGCTACAGAGAGATGTAATGCTTCCGAATAGTCTCATAAAATAATTATTTCAGATGGATAGCTTGATGTTCATGTAACCAGGAAAGAAAATCATTGCGATCAGCAGAGCCGCTTGCAACTTCTATTGCTATAACCTCGATTGATTTATCTAGAAAAATCGGAACATTATTGCTTCGAAGGAACATAAAAGAAACATGGGAAGCCGTTCGCTTATTACCATCAAAGAAGACGTGCGATTTGATAATTTCGTAGGATAAAGCAGCGGCCTTATGTTTGATTGTAGCGAAAAGGTCATGGTCAAAAACTGGAAAGCGTATCGCTATCAAGACATACTCTAAGGAATCGCGGTTTCGAAGGTTGTCTGGTGGCGTAAAAGAACCGCCAGATGTTTCGATCATCCGGCGGTTAATTTCAACGATTTGCTCCAAAGTTGGATAAGCTATTTCTGGGCCAAGCTCATCCATATATCCTTATACTCCTCCAAACTCTGCTCAAGGAGCATCTCATGTAGTTCTTGGTTTATTGTTGTAACACGCCCTCCCAATACCAAATCGAACCCCCCAACTTGAGAAAGCTCATCGGAAACAAAAGGAAAAAGTCCTCGCTGATTCTCAGGAGGTGGGACAACTAAAAGAGGAGAATATAATGGGGTAACCTTAATGAAAAGGCTTTCAAGAGAATTAGTATCTTTATCAGTAAGATCCAATCGATAGGACATAGTAAATCCCCTTATTAAACTAGCTTTCTTCTTCATCTATTGTAATAGATTTTCGTTGAATATAACGGAGACCATTTGTCCTAGTTATCGTTGCTACATCAATAGGACCACCTACACCTCTTAATCCTATAGACAAATTTTGAGATTTGATAGTAGTTCGAACCATTAATGTTGCCAAATCAACGCAATCCTGTAAAGGTAGAACCTGATAAGGTATTGAAAACTCAATATTCTCCTTAAGAGTACTTAGAAGTGATTTTAGGCTATCGTCGTCTATTTCAAGCTCTCTTTTGAGAATTGTTGGCAAGATGGGGTCATAGCCATGAATCATCCTGCTAGCAATCTGAAGTTGACCTCCCCAAGTCATGCCGAAATTGGTATCACCAGGGTTTTGTTCAATTGGCTCAGGATTTCTAGGGATATCCAATAAATAAATCCTTCCATAAGCAGCTTCTGGATCATAACCTCCAACAACAAACATCATCGATGGTCCAGGATAATCATCTGGCATATTAGCTTTCCATTGACGAAGAAAGAATTTACTAAAGCGTTCCGCATAATCGAGGGCTTTTAACCTGTTCTTCTTAGGTAACTCTACTTCAAACTCAGGTATATAACTATGAGCTGTTCTTAAACCGATGACAGCTGCACCATATGTGACTATAGCCACATAGTTATGAGGCTTTGAGAAGCTTAATAATTTCGTTGCATTGTCAAAGTTAATAGGCAAAGGAGGTGAACCCTTGCGCTCAGCAGTTAGAGTAACTCGACTATCCGCGGCAAGGACTACACCTTCAGGCCCCTTTATTACCACACCCAAAGACATTGAATTTAATTATCCTTTATTGAGAATAGATCTGATCATAAAAATTGTACAACATGATAAGGGTTTACGCGTTATCAAATTCAGTCATAAACAATAAATCATCTATGATTATGCTACATAAAAGCTACGAGATTGGCAGAGTTAAGATATTTCGGCGAATTAATCTTCGTTCATTCCAACAATAGCTCGAACTTGAGCTATGAGGCGTCTAAGATCGTCATCATTTAGGTGGTGAGCTTGCATGAGTAGCTCTTGCTCGAGGGGTGTAATGTTTTCAAGCCTTATCATTTCATTATATTGATGGAAGTAGAGCCCTCGCAAATGGCCAAAAGGCTCCTCGGGTAGGACTCGAACCTACAACCTAGCGGTTAACAGCCGCGCGCTCTGCCGATTGAGCTACCGAGGAACGCGCTGGCATTATAACTGTCCCCGAGGGATAGCGTCAAGCCAACCTGGTGCTTAGGACGCATGCCATGATTTGTTGTGCCCGCATCGAGTGGATGTTAGAGGGTTGTGAGGCGGTGGAGCCGACACACAACCCTCTCTTTACACCTGGAATTGAGGCAGCGCAACAAGAACTGAGATGCACCCCGTTGCTTATATGGTTTGGGCTATAATGACGCCATGTCTTCGGCCTCCAAAACAAAACCTGCTGAGAGCGGGAAGAAACGTCATTGGCCAAGTCTAACCGTCATGCTGATTAGCTTGACAGTATTTGGGTTATGGCTTGGGATCACACCGAGTG
>DUEW01000123.1 GCA_011174845.1 Anaerolineae bacterium | reverse complement strand
GAACATCGATGCCGGGCTCAAAATCTATCTCTGGTTTGGTGATATGTAACAGTGAGTATTTGGTTGCTTCCTGTCTGGCTTCTTCAGAGCTCAACACATCGTATGGTCGAGCAGCTATTTCTTTTGCCAATTCTTTCGGCGGGCGTAGGCCTTTAAAAGGTTTCAGAACTGCCATTTAAGGCTCCTTCATTTCGCACTTCTAACTATTCTGAACGGAACTACCAATCGAGTGGTTGAGAGCTAATTTACCTGGAAGGTTGTATCACCCTTTTCAAAATAATCCCGTATCTGCGTTGCAGCTGCGATGCCGGCGTTGATGTTCGCTTCTGCTGTTTGGGCGCCCATTTTCTTGGGCGTAAAGAAGTATCTTCCCGGGTATTTTTCCTCGATCACGTCCTTACAATCCGGAGCGACATCGGTAAGGTAAGCGAAATCCTCTCGATCTTCAAACACCCTCAACAAATCATCTTCGTCGATGATCTCCTTGCGGGCGGGATTAACTAGAATGGCAGGTACGGGCATTTTTGTAAGCAGTTCATAGTTGATCGATTTTATTGTCTGCTCATTGGCCGGGATGTTTAAGGATACGTAATTACAGGCGCTGTAAAGTTCTTCAGCTGACCCCACGAAAATCATGCCGTCCTTTTCGCCAACTTCCTCTGGATGTGTGGGCCGATAAACATAAACCTGCATTCCAAATCCTTGTGCGATGCTGGCTATGCGTTTTCCAACATTGCCAAAAGCATGAATGCCCAGATTTTTCCCCTTTAACTCGGTGCCAGCTTTACCGCTATAAAAACCTCTCGCAAGGTAAACCATCATTCCAAAGGCAAGTTCCGCTACCGCGTTTGAATTTTGCCCTGGCGTATTCATGGCCACGATGCCTCTTTCCGTGGCCGCTTCAAGATCGATGTTGTCATAACCTGCGCCGGCACGTACGATGATCTTAAGATTATTGGCTGCTTCGATGACCTCTCGGGTAGCCTTATCGCTTCGAATGATCAGAGCATCTACATCTTTTACAGCGTTAATGAATTCAGACTGATCAGCGTATTTTTCAAGGAGCTTAAAATCGTAACCCGCCTCGCTCACAACCTTCTTGATACCCTCAACCGCCATAGGAGTAAACGGTTTTACAGTTGCGACTAATACGGTAGTCATTGCCTCATCCCTTCTCAATATGTTTCATGTAGAAGATGAAACCAGGGAGTTCGCTCCCTGGTTTCGACAGTTCATGCGTGTTGGGCTTCAAAGTCCTGCATGCAGTCCACCAGGGCCTGCACACTTTCAATGGGCAGGGCATTGTAGATCGACGCCCTGAAGCCACCAACAGAACGGTGGCCTTTAACCCCGATCATGCCCCTTCCTACTGCAAATTCCAGAAAATCACTTTCTAGCTGCTTGTATTCGTCTTCCATGATGAAGCAGACGTTCATTCGTGAGCGGTCTTCCTTTGCCGCTGTGCCTACGAATAATGTATTACGGTCAATCTCATTGTAAAGAAGCTCAGCCTTCTCGATGTTCCTTTTTTCAAGTTCTGGAACGCCTCCCAAGCTCTTAAACCATTTCAAGGTTTGGAGAGCGCTGAAGATATTTATGACCGGGGGCGTATTAAACATCGAGTCTTTTGAAATGTGGGTTCGATAATCGATCATGGAAGGAATTTCGCGGTCCACCTTCCCTAAGATGTCCTCCTTGACGATCACAAAGGTGGCTCCCGCAGGACCGATATTCTTTTGGTTACCGCCGTAGATGATCCCGTACTTTGATACGTCCATCTGGCGGCTGAAAATATCCGAGGACATATCTGCCACCAAGGGAACAGCAACATCATAATCCTCAAAGATTTCCGTGCCCTTGATGGTGTTGTTGGTCGTAATATGGAAATAATCTGCATCGACGGGAATATCGTAATCCTTGGGGATATAACTGAAATCTTTGTCTGCAGATGAAGCGACCTCAACGACTTCGCCGAAGAACTTTGCCTCTTTGATGGCCTTGGTGGCCCATGACCCGGTATTTAGATAGGCGGCCTTGTTCTTCATCAAGTTATACGGAATCATGAAGAACTGAGTGCTTGCACCGCCGCCTAAGAATACCACCGAGTATCCCATTGGGATCTCAAGCAATTCCTTCATCAGCGCTTGAGCCTCGGCCATCACGGCTTGAAATTCTTTGCTTCTGTGTGATATCTCCATGATGGACAGACCTGTTCCATCATAATCCTTGAGTGCTTCAATCGTCTTATCAACGGTGAAGGGAGGCAAAACTGCCGGACCGGGATTAAAATTATGCTTTTTCGTCATGGTTTTATCCTTTGATATATATATCCTCTGAAAAAAGGTCACCCGCTAGAGAAGGACCGGTATATGTGGGGGTGTGAGCGCAGCCTACACCCCTACATATACCCCTCCCTTCTCCTCGCTGGTGGTTTTTTCAGTGCACTCATATATGCGTATTCGCTTGATAGGAGAAAGCACTGAGTTTGGTATCATGGTATAGCGGTCAATCTATAGGTTTTTTTTGGTGCTACAAGCTATCAAATAATATTATACTAAGGAATGGTCTTTTCAAAAAAACCATCGTTTGTATGACCGTATGCTAGGGTGACCTTATGCGGCACACCGGATCAGGCAGAACACATTAACTGCGTGTTATCCATCTTGCTTAGCCAGGAATCTCAACGAAAAAACAAAGTGAAACCGTGCATCATGTTCTGGTTGAGGAGTTAATCCGATGCTTTACCCCCAGTTCCAGATATCCCTTGAAGAGTTTGATCCCGATATATATCAGCTTATCCGGCTTGAAGCCGAAAGACAGCGGAGACGGATCATTCTCATCCCTAGTGAAAGTGCCGCGCCTCTCGCTGTCCGAGAGGCGTTGGGGTCAACTTTTCAGAACCTCTATGCTGAGGGATATCCCCACGAGTACACTCGCTGGATGGACGAATCCGAAATCTTGGATTACAAGACCCGATTAGCATTTTACCGACGTTATTCGATCCCTCGCTATTATAAGGGGGTGGAATACGCCGATATTGCCGAGGTTCTTGCTCGCCGCCGGTGTGCGGAGGCTTTTGCGGCCAATGGGTTCACCGCAGATGACATCTATGTAAACGTGCAAGCCCTATCGGGCTCGCCAGCCAATAACGCCGTGTTTCATGCTCTGCTGGATCCGGGCGATACGGTGTTGAGTATGGATCTACGTCACGGAGGGCACCTCTCTCACGGTTCGCCTGCCAATCGCTCCGGCAAGTATTTCAATATCGTACATTACACCGTCGATCCCCAAACAGAGCAGATCAATTACGAGTCAATTAAAGCCCTGGCACTCGAACACAAACCCAAGATGATCATCGGTGGCTATTCGTCCTATCCGTGGGCCGTGGATTGGAAAGAATTTCGCTCGATTGCCGATCTTGTAGGAGCGTACTTGCTGGCTGACATTGCGCATGTTGCTGGTCTGGTAGTTGCAGGTGTTTATCCTTCGCCCATTGGCTATGCTCATGTGACCACATCCACGACACATAAATCGCTTTATGGTCCGCGCGGTGCGATCATCATGACCACCGATCCGGATCTTTCTTTAAAACTTGATCAAGCAGTCTTCCCTGGAGAACAGGGTGGTCCGCATGTCAATGTGTTCGCGGCGTTATGTCTGACCTTCAAATTTGCCCAAACGAAAGAATTCCATGCCATACAACACCAAATTGTGAAGAACTGCGTAGCGTTAGCAAAACGCCTAGAGACTCGTGGTTTTCGGATCGCCTATGGAGGTACAGATACCCACTTGATGAACCTTGATTGTAAGTCGGTGATCGGACCGGATGGCACCACGCTATCTGGCGACCAGGCCGCACGCATCCTAGAACTTGTGGGCATCGTCGTTAATCGCAACACCCTCCCAGGGGATGAGACAGCTTTTGAAGCCTCTGGTATACGAATGGGCACCCCGTGGATCACTCAACTTGGGTTCAAAGAAAAAGAGACGACCCAACTGGCTGACATCATAGCGGATACCCTCCAAGCCACAATACCCTGTTGTTGGCAAGGGATGGAACAAGAAGAACTACGCGGTAAGGTAGATTTTGATGTGTTGGAAGAATCCAAGCTTCGTGTGATCGACTTATGCGAGCAGGTTGGGATAGATAGTGAGCCCAGCCTATCTGGCTACCCCCACTTCTATACGATCCATGACCATTCATCAAGCAACGGCGAATGGCCAGCCTTTGACATTGGTGGTGAGAGAGTCCGTCCATTCCTGAACTATGCTCTGACCAGCGACATTGAGGTGTTACATCCTGGAGAAAGCCAGGCTACACGGCTGATCACGCCGCGAGGTGTCGTTGAGGGAACATTAAGTTATGAATCCTCAACCACATACCGCCTCAGCGTTCCCGCGGAAAAAGCGTCATTAACTGCGGCTTGGCTTCGAGCACTTTCAGATGGTTATGTCAGGATTGATGCAGATATCAGAAGGAAGTGTATAGGTCCTGTATGGGTACAAGAATCCAATACCGCGCCCGCACCAAAGGTAGAAGGCGATCCAATCGGTAGGAGCAAACCCTTCTACATCGGGATTGAAAACGGATCAGGAGATGCTCTTCCGAACTTCACTTGGGAAGAGCCCGATGCAATCGAGCCGAAGCGCACGGCGCTCAATGAGACACATCGAGAAATGGGCGCAAAAATGGTTACTTTTGCTGGATGGGATATGCCAGCTTGGTACACATCGGTTCACGATTAACATGTAGCTGTGCGCGAAGCAGTGGGGCTTTTCGATGTTTCTCATATGGGCGTTCTTCAAGTCGAGGGGCCGGATGCAGCCGTATTCTTGGACAGTGTTTGCGCAAACGACATCTGTGGTAACGACGCGCGCCGTTTAAAGGTTGGCGTCTCTCTCTACACTCATTTTCTTGACTCTGATGCGAACGTGATTGACGATCTGTTGGTATACCGGCGAAGTGAAGAGCAATTCCTAATGGTGGTCAATGCGGCCAACGACGAAAAGGATTGGGCTTGGCTGAACGCAGTGCGCGAGGGGAGTGTATGCGTCGACAATGAACGACCCTGGGCACGATCTTTCGGTCGGGGGTGCACGTTACGCAACCTGCGGGATCCCAAAGAGGGACCCGACATGCTGGTGGACCTGGCTTTGCAAGGTCCCAGGAGTCGCGAGGTTCTGTTAGCGCTGGGTTCTGATGAAAAATCCGCGGTTCGTTTAAGAGAGCTTCCCTGGGGTGGTTTGATGGAAGGGATTTTTGGCGGATTCGACATGATCGTTAGCTGCACCGGCTACACAGGTGAACGCGTAGCGTATGAATTGTTCATCCACCCAGAGAAGAGCGTGGCACTGTGGAAGGCACTGCTCGGGGTTGGCGAGCCCTTTGGTATTAAACCGGCTGGGCTCGGAGCACGCGACTCGCTCCGAACCGAGGCGGGTCTACCGCTTCATGGAAACGAGATGGCCGGTGAGTTGCAGTTAGGGGTTGGAGATGCCGGTTTTGCCGGCTATGTTAAAACCTATAAGCCCTGGTTTATTGGGCGCTCCGCTTACCTGGCCCAAGAAGCCACACGCAAATCCGAGGTGACCCGTTTTCGCTTCGACGATAAAGGTGTCCGCATGGCACACTACGGCGATCCGGTCGTCGATCGTCGAGGTCGGATGATCGGAGTTGTGACCTCTTGTGCTGTGGATCTCGAAGGATTCCTGCTCGGGCAGGCTTATCTCAAGCAGGAATTCACAATCGAGGGCACGCCGATCGCGATCTTTCAGGGTGCTTCTAAGCAAGCCGGGAAAGCGCCGGCGGAGTTAAGTGTGGGGGATCGAGTGGCCATTCCTACCCCTGCCACGGTGCTCTCACGTTTCCCGCTTAGGGGTTGACCTTTCTCTAATGAGATCAGGGAATGCCATGATGCGGAGGGATGCAAATCGTCAGACGCAGACATGAATAACGCTTACGCATAACAAAACGAACCCTTTGGAATAGAAGATAGATTAAATAGATCGGAGCCCTATTCTTGAATAGGGCTCCGGCTAATGGAAGAAAGCGAATTTCTTCCAACGGCCCGCTTAGATGTTGGAGACGATGTTGCTGAAAACATTGCCGATGGCGGGTCCTAGCAGAGCCAGGATCACAATCACGACGACAGCAACCAAGACAAGGATCAATGCATACTCTACAAGACCCTGACCACGTTCTTTCGGGGCGTACAACATCTGATTTTACCTCCTTTCAAAAGGGATTGCCTGGGCGTAAAAACTTACAGGCTTGTAACATCGAATTTAGAATATCATACGATCAAGCTGTATCACCTTACAAACACCTTTCAATTCCTTACAGCTCCTTACAAGTTAGAAACATTGGTAACCGTTCGTATCCAAGATTGAAGGATAAATTGGCCAGATCTAAAGTATAAGGTTAGAGGATGGCAAAGCCAATTGTGTCATTCCGAGCGAGCCATGTGAGTGAGAAATTCCTATGATGATGCTTTTGAAATCGACGGATCACAGGGATTCTCACACTTCGGGTACGATGTCGTCACGCCTGACGCCTGTCCTGCTTGTCCCGAGCCCTGTCCTGAGCTTGTCGAAGGGCTGCCGAGGGGAGCTTGTCGAAGGAGCCCTCGCTTTGTCAATACCCAGTTTTGTAAGTAGACGCGATGGAGCAACGACACCGAAGCGAACATTCGGTTCGCAGCTATTCTCAATTCATAAGGACAACCATCAATCATAACTAGCGCATTCGTGAAGCACATTCACAACAAAGGTTCAACGATTAGCGATGTCTTTTGCTTCGAAGGGCTCGGTGTTGCAGGTGATAAGCCTCATCATAGACCTGACCTGTCTGCCAGAGCTTCCACAGGATCGCCAACCAGCGATTGGCGAGGCGACGGTACGCAAGACTGGAATAACGGCAGCGAGGTCGTGCTCGCTGCCAATAAGCATTCGCCCATGACGATTGATTCAAAGAAGCCATGGCCCACTGCTGAGCGATTGCCCGGAACTCGCGGTCACAAGCGCGGCGGAACTTGATGATGCGCCGCTTACCGCTTTGATCGGTTACCGGGCAGGTACCTGCGAGGGCCTGAACACTGGCCGGCGTTGGAAATCGCTTTCGGTCATCACCAAACTTGGCCAGAAGGGCGGGTGCCAGGAAGTCGCCTGCACCTGGCAAGGAGTCAAAGATCGCATGGTCAGGATGTTCACGGAAGAGGGTTTTGAGCTCGCGCAGCACCTCTTTCTTGGCTCGTATCGTTGTCAGTAACATGGTTGCCAACAGCACGGCCTCATCCTGGTAGACTTCCACGGTCTCTTGAGCAGCTTCCGGCTGCGGTGCCTGCAGACGTGCAAAGCAAGCTGGCAATCTCTTCGGGTTTGGATATCGATGTTGGCGGGCAAAGCGCTGAAATTGGTCAAAAGTCAGGCTTTCAGCGTGCTTTGGAGTAGGAAAAGCACGGACAAACTCCATAGCGACCTTCGTCGGCCACGATCTGAACATGTTCAGCACTGCCGGGTAGTAGCGCAGCAGCACGGCTCTCAGGCGGTTGGAGAGACGGACCGTGCTGCTTGTGAGGTGGTTGACCAGGCTGACCTTGGCCCGTATCTGGCGCGTAAGCAAGCTGTCCGGGCGCCATGGCTGCAAGCGCCCATGGTCGGTGCGCAGGCTATCGGCGATAACAATTGCATCGCTGGGATCGGATCGGGCACCACTACTGCTGAAACGCTTGCGATTGCTTTTGACCGTTGTGGGGGGCACCACATAAACCTTGCTGTAGCCGCGAGACCACAAGAAATCGATCAACAGGTTGTGGGCTGTCTCAAGCCCCACAACACAATCTTCGGGTGCCAACTTCATACGCCAACGGGTTTCGTCCAATTGAAGAAAGCCTTCTGGGCTGTGAGGGATCTCAAACTGAGCAAGTGCGACACCTGCCGCATTCATCATAATCACGTCGTGTTTTGCTTCACTCCAGTCGATTCCGATATATACTTGCATTGGGACCTCCTTGTGCATTCACGGGAGTCCCATCAATCGTGGTGGGGTACTGTATTCCTGTTATGGCGCTCTTGGCGCAGCATGCTTTGGACAGTACCACCCACCAGGCCTGGGGGACGGTCCGAGGTTGGCGCTCGCAGCGCAGGAATGACAGGGTCCTTGTTCCCAGGCCAGAGACCGATGGGTAGACATTGTGATGATTGGTTGTCTTACAATGTTCTACGCTATCGGTCTCTCTTTGTCTAGCTTACAGTAACAGGAATGACATGTTAGAAGGTGTCATTCCGAGCATAGCGAGGAATCCCTGTGATGCTGATCATGAATTCGAATCATCATAGGGATTCTCACCCTTCGGGCACGAT
>DUEW01000122.1 GCA_011174845.1 Anaerolineae bacterium | reverse complement strand
CGTCCTTAAGTAGTCTTTATTCTCCTCTGTTAGGACCCGCTGCGTCCAGGCTGCCACATCGCCAGCATCGCGGTTGAACCGCGAGAGCGGGATCATATCTAAAGCAGCTTGGTCATGGTTGCCGATCAAACAGAGTAAATTCGGCAGGGAGCGAACTAAATCAATGCATTCGTTCGGGTCAGGCCCGTACCCTACTAGATCACCCAAACACCACACATTATCGTAGGGTACAGCAGCGTCCAAAACCGCTTCTAGCGCTGTGAGGTTTGCGTGGATATCTGATACGACTAAGACGCGCATGGCTTAGATGGTAGCACGGAGGTGAATGTAAGGGAAGGGGAATCTCTTCCTGATTCTGGAAAATGATTGGATGAGATTGCTTTCCGCTGTATTGATCCTTGAGAGCTTATCGCTGGAGGAGTCATCGGTAATCTTGACCGATAAGGATCATGATCGTCATGGTTTCTTCAGACGCCTCTTTGTCCGATGAGCAAGGTGGTATGGGAAAGCAGATCGTTTGTTGTTGTGACGCTTCAACGATAGATGGGAGGAGTGGTTTTTGAGTGAAGATAGCCGCCCAAAAATCCGGGTTTCTTCCCCATAGCTCGGCGAAGCAGCATTTCATCAAGCGATTACCAGTCCTGCTGATGCCTTGTGGGGGCGTGATCGCTGACGTATAATGCGTTCCGGCACATGCCGATACTAGATGAACATAGCCTCGAGTTCCTCAGTCACAGTCCTGAGCAGACCCAACGACTAGGAGTACGTCTGGGGGAGTTGATAAAGCCGGGCGATCTCGTATGTCTAGCGGGCGATTTGGGTTCAGGTAAGACGACCCTTGCTCAGGGTATTGCGCGCGGCTGGGGTTCGCTTGATCCCGTTACCAGTCCGAGCTTTATGTTAATCAATGAGTATCGAAGAGCTGACACCGCCAGACTTTATCACTTCGATGCCTACCGTTTGAGTGGAGTGGCAGAGGCAATAGCCCTCGGTATCGAGGAATTGTTGGAAGGGAACGGGCCTGTAATCGTGGAATGGCCTGAGAGGGTAGCGGAGGCGCTCTCGCTTCAGCGATTATGGATCAGTTTACGTTGGGTGGATGATTTGCGGCGCGGGTTACACATTGAAGCCAAGGGTCTTCGATACGAGCGATTATTGCGCCAATTCCGCCAGGCAGCTTTTGGGGGCTGAGGATGCTACTTGCCTTAGATACTGCTACGAAGACTATGGGTATTGCGTTGCATGACGGCTCTCAGGTCCTCGCCGAGTCGATATGGTCTGGTGTCGGTCACCACACGATTGAGCTAGCTCCTGAAGTCGCGCTCATGCTGCGTAGAATAGGTGGTGCAACGGCCACACTTACAGGCATAGCTGTTGCGCAGGGGCCTGGCTCCTATACCGGATTACGTATTGGTATGGCTTTGGCCAAGGGCTTGGCATTGGCACATAATCTTCCTCTTATCGGGATACCCACTTTGGACATCCTCGTGAAAGGCCAATCCCGGCGGCCTGAACCGCTGTTGGCTGTGATCCAAGCTGGTCGGAATCGGATTGCCGGGATGTGGTACAACTGGGGGCATAAGGGTTGGCAGTCCAAAGGTGAAGTGGAAAATCTAACTTGGACGGAGGTGAGCGAGCGTCTTACCGAGAGGACATTTATTTGCGGTGAGATTGATCCGAAAGGACGGGAAGTCCTCACAGATGAGCCGCACGCTGTACTGGCACAACCGGCACAATGCGTCCGTAGGCCGAGTTTCTTGGCGGAATTAGCCTGGGAACGTCTGCGGGTCGGGATGACCGTTGATCCCACCGCATTGATGTTGATCTATCTGAAACCACTGCCAGAGCATGCATAGTGAGCCATCAAACAGCGGAAATTCTCATCCGAAAGATGAGTTTCGATGACTTACCGGTAGTGTTACAAATTGACCGGTTGTCCTTCCCAATGCCATGGCCGGAACGATCCTATCGCTACGAATTGACTAAAAATCCGGCCTCAAATCTCCTCGTAGCTGAAGTCGATGGAATAATCCCGAAAGAGGTGATTGGGTTTGTCGGCTGTTGGCTAATTGCGGATGAAGTGCATGTCAGCACACTTGCGGTTCATCCCCATCATCGTCGCCAAGGAATTGGAGAGAAATTGCTTCTCGCTGTGCTTGATTGGGCGGTGAGCCAAGGGGCACAGATCGCTACACTTGAGGTGCGCGTTTCCAATCAAAGTGCGATTGATTTGTATAAGAAGCAAGGGTTTATCATCGAGGGGAAGAAGGCTGGTTATTATCGCGACAACAATGAAGATGCATACCAGATGATATTACAGGGCTTATCAAGTTGGTATTCTGAACGACATGGAGGTGACCGGTGAATCCGGGGGAGGAGCTTGATGCAATAGCAGCTGAGGTGGCTGTATGTACGGACTGTAAGTTGCATCGCTCTCGAAAAAATGCTGTTCCTGGTGAAGGTCCTGCTGACGCGGAATTAGTGTTTATAGGGGAAGGTCCGGGCTTTCATGAGAACGAACAGGGAAGACCATTTGTGGGGGCTGCAGGACGCTTTCTCGAGGAGTTATTGGCCAATATTGGGATGAGCCGAGAAGAAGTATTTATCTGTAATGTCATAAAGTGTAGGCCTCCTGGCAATCGAGATCCTCAAGTGGATGAAATCCAAGCTTGCTCGAAATATTTGGATCGCCAGATAAGAGCCATCAATCCCAAAGTCATCATAACTTTAGGGCGATACTCCATGGCACGCTACTTCCCAAATGCACGTATCAGCACGATCCATGGCAAAGCGAGAGTGGTCAACGGACGTCTAGTAATGCCCATGTATCACCCGGCTGCGGCGTTGCATCAACCCGCCTTGCGCAGGGTGGTTGAGGAAGATTTCGCTCTTCTGCCTGATCTCATCGCGCGTGGTCAACAAATATCTTCCCCTGAGGATAAGCCCCCAGCGGATCCCGAACAACTCAGTATGTTTTAATCTCTCCCTGTACTAGGAGTGAACCCATTCAATGTCCAAAAATACAGCGAATTTGTCATCTGCCGCGCGTGTGCTTATCGACCGATTTTTGAATCGTGAAGCGCGTGTCGGCGTTGTGGGTCTTGGTTATGTGGGTCTACCTTTGGCGATCGTGTTGGCCGAGGCGGGTTTTCGTGTCATCGGAATCGACTCGGACCCCGATAAAGTGGAGATTCTGAACCAAGGGCAGAGTTACATTAAAGACGTACAGCATCATCAAGTGGAACCGTTGATCACTCAAAAGAAATTCGAGGCGAGCGTCTCTTATCAGGCTCTGGAGGGTGTTGACGCAGTGATCATTTGCGTCCCTACTGCTTTGCGCAAAACAGGCGACCCAGATCTGTCCTTCATCATCTCAGCAGCAAAAGCCGTACGCCCTGTCATCCACGCTGGGATGTTGGTCATCTTAGAATCGACGAGTTATCCCGGAACGACGCGCGAAATGGTACAACCTGAACTCGAAGCATCGGGTCTACAGGTGGGAGAAGATTTATTCCTGGCCTTCTCACCAGAGCGGGTTGATCCTGGTCGGAAAGATTGGACGACATTCAATACACCTAAGGTGATCGGCGGCATAACCCCAGCTTGTACCGAGGTAGCTGCCACTTTCTATAACCAGGCGATAGAGAGTGTTGTACGTGTCTCGTCAACGGAAGTGGCCGAGATGACCAAGTTGTTGGAAAACACCTTCCGCGCGGTGAACATTGGACTGGTAAACGAAGTGGCATTAATGTGTGATCGATTAGGGATCGATGTTTGGGAGGTCATCGAAGCCGCTGCTTCGAAACCCTTTGGCTTCATGAAATTCACCCCAGGACCTGGTTTGGGAGGTCACTGTATTCCCATCGATCCACTTTACCTCTCGTGGAAGTTAAAAAGCGTCAAATACAATGCTCGCTTTATTGAGTTGGCGAGTGAAATCAACACCAGTATGCCGCGATATGTCGTTGAGAGGGTGCAGGATGCGCTGAACGATCGAAAGAAACCGTTAAAGGGATCCCAACTTCTCATCCTGGGTGTGGCGTATAAGCCCAATGTGTCGGATACACGCGAATCTCCAGCCCTCGATGTGATCGGTCTACTGCTCGAAAAGAAGGCTCAGGTAGAGTATTATGATCCTCATGTTCCGTCTTTGGAACATGAAGGTTGGAGTTTAAAATCGATTCCTGATCTCATTGGAGCGGTAGAGCAAGCGGATTGTGTTGTTGTCATCACCGATCACGATTCGGTGGACTATCCTGCGGTGGCAGAGGCAGCAGATTTGATATTCGACACCCGGAATGCGATGGGAGAAGCAGGGATTGAAGATCCCAAGGTTGTGAAGCTCTGATGGCGCGTTACTTACTTCCTGGTGCGGCTGGTTTCATCGGCGCTCGAGTAACAGAATTCCTCTTAGCGGATGGTCATCAGGTTGTCGGAGTAGATAACCTAAATGATGCCTACGACGTGCGTTTAAAAGAATGGCGTCTCGGGCGTTTAGAGAGTCATCCTGGCTTTGTGTTCCATAAGATGGATATCACAGACCATGAAGCATTAAATCGCCTTGTCACAAGAGCAGGGACCTTCGATGCGGTGATCAATATGGCAGCGAGAGCCGGAGTACGAAAAAGTGTACAGAGTCCAAGGGATTACGTCGACACCAATATTGTGGGTACACTGAATTTATTAGAATTATGCCGACATCACGGCGTAACAAAATTTATCCTAGCATCAACTTCAAGTGTCTATGGTGCCGATGCGCCCCTGCCAACGCCGGAGGAAGCGGAGAGCAGGCTCCCGCTTCAACCCTACGCCGCCAGTAAAATAGCGGCCGAGGCCATGTGTCATGCCTACTATTACTTGTACGATATCAATGTGACCATCTTAAGGTATTTCACAGTATATGGTCCGGCAGGTCGTCCGGATATGGTTGTTTTCCGATTTATACAAGGGATTTTTGAGGGTCAACCCATTACCGTTTACGGGGATGGTGAACAATCGCGTGGCATGACCTATGTGGATGATATCGCACGCGGAACCATTTCGGGAATTCAACGAATCGGTTACGAGGTTTTCAACTTGGGTGGCCACGAGGTCGTTATAATCAACGATTTGGTTAAGAAGCTTGAAAAACTCATCGGGCGGAAAGCGAGGGTAGAATTCCAATTGTTACATCCGGCGGATATGGTAGCCAATTGGGCGCAAGTTGACAAAGCCGGTCGAATTCTGGGTTGGGAGCCGCGCGTGTCTCTTGAGGAAGGACTCAAGGCCGCCATCGAATGGTATATATCCGAACGAGAGTGGGCTTGCCAAGTAGATACCTCCGCATGAGGGTATTCGTTGCCTGAATCTCCATTTTCTTTCCTGCGATCCTTGTCGAAAAGAATACTGCACAATCCTTTGATGCAGCGGATCATACGAAATACGGGTTATTTGTTTAGCGCCCAAACAATCTCCGCTGCCATGAGTATGGCTCAAGGGGTGTTAGCGGCGCGCCTCTTAGGAGTCGAAGGGGCAGGTTTTGTAGGGATCATCACCCAGTTTTCCAGCAACATTAATCGCCTGACCTCCTTTCGGATGGGGGAGTTGGTCATAAGTTACGTTGGGGAGTTCAGCGCGAATGGACGTCGTCGTCATGCCGCAGCGGTCTTTAAGGCGGCCATGCTAACTGAAATAGCCAGCTCCCTACTCGCGTTTGCAGTGCTTGTATCGCTTGCACCACTCGGGGCTCGTATCTTTGCCCATGATCCAAGTTTGGCGGGGCTGTTCACGTTTTACGGTATTTCGGTCCTTGCTAACCTGATGTACGAGAGTGGCAATGGCTTGCTCCAGTACTTCAACCAATTCAGAATGATCGCCTTTATCACGGTTGGGCAAAGCGTGCTCACATTGTTGCTTATCGTTGGAGCATTTCTCACGCGTGGTGGTTTGGATATGGTGGTGTTTGCCTATCTGGTAGGGAAGGTTATCCTAGCTCTAAGCATCTCAGGCGCAGCCTTATGGCAAGCACGAGTTGTGTGGGGCGCAGGTTGGTGGCGTGTATCCCTTACAGTTTTATCTGATCGGCGGTCGGATTTAATCCGTTTCGCAATCAATACCAACCTCTCGGGCACCCTAAAACTCATCACTCGTGACAGCGAGATGCTTTGGTTGGGCGCCTTTAGCACACCGGTGCAGGTGGGGTATTATAAAATTGCCAAAGCGATCACCAATATCTTAATGATGCCCGTCACGCCTCTCATTACAACGATCTATCGTGAGGTAGCGCACGAAGTTGGGAGCAGACATTGGCCGAATGTCCGTTATCTACTTCGAAGTGGGAGTATCCTCTCGGCTGCTTGGACCTTGCCTGCAAGTATTGGGCTGATCCTCTTTGGGCAATGGGTTGTTGCCATCTATGGTCTTGAGTTTCTCCCCACCTCGTACATTAATCTACTTATTCTGCTTATTGGCGTGATTGTGATCAATGTCTTATTCTGGAATCGATCGATTTTGCTTCTGTTGGGGATGCCGGAGTATCCAACGAAAGTATTATTCGTCGGAGCGATCTTCAAGGTCATCGGCACGGTTCTCTTGGTACCACATTGGGGTGCCAACGGTATGGCAGTTTTATTAACCGGCTTCTTTCTGTTTACAACAGGTGTGCTTGTTTGGAAGACTTTGCGTGAGATCAGAAACGCTGAGTTTGCGCCGGCAATATCCACAGGAGATTAATCAATCGTGCGGATCGCTTGCATTGCGACCTCGGAAGTCCCATCTAGGAAAGCGAATTCGATCCGGGTGATGAAGGTCTGTCAGGCTTTCATCGAGTTGGGGCATTCCGCGCGTCTCTGGTTGCCCGGGCGAACCCCGGATGTTTCATGGCAGGATCTGTCCGAGCACTATGGAATAAGGAATCGATTCCAGATACGTTGGCTCAGAGTAGCCCGCAGGTTAAGAGGGTATGATTTTTGCTTGTTTGCGGTGGTGGAAGCAGCTCTATGGAAAGCGGATCTGCTTTATCTATGGCCTTTGCAGGGAGCGGCCATGGCCTCTCGACTGGGTTTGCCAACCGCTCTCGAGATTCACGATCTGCCGGGCGGGAGGTTCGGTCCATGGTTGTTCCGCCAATTCCTGCGAGGATCGGGCGCCCGTCGTCTGCTTCCCATCACAGATGCTCTCCGAACATGGTTGGCGAGAGAGTATAAGGTCTCCTTAGATGCTCCATTTGCGATGGTATCCACATTGGGAGTCGATTTCGAACGCTATACTGATTTACCGTCAGCCGAGGAGGCCCGGAGAGAACTTGGATTGGAGGAGGCATTCACTGCTGGTTACACTGGACATCTGTATCCTGGAAGGGGGATTGACCTTCTCATGGAATTAGCCAGGCGAAATCCCGAGATGCGTTTCCTCTGGGCTGGAGGTGAGGCACCAGCTATTGCGCGTTGGCGTGAGCGCCTCTCAAATGCGGGTGTGAGAAACGTTCGTTTGCTGGGCTTTGTGACCAACACTCAGCTTCCACTGGTACAGGCTGCTTGCGATGTTTTGATGATGCCTCATGAAAGACGAGTGAGCAGTAGCGGTGGAGGTGACATCGCCAGGTTCACCAGCCCGATGAAGATGTTCGAATATCTTTCAACTGGAAGAGCAATCCTTGCCAGCGATCTTCCAGTGTTACGCGAGGTTTTAAACGAAGGCAACGCCATCTTGATACCACCGGAGAAAGTTGATGTATGGAGCGAGGCTCTCCGCTCCTTAGCAGTCAATGAAGAACAACGTCATGCGCTTGGAACTCAAGCGCGCATCGATGCGGGGAGGTACACCTGGGTTGAACGCGCACGACGATCCCTTGAAGGCTTGTCTGAATAACATGATGCAACATCCAACTGATACTTAATAGGTTCTCCTTGACCTCTTCCATAGAGGCAAGAGTGTGGATTGAGCGCATGTTCATGATGCAATACATGTAGAAATTTGGTCAGCGTGTGAAGTAAGCCCTTCTCTGAGACAAATAAGGTTTGATCAATATTACCTGCTCGAAGTCTCATTGTTGTGGTATATCTACCGTATAGTAATGGATGCAAGAAGATCAAATGCTTGTAATTCGGGTCATTTAGGACATCTGAGAATGAAGCGATTTAGGACCTGGTTGCCTTGGATAGCCGGTGTGTTTGTGGTAAGCGGGATCGTGACCGCCCTGGATCAGCAAGGCCCATTCTTGTCAGGGTGGCCTGCTTACGGGCTTTTAGTTGCATTAATGGCAGGTGTTATCTGGTTGGCATGGAGTTGGGTTACGGAGGCGGAAGGTCCCCGCTTCCTTTTCATTGCAATAGCAGTGGCGATCGTCCTGCGATTGGGGTTAGGGATCGCGTTCACCTATGCTCTTCCTCGATTTGGTTATGATGAGGAACCTCAACGTGCTGGGTATGTTTATAGCGACGCTTTCACTCGTGACGTTGAGGCCTGGTCATTGGCGGAATCTGATCAAAGTCTAATTTCAGCTTTTACGGAAAGACACAGCAGTGATCAGTATGGTGGATTGCTGTTTCTAAGCGCATTCACTTACCGTTTTCTAAGCCCTGATGTTCATCGACCTCTACTTATCGTCGTAATTGCAGCAACCATATCATCCCTTGCGGTTCTCTTCACCTGGCGGTTTACTCAGGTATTGTTTGGAGAAAAGGCGGCAGTCCTAGCAACCTGGCTGATCGCGCTCTATCCAGATGCGGTTCTACTTGGATCTTCCCAGATGCGTGAGGCTTTTATCGGGACAGCCTTTGGAATTGCATTATTCGGTTACGGAGTTTTACGTGAAGGACAGGTTAAACATGGTTTACTTACAATTCTACTTGCGAGCGTGGTCCTGGCGCTCCTAATATCACCTCCATATGCCGTAGCGATCTTGCTCACGGTTGGTGTAGCTTGGCTATGGGAAGCACGTATAAAAGTAAGGCGCTCCAAATGGCTTCTCCTACCAATACTAGGTTTAGCTCTAGTAGCAGTTTATTTTGCAGTGCGAGCATGGTCTGCTATTGGAGGTTTATCCGGCTCTGGAATTGAGGTTTTGCTGGACTGGTGGAAGTCTGCCGGAGGTCAATGGCAGCGAAACACGCTTTTGCTCCAATCTGATTGGATCAGACGTTTGTTCCGCGCGACACCTGAATGGGCTCACCTTCCGTTTTTCATTGTTTACGGATTGATTCGACCGTTTCTCCCGGCAGCCTTGATCGATCACGGTTTGCCAATATGGCGATCGATCGCAGTTTGGCGAGGTTTCGGTTGGATCCTGGTCTTGCCCTTCCTTCTCTATGCGCCGTTGGCGGCGATTCGAAAAACAGGATGGCGCAGCTTGCCAACCTACTTCTCTATTCTAGTGTGGTTGACAGCGCTCCTCGCCTCTTATCGCGGGACAGGTGATCAATGGGACAATCCCCGCTATCGAGTGGTTTTCCTCGCAGTCCAAGCTGCACTAGCAGGGTGGGCTTGGATTAACGCTACTAAAATTGGCTCGCCCTGGTTGAAACGAACATTTCTGGTGGTCGGGGTTAGCATGCTTCTTTTCACGCTCTGGTACAGCCTACGTTACAAGTTGTTGCCATACTTTAGTGTTTTACATGCCGTTGGGGTAGTCGGAGCCTTCATCGTATTCTTCCTGCTGGGTTCCATCCTGTATGATGGATATAAAGCACGCAAAATGGGTGCTTGACCTATCACCGGTACGGGGTATAATTCAGCACCTGAATTTTGGATCTTTACCGATCCTATTTTTGGAGTAATCATGCCAAAAGCCTTGATCACAGGGATTACTGGCCAGGATGGCTCGTATTTGGCGGAGCTCTTGCTTAGTAAGGGTTACGAAGTCCATGGGATGATCCGTAAAGCGAGCACCTTCAACACAGGACGAATCGATCATATCTATCAGGACCCACATGATCCGAAGGCCAAGTTGTTCTTACATTATGGAAGCCTCATGAATTCCGAAATGCTGACGTATCTGATTTATAACGTGCGTCCGGACGAGGTCTATCACCTTGGCGCGCAGTCTCATGTCAAGGTCAGCTTTGCAATGCCAGTTTATACCGGGGCCATCACAGGATTGGGGGTGACGCGCATTCTGGAAGCAATCCGTTCTAGTGGATGTCCTTGTCGCTTCTATCAGGCATCGTCGAGTGAAATGTTTGGGAATGCACCCCCACCACAAAACGAGGAGACACCATTCCAACCACGAAGCCCCTACGCAATTGCCAAGGTCTATGCGTATTGGATTACCGCTAATTATCGCGAAGCGTATGGGTTGTTTGCTTTAAATGGCATCCTCTTCAATCACGAAAGTCCTCGTCGAGGTGAAACTTTCCTCACCCGTAAAGTCACTCGGGCCGTGGCTCGGATCTTGGCTGGTGTTAAGGATAAAGTCTATCTGGGAAACCTCGACTCCCGCCGTGATTATGGCTACGCGCCCGAGTATGTAGAAATGATGTGGCACATGTTGCAAACCGATACGCCAAATGATTATGTGCTTGGTACAGGGGTATCTCCGACGATTCGTGAATTTGTACAAGAGGCCTTCGGATACGTCGATCTCGATTGGCAGAAGCATGTGGAGATTGACTCACGTTATTTCCGCCCCACTGAGGTTGACTATCTTCAAGCCGATTCCGCGAAGGCGCGCAAATCGCTCGGATGGGAGCCCAAGGTCACTTATAAGCAATTAGCACGTATCATGGTAGATGCTGATATGGAAGCGATAGGGTTGGAGCCTATTGGAGAGGGGCATAAGATCATTGAACAGAGCTTCAGCGATTGGCATCGCTGGGAATCCAGCGTGACAGCGTTAATCAAAAATGCTGGGCATGGGTTTGACTGAAAGAAAGGCGATTGATAAGTCGAATAAGTAATCTCAGGCGTAATTCGCTCTCACTCGTGGGGCGTTTGGGGAAAGGGCAAAAGGCGTGCGTGTCTCGATTGTGGTTCCAGTTTATAACGAGAAGGAGAACCTCTATCTGTTACATCGCGGTCTCACCGAAGCTTTAAATGATTTATCCTATGAACTCGTCTTTGTGGATGATGGCTCCACCGATGAGAGTCTGGATAAATTAGTTAAGCTCGCTGAGCAAGACACGGATCATGTGCGGGTGATCGAACTGCGCCGCAATTTTGGTCAGACAGCGGCCATCGCCGCGGGTATCGATCACGCCCATGGGGAGGTGATCGTCCTCATCGATGCTGACCTTCAGAACGACCCTGCTGATATCCCCATGATGTTGGAGAAGATCAAAGAAGGTTACGATGTGGTCTCCGGATGGCGTGTCAAGCGACAGGACGCTTTTCTCACCCGTACGATTCCGTCACGCATCGCCAATTGGCTCATTTCCAAAGTGACGGGGGTCCCACTTCATGACTACGGATGTACATTGAAAGCCTACCGGCGTGATGTCCTAGCAGGGTTCCATCTCTATGGTGAAATGCATCGTTTCATCCCAGCGTACGCTGGTGGGGTAGGGGCTAGGATTATCGAGGTACCTGTGAAGCACCATCCTCGTCGATTCGGAAAGGCGAAGTACGGACTTGAGCGAACCCTCAAGGTCATTTTAGATTTATTCACGGTAAAGTTTATAACGAGCTATGCTAACAAGCCGATTTACATTTTTGGAGGGACCGGATTGGCGCTAATTTTTGGTAGCTTTTTCTTGTTAGGCGTTCTTATCTTACGTCGGCTCTTATTCGAAGAACATCTCATTCGCTCCCCTTTATTACTCATGACTGTCATGTTGTTTATTCTCGGTTTTCAAACCATCCTATTGGGGTTGATCGCAGAATTACTTGTTCGAACTTACCACGAATCGCAAGCCAAACCGACATATACCGTGCGACGTGTCATCGGTGGAGATCGCCGGGAGTCGTGAACCCGTTCCCCTTTACTTATATTTAGTGATAAAGATCTTCCTCTTACCCATTGGTACAAAAATCTCAGCCCTCGAAATTTAAAAGGATGCTTGACCTGAGGTAAAACCAAGTTATAATTCAGAAACTGAATTTTGAATTGAGGAAAAATGGACGATTCTGTTAGAGCGGCGCGTGATCTTTCATTATTAGAGGAAATCGAGCGCGATCCAGACACCAGTCAAATAACGCTTGCGACACGCTTGGGAGTAGCTGTGGGTACGGTCAATTGGCACCTCAAGCGTCTTATCGCGAAAGGTTATGTCAAAGTCAAACGGGCTGAGAGGAAAAAGCTGCGTTACATTATCACCTCTGAGGGGATTGCCTTGCGCGCCCGCCTGACGGTTGCTTACATCGAGAATCAAATGTCTCTCTATCGTCATGTAAGAGAGGAAGCACAGCGGGTGCTTAAGATTGTCCGTGAAGAGGGATTCCGCTCAGTCCACATCGTAGGCGATGGCGACATCGCCGATGTTTGTCGTTTAAGTTGCCTCGAGCATGGCATCCCTGTAGTGGAAGACTCCAAGGATGGTTCGGTGGCTATTCTGGAGATCAAAGGTAAAAAAATCGTTCTCCATGAAGCGGAGAGCGAATGAGGGTGAACTTCTATCACGGCAAAGCGCCTTATATTTATTGATTGAGGAGCGATCTATATGTCCACTCAAACAAGGGTATTGGTTACCGGTGCCGGTGGGTTTATTGGAAGCCATCTCGTTAAGTATCTTAAGCGCTTAGGTTACTGGATCCGAGGCGTGGATATCAAACACCCGGAATTTGATGAAACAGCAGCTGATGAGTTTGAGTTGCTCGATCTTCGTCGTTGGGAAAACTGTTTGCAGGCAACGCGTGATATCGACGAAGTATATACATTAGCAGCGGACATGGGTGGGATGGGCTACATTTCATCTAACCATGCGCAGATCATGCGTAACAATAACCTAATCGATATCCACATTTTGGATGCGGCCAGGGTCAACGGGGTAAATCGTCTGATGTATCCTTCATCGGCTTGCGTTTACCCGGAATTTCTACAAGAAGAAACGAACATCACGCCTCTCAAAGAAGAGGATGCGTATCCTGCTATGCCACAGGATGCCTATGGTTGGCAGAAGCTCATTTCAGAGCGAACCTGTACGCATTACCGAGAGGAGTTCGACATCGAAACCCGGATTGTCCGCTTTCATAACATCTTTGGCCCTTTCGGAACTTGGGATGGGGGCCGCGAAAAAGCACCGGCCGCACTCTGCAGAAAGGTCGCGGTAGCAAAATTAACCGAAACTCCTGAAGTAGAAATTTGGGGAGACGGTGAGCAGACGCGTTCTTTCTGCTACATTGACGACTGTGTGGTTGGTTTACATAAGCTTATGCGATCCGATTACCAACAACCATTAAACTTGGGGCAGGATCGGATGGTAACCATCAACCAACTGGCAGACATGATCGCTGAAATCGCAGAGATTGAGATCAGCAAGAAGCATATACCCGGACCACAAGGTGTACGTGGTCGAAATTCGGATAACACTCGCTTGCGCCAGGTTTTGAATTGGGAACCGACGATCTCGTTGGAGCAAGGCTTGGCTCGTACTTATGCATGGATAGAAGATCAGGTGCGAGTGAAATTGGGACGTTGAGAGAAAGCCGTGTGAAAAATCACGGAGTAGGTGGGAGGAGCTATTAGGGGAGCATCGATTCTCTCAAAGATGATGTAATCTACCGTGGATGGCGAGAATTAATTCACAAAGCTGTCTGTAGGTAGAGGTCAACGGGACCAATGGACAGACGAATAATTGGTATCTCAAAACAAAATATCCTTCGGCTCATAGGAAGTTCCGTTGCTGTTCTCCTGTTGATTTATCTATTAAGCCGACAGGGGTGGAATGATATTGAAGCGGCGATTAGTCGACTCGGTTTGGGCTCCTTCCTTCTAGCTTTCGGTTTGATCGTAGGTTCAAGGCTAGCATTTGCTTTAAGATGGTACATCCTCTTGCGTGGTGTAGGTACAGAAATCACCCTTTGGCGAAGCTTTCGTATCACGTTTGCAGGTCTCTTCGCGACCAACTTCCTGCCTACAACGATCGGCGGTGATGTGGTTCGCTTTGCTGGCACCTTCGATTTGAATCTTGATCGAGCACTTTGTGTCGCCTCGCTTTTGGTCGATCGCTTAGTTGGTATTATGTGCATGGCAGTGCTCCTTCCTTTTGGATTAATTCCCTTATTAGGAATCCCATCTTCAAGAAAAAGTATTAACTGGAGGAGCCCATTTGTCCTTACTTTGATCCTATGGCTAACGATTGGAGAAATCAGTGGACATGTCAGGGAAAAATCAAAAGCATTTATCCTACGCTTGCTGCAGTCTCTAGATCTTTGGATGCACCGACCACGTTTCCTCATTGGCGCTGTGATTTCATCTTTTATGCACATGTCGTTTTTATTTGCCACGATTTGGTACCTCTTGGAAGGTATCGATGAGGCCTTGCCAATATTGCTTATCGCTGGTCTATGGAGCATTATCTATTTCTTGACCTTATTGCCAGTTTCTATCAATGGACTTGGTGTTCAGGAGATATCTTTAACTTACGTTTTCGCATCTATAGGTGGCGTCTCGATGCGAGGTTCGCTAACCCTGGCAATTCTCATTCGTACTCTCCTCATCCTTGCCAGCTTACCTGGTGTACTATTCCTCCCTCCAATTTTGTCTAATGTTAAAAGGATTAATGACAATTCCTAATGAGATAGACCGGACATTGAGTCAACATTATTAAGGAGGAGATGATGGTTGAACGCTCTGGTGAATATTTGGAAAGAGGAGATTATCACCTTGAACTTGATCCAAATTGGGTATACCTTCCAGTTTATCTAGAGAAAATGGTGCGTGTGAGAAAGTATCTGGACGCTTATGATAAGGAAACGAGAATACTCGATATTGGTTGCGGGGAAGGAGCGTTAGTTAAGGAATATCGAGATCGAGGCTTTGATATCGTTGGTTTGGATATCAACTATGAGTCTGAATATGTCATTCGAGGTTCGGTGCTGAATTTAGAGTTCTCTGATAAGTCGTTTGATCTTATTTTACTTCTTGATGTTATTGAGCATCTTGTCTTCACCGATCAGGAGATTGCACTTCAAGAGATAGCCCGCGTCTTGAGACCAGGCGGAGAATTGCTTATTTCATTGCCAAACCTTGCCCACCTGGCTTCGCGATTTTTCTTCATTTTCACAGGCAAGTTGATTCGCACCTCAACTCCTGAGAGGCATATCGGTGATCGACCCATTGCTGAGCACATGCAATTACTGAAGAAGCATTTTGAGATTAGCAAGAGGATTGGGATCTTCCCGACCTTTCCACTCGCTTCCCTTTTTACGTATTGGATACCGTCCAAGGTTATTCTTTGGCATAAGTTAAATAATAAGCTCTTTGCTTATCCTAATTGGTGTTTTCTAAACTTGGTCCTAGCAAAGAAAATTAGGGATTGATTGTAAGGGGGCGAGGAGTTTAGGAGGGCAAAAAAATAAATGAAGCGACAAGATTAGAGAATGGGCCCTTTTTTATAGGTAGTGTCATTTGATGGAACTGCGAATGCATAAACCAATGTACAGCGAATCGCAAGGGCGAGAGATTTATTCGAGAAACGTTAGACCATATGAGAGAAGGTACGCAAATTTATAAACCGATTTCATCTATGCAATCTACTGCGCGGAATGCATATGGTGTAGAGACAACAACCATCTTGCGTTGGGTATTGATTGTGTCGCTTCCACTCACAATCGGTGCCTTGTATCAGATGTCCTCACTGGCATTTGAACTTGGGGTGTTTCCCAGTTCATGGAAATGGACAAGTGCCTTGGTGGTTGGCACCATTGGGGTTGTTGTGGAATTGGCGCTCCTCATTGGTAGTTGGACTCGGTGGAGGATTGATCTAATTGATTTCGTGACTTCTATACCTCGGATACTCGGTCGTCATAATTGGTTGAACATATTGGTATTCGCGGTATTGATGGGCGTATATCCAATCTTAATTATGGGCCGTTTGGGGCAGTACTTGGAAGGGCACTGGGTGCGATCCTTTGTGATGTGGATCTTGGCTTTAATGGGAGCTACCATTCTATTTAGTGTTGTAAAAAAGAGGACTTGGTTTGAGACCCTTATATTATCTATACTTCTTTATTCGGCGGTATATCGAGCTACCATATTCGCCCCATGGATTTCGACATTCCCATTTAGTTTGGGATATTCCGAAGGCAGTCGATACTACTTTGCTTCTCTCTTCTTCGGTGAGAGGATTTACAGCTTTCCCGGATTAGAGTTACCATTGTTTCATCCAAGCCGATATGTGCTCCAGTCCATACCGTTTCTTATCCCTGGATCTCCATTGTGGCTTCATAGGACATGGCAGGTTTTCTTATGGATAGGATTGACCTTCTTCACAGCTTTGTTATTTGGAAAGCGACTTTCAATCCGGGATAAATTTCACCGTGTCATTTTCCTTCTGTGGGCATTTTTATTCCTTTTCCAATGTCCGGTTTATTACCACCTATTAGTTATGGTCGTGCTTGTCTTATGGGGCACGAACAGCCGGAATTTCATTCAAACCCTAATCATAGTGATATTCGCCTCAGTATGGGCTGGGATCAGTCGTATCAATTGGCTGCCAGTACCAGGAATGCTTGCCTGCACACTCTATTTCTTGGAATTGCGTAAGCAAGAGGAATGGTCACTTTTACGCTATCTCCGGAGCCCTCTCCTTTGGCTTTCTTTAGGTAGTAGTGCAGCATTCGGATCCAATCTCGCTTATCAAATTCTTGCACGAGGTGCCACAAATTGGCTCTCTTCCATCCAGGACTCCCCACTACTCTGGTATCGCCTGTTGCCAAGCGCTACGTACAAATTGGGTGTGTTACCGGCTATACTGATCGCTTCCATACCGTTGGTTTTCCTCATCCTATCGAATGTGTTACGACGACCACGACGTTGGCATCCGATTCGGATCTTGTCGCT
>DUEW01000121.1 GCA_011174845.1 Anaerolineae bacterium | reverse complement strand
ATAACGCTGCAGAAGTTGACCATTCACTTTCAACTCGCCCTGGTCTTTAACCAATCGGTGCCGCTTCTCTAACTCTTGGGAGAGCTCACGCAATAGTTGGCGCTCCTTGACCTCTTGCACACGTGCGACGACTTGAGCCGTGAAGTCCTCCCCTTCCACACTCGCAACCGAGAGTACCTCACGCAGTTCCTCTTCCAACCGTCCCACACGCTCCTCGATCACCGCCTCCACCCGCGCCGGTAATGCGTCCCATCGCAAGGCTGGGCCCTCCGCCCACTTGCCTTGATCGTCCTGGATCAGATCGCCCCGTTCCTGCAAGGCTCGCAAGAGTTCGATGGTGAAAAGAGGATGTCCACCGGTATGATCGAACAGAGCCTGTCGGAATTCGGGACTCAGTCGATTGGGTTCGGTGTCCAAAAGTCGATCGACGAATTCCTTTCCTTCAACATCGTCTTCCACCGTCAATGTAATTTCGATATCACCATAGATCCGGCGCAGTTCATTGACCACACTTTCCAGTGGATGCCGTTCTCCTTCCCGGCCCAGGGACACTTCATCCGGGCGATAGGCTCCTAGGATTAAGATTCGACCTTCCCCAACCCGGCGTCCCAAATGGAAGAGCAAGTTAATCGAAGCTGCGTCTGCCCACTGTAAATCATCCAATATCAAAACCAGTGGCGCATGACGAGAGGCAGCCAGTAAGGTTCGACTGTACTGTTCAAAGAGGTTGGATTGGTTGACATCTGTTGGGCTACCGTGGCGAGACTTCCGGTCTACCAACTCCTCTAATTCGTAGACCCACGTCACATCTTTGAGAGCGAACTCATGAACGCGATTTAATAAATCCCTGCCGTGAATGAAGATATCAATGAGGTCGGATCCCATTTCGGTAATGGTTTTGAGAACCTGAGGTGCATTTTCCCAAAGCCTCGACGCTTGCTCGCTTGTGATTGTCCCTGCCTCCCACCTGGTTTCCACATCGCCGATCATCATCTCCAAGATCTGCCTAAAGGGCAGATAGGCATCCCCTATGCCGGTGTGTGCACTGCAATTTCCCGCAGTTATGAGCAAGTCAGCGTGCGCTTCTTGTGCACGGCGAGAGAATTCCTCCACCAGCGCTGTCTTCCCCCTCCCGACGCCGCCAGTGACGAAGATGATTTGCCCGTGACTATAAAGCGCTTCCTGTAGAGTTTCATCCAGTCGTGCCAATTCCTGTTCACGATCGACAAATACAGGATGTTCGATCTCCCGCTTCCTTTCTACTTCTTCGAGAAAGGCCGGAAGACGAGGTTCAACCTCCACCTCCTCCGCTGTCGTTAGAGCTCGCCGACAAGCTTTCACCATCTCTTTCACATCGGAGTAGCGTTCAGCAGGATCCTTGGCTGTTGCCCGTTGGATCACGGAATTGAGTTCGACTGATAATTCTGGTCGGGACCTTCTGATCGACGGCAAGGGTTCATTGAGGTGTTTCTGAATCATCTGTACCGGTGTCATTGCAGGGAATGGATGCTCACCCGTCAACATCTCATACAATACGACCCCCAACCCATAGATGTCCGTCTTTGGCGTCACCGCCTCACCTTTGGCCTGCTCCGGCGCCAGATAATCCACCGATCCCACCAGCTTCCCCGTCTTCGTTAATCTTTCCCCACCAATGTCTTTAGCAATCCCGAAGTCCGTTAGGTAAGCGTTACCGGCCTCATCCAGCAGTATGTTCTCGGGTTTCAGATCTCGATGAATCACACCATGCTCATGGGCCATGCTCAGCGCATCGGCGATATGTTCGAAAACTTGACCTACAACTTTGAGGTTCGATTCACCACTTTCGATCGCATCGCGTAGACTCCCACCCTGCAGCCAACGCATCACCAGAAAAGCACCCTGCTCATCGCGCCAGTAGTCATAGAGCGGCACGATGTGGGGGTGCTCGAGTTTGGCCACCATGCGTGCTTCGGCTTCGAAGCGGCGCACGAATTCGGGGTGGTCGGCGTACTCAGGCAGGATGACCTTGATCGCCACCTCGCGGTCGACGGACGGCTGCTCGGCGCGGTAGACGATGCCGAACCCGCCTTCGCCGATGCGTTCGACCAGCTTGTAGCCTCGAATTTCCTGGCCGCTAAGATCGTTCATGGTAGTCTCTGCTTATTATATTTACTTCTGACTGAGGGGGTACAAGCAAGGTTCCTTCCATTCTAACAATAGGTAAAATTAACTATCAGATGATCACTCCTCCAGGATCTCCCCAATTAACGCCTGTAGGGTTTTCGTTGTTCCACGATCATAGGCCCGCCCGATGGTATCAGACGGGTGAGCTTCGAGAACCTCATTGAGGAGAGCCGAGGCCTGCTCTTTAGAATCCATAGAACTCGCAGGATGGATCGTGATCAGTGCAAGCAACTCCGAGGCCAGTTCAACGCGCTCATCTTTCACCAGACTCCTCGCCAGCCCAACCAAGATCTCCAAACACATGGGAAGCGCACCGATCTCGATCGCCTCGGCCAAGGCCTCTCGAAAGTATCGCCCAGCTTCTTGATATCCCTCCAGCTCCCAAGCAATGAGTCCTAATGTATTCAGCGCAGCTGCGATTCCTCGTCGATCTCCGAGCTCCCTCCGGATCGCCAAACTTTCAAGACAATAATACTTTGCAGCCGGATAGGCCTTTATCATGATGGCGATGTTACCCAGCGTGTTCAATGAGGCAGCCATCCCCCTTCGATCGCCCAAATCCCTCCGGATGGCAAGAGCCTCCTCACAGTGACGCCTCGCTTGGCCATAATCTCCCAGTTGAAAACTTACATGGCCTAAATTATTGAGCGACGTGGCAATACCACGTGGATCTTCCAAGCTTTTCTTGATCTCGAGGCTCTCGAGACAGGTTTCTTTCGCCCCCTCGAACTCACCTAACCCACATAACACCGCACCAAGGCTATCGAGGCACGCAGCGACACCCCACTGATCGTCCAGCTCGCGACGAATAGTCAGACTCTCAAGGCATAGATCTTTGGCATCTATAAAATCACCTAATGTACGTGCTACACGACCGAGGGAATCGAAGGAAAATGTGGCACCTGACTGGTAACCGATCTCTCGAAAGATCTCCAGCCCTTCCCTATAGGGTTGCTCTGCCTCTCCATACTCTCCGAGCGCATGCGAGATCTGCCCCATGCTGAAGAGCGTGATCGCCGTCCCCCACTGGCTGCCAATCTCCCTCCAGATGGCCAGGCTCTCGTGGCACTGCTCCTTTGCCTCCGAGTATGAGCCCTGAGCATATGCGACGGTGCCCAACACGTTAAGGCAAAATGCGACCTCAGATTTCACACCGAGCTCTCGAGCTTTTTCTAGGCTCTCTTGAGTCAGGTCTGTAGCTTCCTGATATCGACCGAGACGCCAACCGAACCACGCTTGGCGGCCAAGGAGACTGATGATCGCCAGATTTCTCTCACGACCGGTTCCATCACCCTCGGAAACCTTCAAGGATACGATCGCCCGGTCAAATGCCTCAAACCCTTCTTTGAACCAACTCCGGATATCATAATAGAGCCACAAGCCTTCGAGAGCCTTCTGGAGTTGATCCACACGTCTCGTTTCGATGGCCCAATTCCATGCGGCACGCACATTGTCGATTTCTATACCGATGGCGCTCACCGCTTCCCGTCGCTTTCCTCCTCGAAGGCCCATCTCCCACTGGGATAGAAAGCCAACGTAGGTTTCACAGTGACGATCCATGACCTCTTGCTCTTCCTCTGGGTCCCCACGGAGTTTGTAGTATGCAAATTGCCGCAACAACTCGTGGATACCATAGCGACCAGAGGGTGTTCCATGCAGAAAAGACTTGTCGGTGAGGGACAGAAGCATGGGAAGGGAGGCATCTGCCACCCGTTCGGCATCCTCGCGAACGAACCCACCACGAAAGACAGTCAGCTTTTTAAAGACCCGCTTCTCCAGTCCAGTAAGGAGCTGCCAAGAAGAGTTGAAAACCGCAACCATGCTCTTGTGCCGTTCGGGTAAGTCTTGTAGCGGAGTTGCCAGGAAATCGAGACTTTTCCCGATCTCCTCAGCGATCTCCTCACAGGAAAGCATGCGTACCCAACTGGCGGCTAACTCTACCCCCAACGGCATTCCGCCAACGAGTTGAAAAATCTTTATCAAGTAGGGCCGATCTTCTTCGGAGAGTGAAAAAGCAGATTGAATCCGATTTGCGCTTTGGAGAAACAGCTGCACGATGTCGAAATCCGACATTCTCTCAGATTCTCGTGCCACTGGTATCGGCATTCCATGGACTACAAACAAGTACTCAGTTCGTAGGTTCAATCGCCCCCTGGAAGTGACCAAGAGTTTTAACTTTGGCGCGCTGGCGAGCAGATCAGCAAGCATCTTTGCACCGTCAAGAAGATGCTCGAAATTGTCCAAGATCAACAGCAACTCCTTCTGGCGCAGGTAGTTGATGAGCTGCAATTTTGGATCATCAGCCCCTGATAACTGGAAACCAAGTGCCTCGGCAATAGCGGACATCAAGAATTCAGGTGAACTGACCGGGGCAAGTGGAACAAAGAAAACACCATGTGGATAGTCACCCATCTTTTTAGAAGCGATCTGAAGCGCTAGACGCGTCTTGCCAATACCCCCAGGTCCAACGAGGGTCAGCAGTCGGCATTCAGGATCCGACAGAAGCTCCACGATCTGTGCAAGCTCCTCATCCCTGCCAATGAATGGGGT
>DUEW01000120.1 GCA_011174845.1 Anaerolineae bacterium | reverse complement strand
TGCCCGACCCGCGCTACGGCCTGACGCACAACCTGGGGGGTATGCCGTATATGAATGTCTGTAGTGTGACGATTGTCGGGCGGTATGGGGAGTGATAAGCTTCGAACCCAGAAGGGCATCCGTGGCCAAGTCTGTCATTCTGAGGAACGCAGTGACGAAGAATCTCGTTGTTCGGACAAAGGATTTCATGAATTCGGAAAACAGGATCCTCGGCGGAGTTAATCCGGAACGATGTCGAGGGTCTCAAGATGGCATTGAGAGGGTGCTCTTTAAAACTCCCCGTGAACCGCAAGCCCACGAGGAGGTATATTCATATGTGGCATTAGAGCGTTTAGGCACCATGAAACTTCGATCTAGGTCTTCTGAGTGCCTAGGTGCCCAGGAGCCCAAGCGCTCTAACGTTGTATTTAGTTGCGTAGCTTCAGACTTTAATCTGCAAATCGGTGATCTTAATGTTCTAATCGATATCCGAACCCTCGGACGGTTACTAGCCGCCTCGGTCTCTTAGGGTCATCCTCGATCTTTTGCCTTAACAACCATATGTATCTTCTCAAGGCCCTGCCACCATTTTGACGATATTCCCCCCACACCTCCGCGATCAATTCATTCTGCTCCACTGCTTCACCAGCTCGCTTGGCCAGGATCGCTAACAAACGGAACTCGGTTGGAGTTAAGTTCAACGGTTCCTCCTCCAACCGAATCTCACGTTTACGCATATCAACCATGATTTGGCCTACGCGGTACGTGGCCATTTCCCCTTCTCGCTGCGCTGCCGTTCGTGACAAGATCGCACGCATCCTTGCTGATAACTCCTCCAGACTGAATGGCTTTGTGACATAGTCATCAACCCCCAACTTAAACCCACGCAGCTTATCAGATTCTGCAGCTTTTGCAGTCAGCATGATGATCGGTATCTCGGAGAGCTCACGAATGCGAGCACAGACCTCCCAACCATCCATCCCAGGCATCATGACATCTAGCACAACCAAATCCGGGCGTTCATCGTAGAAGATGCGGAGCCCTTTTCGTCCCCGATCCGCGATGAATACCTCATACTTCTCACGCTCGAGATACTCCTTGAGGAAACGCAGTAAAGTCTTATCGTCATCCACAACCAGAACTCGGATCGACACGGTTTTCCTCCAAGAACTGTCATTCAATCAGAAATTTCCTATCGATGCTTACCCACACGTTTCCAGTTCGACCACCGATCTCGAAAGAGACATGATATCGCACCGATACAAGATATGTACTGATGAATACATGTAGAGCGATGCTCCTCATTGAATGTGCAATGAGGACCGAACACTCCCTAATCGGCTTGACGCAACCAGAATACGAGACGCGCACCGCCTGATGGGCTTTCTTCTATGCGGATTCCTCCATCCATGATTTCTATGAGACGTTGCACCATCGGCAACCCCAATCCATACCCGTAGACTTCCCTTGAATCCCTGGTATCCCCTCGATGGAACATCTCAAAAACACGGTCCCGTTCATCAGGGTGTATCCCAGGACCAGAGTCGGCCACAGCTACAAAAACACAATCCTTCTCTGCCCATCCTTCTACAATAATCTCTCCCTCTGGGGCATACTTTAAAGCGTTGTCGATCAAATGGAAGAAAACACTTTCCAAGGCATGTTCATCGACGATCGCCATCGGCAAATCTTGAGGAAAATTAAGTGTCAACCGTTCACCATATCCGGTCTCTATAAACCAGTTATGGACATTCTTTGCAACGACTCCGATCGGCAACGCGGTGAGTTTGAGGGGAAATCGACCGGCTTCTAAAGAAGACAAATCCAGAATAGTTTCGACAAATCGAGACAAGCGCTGCGTCTCTGTTTGTACCAATTCTAATGCTTCGCGTACCGAGGATGTCATACCTTTATCCTTATGAAGGATCAACTCGATACCACTGCGGATGTTGGTTAGAGGTGCGCGCAACTCGTGCGAGACAAGAGCAACAAATTCAGTCTTCATGCGATCGAGTACTTTCAATTCTTCGAGCAAGTTCTCAAGCTCAGTTACGGTGCTCTTAAGCTCGCTGGTACGCGCTTGAACCTTTGCCTCTAACTCCACGTTGAGGTTTTCTAATTTAGCTCGTGCAGCGGCAACTTCCTTAAGCGCATCCCGCAATTCATTTTCGCGTCTGCGGATGGTGGTTAAATCGTGTGCCGTACCTGCCAGCATCTTGCGTGATCCCCGTGCATCTTCGACCGGCATAAGAGAGAGTAGCACCGGAAAACGACTTCCATTCCGACGCCGAAAAGAAATCTCTCCCAACCAACCACCTTCTAAAGCTCGGGCGATGATGTCCGTCAACTCCTCGTCGAGGATCGCAAATTGATCAAGACGAACGGCACCATCTGGATCATCCTCTGGATGGAGGATCCTCTTGAATGCCGGATTCGTGAAAAGGATCCTCCCGTCCTCTTGGCAGATAAACGCCAGATCGGCTGAGGTGTTGACCATGGTCGCGTATTGGCGCATCTCAAAATGCCCGGCGATGACACCTTGACGACCGACGAGTAATAAGCTCAGGATAATCGCGGCGCCAACTGCGATCCAATCAACCTCTCCTGATAACCACCAATCAAAGACGGTGAGGCCGACAACCGCGTAGGTAAAAGCGATCGGAAGCAGCGGTTCAATTCTTGTAGCAAAGGATTGGCCTCCTCTCCTCTGATCTTGAACTTTACCGTTGACGGTATCCCTGACCACCAGACGTGAACCGAGAACGAAAAAGATGTTGCTCGCTAACCATCCCCCCTCTACCAAATTTATTCCACTTACATCCCCTTGAAGAATGCCATAACCATCCACAATGTCACATACGACCATCAACAAGAACGCCACTCCGATTGACGCTAAAGAACCCCTCTCATGGGTGTATTTTGCTAGAAGAATAAGCCGCAACAACAAAACAAGCAACACAGAATCAAAAATCGGGAAGATGGCTGACCAAAAGACCTGAACCGTATTTCCCATCCCGATTTCAAGAACCGGCTTGATGAAAATCAGCCATACGAGTGTGAGAACAGCAAGACCGAGAATGATCTGATCAAACAGATCACGAAACCGGCCCAATCTCTCGGGAGGCGATCCAGGATAGACAGCAAAGGATGTCAGGGCCGCCAAGTACCCCGCGAAACGGAGCAGATCCGCCACCGATGGAGTAAGGGGTGCAGCACCTCGAAGGAACCACGACAGACTCTCGATCGCTTCGGCGACAACCCACAACGATAGCGAAACATAAAGGTAGCGCCAGGATCTTCGCGCATCGGAAAGGTTTACATTCTGGGCGGCTGAACCCATCGTGAGCGCTGCCGCAGCTCGAGAGGCCAAGACCAACAACGCTGTAATCGGGCCCAGAATGGATGAGGAGCGCGCGATCCCCAACATGGACAGATAGAGAAGCGTCGCCAGTGCTATATAGATCGGAGCACCCTCAACCAGGCGCCCTCTCAAACGTTCGATCATATCCATCACTTCGATTGTATGAATCCTCTAAAAAAAGGTCAACGGCGAGAGGATGACCGGTATAAGTGGGGGTGTGGGCGGCGCCCACACCCCCACTTATACCCCTCCCTGCTCCTCGCGGGTGTTTTTTTCAGTGCACTCATTGTATGTTACTGATAAGGAAGGGGCAAGATAACCGAAGACACACTTCGGCCCAGCATCAGCGGGGCCGAAGTACTTGACGCTACACAGAGAAACTAACAATCCAAACAAACTGGAGTAGTAGGTGTCGCTTCTTCCGTAGGCGTTCGCGTCCTGGTCGGCCCTGTGGTGCGGGTTGGGGTGCGCGTGGGTGAGGGGCCCCAGGTCGCGGTCCGCGTCGGGGTCCTGGTCGATGCCGGGACGCTTGTGCGAGTGCGAGTCGGCGATGGGCCCCAGGTGGCTGTTCGTGACGGTGTCGGAGTCGGCGGCCGTGCTACCCAGATGCTGCGCGAAATCTCACAGGTGCCCCAATCGAGATACTCTAGTCTCATGGTAAGTGTGAAGGAGCCGTAAATCCCCTCAGGCGGCTCACCGTCAAAATCGGCCCTCCAAGTTTCATTGCTGTTCCCACCTAACCACACCCAAGTTCCACTTACCGTGGTAG
>DUEW01000012.1 GCA_011174845.1 Anaerolineae bacterium | reverse complement strand
TTTGAGCTTCCATAGTTTGGGGGTGAGTGAGACGTGGTAGATATGGGGGTTCATGATCCGTCGCACACCAGGATCCACTCGATCCAGATCAGCGTTACGCCGTTTGCGCATTTCATCGATGGGGGGAAGGTCGTAGACCAATGTGCCCTCGCGCAGTACATCGACTAGGAGGGGTTCGATATGTGAGATCTGGTTTTGGCTCAGCGAGCGGTATGTGGTGTGATCTGTGGGGTGGTGTAAGGTCAGGGGATCCATTTGTAGCGGGTCCTCGTCCTCGAGGCTAATGAGATCGGCTGTGGCTTTGTTCCGATGATCGTAAACGCGCCAGACACGTTTTTCCCCTGGGTTGGGGATTTTCTCCGGAGTCTCTGAGATCTTAATAGCAGGTTTCCATTTTCCCGTGTCCCTCACGGCCGTCAGCTTGTAGACACCGTCCAAGGCGGGATCCCCTCCTGAAGTGATCAGCCTTGTGCCGACACCGTATATAAGGCGGTTGATGAGATCGTCCGCATCAAGTCCATAACGTGGGGCTTCGTCCTGAATTTGGCTAACGATTTGCCAGATCACGAGCTCGTCTAATTGGTTTGAGAGCACGATCTTGGTGTCGTGAAAACCAGCCTCGTTCAACATCTTGGCCGCCTGGATGCTGAGATGAGCCAGGTCGCCGGAATCCAGGCGGATGCCGAGCGCACGGTGTCCTTTGCGCTTCAACTCCTCAAAGACCTTGATGGCGTTGGGAATACCGCTTTCAAGCGTATCGATGGTATCTACCAGCAGAAGGCAATCGTCGGGATAGACCTCGGCGTAGGCACGAAAAGCGTCGAGCTCACTGCCTCCCAAGACCATAAAAACCTGGACCATGCTATGGGCATGGGTTCCCTTTGGTGGGTATCCCAGAACGTGCGAGATCCCCACGTTGGAGCTGAAATCGGCGCCCCCGATCAACGCCGCTCGAGCCCCGGCGTTGGCCCCTCGATCCTGAGCCCGACGTAGTCCAAATTCCAACAACAATTGTCCGAAACCACATTCCCGAATACGTGACGCCTTCGTGGCGATCAGGATTTGGTAATTAAGTTGGTTGAGGAGCGGACTTTCCAGGATCTGAGCCATGGCTAGGGGGCCTTGGACCACAGTCAGGGGGATGTTCGGATGGACCATCCTGCCTTCGGGGATAGCTTTCATGTGAATGCCATCAAAGGTGCCGTTCCTCTTAAGCCATAGCAAAAAGTCCTCAGAAAAGATCTTCCCTCCCATTTGGCCCCTTTGCTCCCTCAGAAAAGCGAGGTCCTCGTCTTGGAAATGAGCTTTCAACATCCAATCCAACAACCAGGCCAGCCCGGCGTTGATACAGTATCCAGCCCTGTGGAGGCCGTAATTTGGATAATCGCGGAAGAAGTGATCGAATTGCGCTTGCTTTTCGTGTAAGCCCATGTGGTAATAGAGTTGTGCCATGGTGAGTTGGTATTGGTCGGTGTAGAGAATGCCTTCCGCAATTTGTCGTTCCGAGGCTTTCATTACTTATCCTTTCACACGATGGTGGATTCTATGATCTCATTTTAAACCTTTTTGGCAGCGTACGGAGTCACCTTACCGTTCCTTGGCATGGAATAAGTTTCTGATTATTAGAGTAATCGGAAGCCTCTAAAAGGCAAATGATTGGTTTCCTTCTCCCATCAGCATTGTAGCTATACGTCTGAGCGTTTGGTTACTATAGATTTCATCCAAGTTGAGGTTGCCTCAATAAATGAAACGCTGTTACACAAGGGTGTCATTGAATTATCATGAACTCTGAGCCACGACAATTCCAATCTCTGCTTTGAAGATAATAGAGGGATCGGTCTTGTTTCCAACCAATTGGATTATCGAAATGAAATCGATCGGGAGAAACTATTACCTTTGCCTCAAATTTTGAACACATGTACCTAATATACTGCACCCGATTGTTGTCGGCTTCGGAGCTAACTCCTGTCGAGCTACCGAGGCTACAGTGCCTCCGTATCCGTAGTCACGGTGGTGGCTCAATGGTCATCGAAAGCTGATGATTTCAGGGTAAGGATAAGATCCAGGTGGAAATGGAATATTCATACGCACAAGGCTGCCGGATGGTTTAGAGGATTAGGAAGCGAGGGGTATTACATCCATCTATTCACTAATAGTATAGTGCTTATCTTCGCCTGTGCATCGGGGCTAAATGGAACGTTGCTCAATTATGTAAACCAGGCTCAATAACTTTCACACGAGTCTCAATAACTCCTGGAACCTACATCTCAGGCTCATAACGGAACTGGAGACAGTAGTGGTGGAAGGTGTTGCTCACCCAAGCGCTGCCTAATCCGTAGGGCGCCAGGCGCACATCGTCCTGGCACCAAATTCGCTCGTCTTTGAGCGTATAGGTTTCCCCAAGATGACGCGCCAGATCCCATGCGAGAGGATAGATGCGCCCTCCCTTTTTTACGTTCTTCACGATGATCGTTAAATAAGCGCGTGGGCGGAGGTAGGGTTGGAGTCCTCTATAGATCGTGACCAAGCGGTCAATGAACTCGTCGTAATCGGAAATATTCCCCAGGTCAGCGGGATCATCTGAATAGATCACATCCATGTCGGGCGCGTCGCGTCGCTTGCGTTGAGTCTCGGCACCACGAGCATGAAGCATGTCCCAGTAGGGGGGAGAGGTTAGGACGTAGTCTACCGTGGGCAGGTTGAGATCTGCCAGTTGAGCGGAGTCACCGGTGATCACCTCGGCCCGAATCCCCTCAATTTTTTCACCCAAGGATTCCCGTTCCTCGTTGACCATTTTTTGAGCGATGTCAGCATAGGTTGAATTGAGTTCGATCCCGATGCTGTGACGGCCTGCGCGCAGGCAGGCGATCAGCGTCGATCCGGTGCCGGCCATCGGGTCGAGCACGGTCTGTCCACGCTTAGTAAAGAACTCAACAAACTCTTGCGCCATCGTTTCCGGGAACTTAGCCGGATGCAGGAGCACATCCTTACGACGTGGCGGTGGGTTGTGGATGAACCATGATTTCTGAAACTTGAGCCATTCCTTCGGGCTCAGGTCGTTGAGGCGATTGCGGAAGGGTCGTTTCTTAGCCATGAGCCTCCTAGGGGGATCCAGGGGGTTCGGTGGGAGTTGGTGTCGGAAGTAAAGCGCGCACGGTCAGATCGTCGAACGAGGCCGTCGTTTGACTGCTTTGCCTCGAACGTACGAAAAAGGCCAACTGACCATAGGGAAGGACATTATCACGGGAGGAGAACACTTCAAGGCTATTAATATAAAACCGAAACTGATTTCCATTTACCCAAATGCCGATGCGATTGTCCACCAGGAACCCTTGGATCATGGCGTAGGTTTGGGTGAGGGGGACAAGCACGATTTCGCCCTCCTCGAGGATACGTGAGACGCGAGCATTCCCATCACATGTCAAGGCGAAGCGGTAGTGTTCGCCCATCGCCAAGAACCGAAACATCACCCCAAACTCATCACCATCCGAACACACTTCACTTCGCACGGTGACTTCGAGGAAGAAATCTGTCATCGTCGGGGCTGGGCTGCGTATGAAGTAGAAGTTATTTGACCGCCTGACGGACAAGCTAAGCCGTCCCTCAACCATACTGGACCCTCCGATTTCGGATTGATCGATTTCCCAGCCCAGGTTGCGATCGAATGAATCTTCAAAGATCACGTCACCGAGTCCAATGAGAAGATCGGGCGTAGGGGATGATTCGGGTTCGGGTGTGAATGTAGCGGTGGGGATGAGAGTCGGAATGATGAAGGTGGGCGTTGTTGTCGGCGTCACTTGGGTTGGCGTGGGTGAGGGAAGAGGACCGGCCTTCAAACAACCAGGGAGAGCGAGAGTTGTGATGATGATCATTATGGCTACGCTTGCGCTCTTTGATCGGGTTCGAGAGCGGGAAGGTGGGTGAGGATCTCTGGAGCGTGAACTGGGTGAAGCAGACCGATATCTGATCATCAAGATAACATTCTTTACGTATCGCCGACAGTTTTGTGTTTATTTAGCGGATCGTATTGATAAATGAAGTCGTTGAACATACGGACGAACCGGTTTTTATCCTGAGCATACAACGAATCTAGAGCCTTCGGGAGTCTACACATGTCCGCTGACGAGGCATCAACATCATCGTGTTGGGTCACCTGATGTTTTGTGCATCTAACTCAAGGTTTGAGGTGCCAGAGGAAAAAGTCGTCGAAATAAACCGTGAGCCCTGGTGTGTTTTCAGCGCTGGCGTACAGCCCGAAATTTCCACTGATCAGATCACCGTCTTCAACTTGATCCAAGACCTCCCCATTGGCGATGACATAAAGTTGGTTTCCGTCTGCGAGGAAGCCCATGCGATTTACGCTATTGGGACCAGGCTCGATCATCTCGGAGGATGTCCAATCGATCAGGGTCGCGACTGCACCAACGATGAATTTTCGCATGCGGTAGGCTCCATCACAGGAGAATTCCAGGGTGTAGCCGCTATTGCGCAGCTCTCCGCTAACGCGTATGGAGAAACCGTAGCCATCCTTCCCAGAGCAATCGCCCATTTCGACCGTGATCTCAGCATAGAGATTGCCGACCTCGAGCTCATCTTTTGTCGTGCTCCACCAGATATATTGATCGGCATAATTATCTGTGGCGCTGTGGCGACCATCGTCCCACATGTTGACCGCACCTGCGAAGTTAGGACCGGACCACGTGGTTTGGGAACTGAAATCGTCGCGGTAATCAGGCGAGGCCAGGTCGAGCCCATAGCGTGGGTCCTCGGGTTCTAATTCGGGAACTGGGGTCGAAGGACCCTCGCTGGGAGGTGGGGTCACAGATGATACAACGGAGGGTGTGATGATCGCTGAAGCGCTCGGAGGGGGTGTACGACTAGCGGGTGATGCTGTCTCAGCAGCCAGGGTAGCCGCCACCATCGTTGCTGTACGGTCGAGTGGCGGCTCCCTAGCTGGTCTCGTGCATGCAGCGATTGTGAGACCCAATACGATCATGAGACCAAAGGATAACTTGGATCTCATGGGATGAACGGGATGTGCCAGTATGCGAAGTCGTCGAAGGTGGCCATAAGGTCGAAGGTCTGCGAAGCTCGAACATAGACCGCGAAGTAACCAAATGTGGAGGGATAGTCAGGATCGATGTAGGTGCCGACCTCGAACCCGTTCACGAAAAGAACAAAGTTGCCTTGGTAGCCCCAGATTCCGAGTCGATTGGTGGCGCCGCGTCCGGCTAGGATGAAATCGGAGGGGGTCCAATCAACAAATTCCTCAGCCCCACTTGAACCGCGAAAGCGGCGAAAGCGCCATTTGCCATCACAAGCCACCTCAAATGCATAACCGCTCGGGGTTTTATCAGGATTGACGCGGATGACGAGTCCGACCGTGTCTTTTGCTATGCAATCACCATTCGTGGCACTGATCTCGGCATACACATTCCCGGATTGAGTATTTGTGTACGACCAGTGGATATAGCGTTCTTCGGGTTTGTGATCGATTCCAACCAATTGGCCATCTTCAACGCGATAGGTTGCATTCTCGTTATCGTATCGGAACCAGGATCTGGGATCGTCGAAGTAGTCGATGTGGTCGGGACTGGAGAGATCAAGTATGACACGTACGTCCTCTTCCGAGACAACACGGAATGGCGTGGGGGTTGGGGGGAGTTCAAGACGCTGAGTTGTTGGGCTAACCCTGGCCTCCACCAGAGGTTCTTCGGTCGGCTTCTCCGTCGGCTGGACCTCAGGAGCTTTATCTACAGGGACCGGGGTAGCGAGGCCCGGGAGAGTACCTGAGGCAGGTTTTTTGGAAAAGGTCATGATCGCGATGTACGCGAGGGCGATGACGAGGAAAAATGAAACAACGATCAGGATGACGCGATCTCTGGAGAGCACGATCCCTTCATTGTTTCGCATTGGGTTTTCTCCTTTCATGGCGTGAGCATGACCTTGCCGGAGTTGCCGGAGGCCATGATCTCGAAAGCCTTATCGAATTCTTCCAGCTTAAATCGGTGTGTGACCAAGGGCGATAGATCGACAGTGCCAGACCGGATTAACCCTCGTGCTTGGTACCAGGTTTGCCAGAGCTTTCGTCCGCTGATGCCAAGTACATGCGCGGCTTTAAAGACGATGTGATGGTTCCAATCGAAGGTGAACGGCTCTGGAGCCACGCCCAAGAGAGCGGCGTCACCGCCAGGCTTGAGCAGAGTGAACCCTTGATCGATAGCGGAAGGGGCACCTGACATCTCAAGCAATACGTCGACTCCCTCACCGTCGGTGGCCTCCAAAATTAAATCGATCACACGATCCTCAGTTGCATGCAGCGCCAGGTCGGCCCCCATGCGACGGGCAAACTCGATGCGGTAGGGGCTGATGTCGGTTGCGTAAATTGCCCGGGCACCAATTGCGCGGGCGACTACGATCGTCATCAATCCGACCGGCCCACAGCCGGTGACCAGGATTTTTTTAGCGCGCAGGTCGACAGCGAAGGCAGTATGAACCGCGTTGCCAAAGTTCTCCTGTAAGACTGCGATTTCGAGTGGCAGATCTGGTGGGTTGGGCCACGCATTCTGAGCGGGGATCGCGATATATTCAGCGAAACCACCATCACGGTCCACGCCGATCACACTTGTGTTTTCGCAGAGGTGTCCCAGTCCTGTGCGGCAAAATGCACAAGTGTTGCAGACCACGTGCGATTCAAGGGATACGAAATCACCAACTCCCGGTGAAACAACCATGGTGCCACGATCGACCACCTCACCACAGATCTCATGTCCAACGACGACCGGTGGGTTCACACGGCCAGCGGCCCATTCATCCCAATTGTAGATATGAAGGTCGGTACCGCAGATCGATGCTGCCCTGACCTTCACCAAGACCTCGTCTGGCTCTATCGTTGGGATTGGGACCTGACGGTTTTCGAATCCTGGTCCCTTATGGGATTTCACAACGGCTTTCATCATTTCTGGCATATAGGAAACCTTCCCTTATAAGCTAAGAAGGGCGATGTCCTCTAGGGGTGCTCATAGCAGAGACTTGGTTACAGAAATTTATGAGCGGCTCAATCATAGGAGGTACGTCGAACCGCTCACATCATTGCGCCTTAGAGTATAGCACGAAGCATCTGATCGGCCAGTGAGTAGGTTCGAGAGCTATATCAATGACATGATCCGTATTGGATAAGAATTCTTAATTATAGTTGACTTTGGAGTCCGCAAGCTCTGCTTGCGGCCGGAAGCAGAGCTTCCGGATTCCATATCACTTATGCAACGCAAGTTCGCCAGTAAATGGATTAGCCAGTGGATTTGGCGATATGTCTTCTTTGGGCAGTTGCCCTTTTATCAGTGGATTCAAGAATAACCCGTAGCCGGTTGACCATTCAAACAGCAACTATTCGAAGGTGATCATCAGCAATAAATTGAGAGAGATCTTGGTGGATCAACCGCTATGTGATTGACACGCACAGTATTAGGCGAACTCTCTTAGTTGCGGTTTAATTTGGAGTCCGCAAGCTCTGCTTGCGGCTCCTTCGACAGGCTCTCTTCGGCAAGCTCGGGGCAGGTAGGACGCTGTGGAAGCAGAGCTTGCGGACTCCAAATTCCCAGTGCTAAGGGAGATCGCATATATTTAATTAAAAGTATCAGGTGGTTTTAACGGTTAATATCATCCTGAGGGATTGGCATTGGTCTTGGACGACGTGACTCGAAGGAGGCAAGATGATCAAATCCAGCAGACCGAAGGCTGCTCATCGCCGTTTCTAGCCCAAAGCCGACATGCTCGATAAGGTGAGCGTCCGAACCGATGGTGACCCATCGGCCGCCCTCTTCTTGAAACCATGACAGGATTACCGGGGAGGGAGCAACTTGTTTTATCGGACGGCGAAGAGGGGCCGTGTTAACCTCCAATGCTATACCCCGCTCAGCGCAGATGCTCAGGACGTCCCGGATCTCACTCTCGAATTGCAAGGGGTCATATGCCCCGTAGATGTCAAAGCCATAGCGCTTGACGACATCCAAATGCGCCAAAATGTCGAAGTTCGCATGAGTTACCATCTTGGCCAATTCAAGAAAATAGGTACGATAGGCTACCTCAGCAGGTGCATTAAAATAAGACGGATCGAAAACGGTCTTCGAACCGACCCAATGCATTGAACCTAGACTGTAATCCCAAGGGTAGTTCTTTAATATCTCCTGCATATCATCTTGAAATAGGTGAGGTTCACCCAATTCAATTCCAGCTCGTATGGTGAGTGAGTCTTGGAAGTCTTTTCGACAGCGTTGTAAGGCCTGCCACCAAGCATCAGCCTGGAAGAAAGCGTAGCACGGATCCTCGGGCATCAAATCATAATGATCGCAAAAACCGACCTCTTCGATACCGAACTCGATCGCCGCTTGGCACATATCCTTCATCGTGGCTTTACAGTCGCATGAGTAATTGGTGTGAATGTGGTAGTCTTGGGGAATCATGAGGATCTCTCGTATACTCTCTGAGGTTAGGATACCGGCATCAGACTTGCATGCATTATAGCCTGACTACCAGAAGCGGGTAGAATCTTATTATGCTTCATCCCACAAATATCGTTCGTTTTCGTCGTACTCGTCAAACCAGAGCAGGCTGGCGCGGTGGAATTGCCAGTGGTCTGATCGTTGTTATGGCCCTGCTGGCGTGTGCCGTGGTTCTCGTCTTTGCTCTACTGTATGCGGACTTGACGCGTGGATTACCACGCGTTCAGGAGATCGAACAGGTATTTGGACCCATCGGAAGCGAGGTTTTTAAACCGGTACGCATATACGATCAGAGCGGTGAGGTCTTGCTCTTTGAGGTCTTACATCCATCCGCTGCTGAACGTCGGTGGCTAAAGATTGACCCGCTCGCCTATGATGTGCTTCCCCACCATGTCATCCAAGCTTCGGTCCTGGCTCTTGACGAGACCTTCTGGGAAAACCCAGGATATGGTCCAGAGGCGTTGTTACAGGTCTTGATAGGGAGTTTGCTGCGCCAAGCTCAGCCTGGATCGTCGCCGACAATCGCCGAAAGATTGGTGGAAACCCATCTACTTCCTCTGGGAGATGGTGATCACAGGTCCGTTACTTACATGTTGCGTAGGGCTTTACTTTCGGCAGAGCTTGCCCAGCTATACCCCAAAGAGACGATTCTGGAGTGGTATTTAAACAGCGCTCACTATGGCTATTACGCTTATGGGATCGATGCTGCTGCGTTGGTTTATTTTGGAAAGCACGCTTCCGAGTTGACCCTAGCAGAGGGTGCTCTCCTCGCTGGTGTCCCTCAAGACCCGACGCTGAATCCAATTGATGCTCCGTCGAAAGCGAGGGAGATGCAAGTTTGGTTGCTGAATAGGATGGCGAGCCAGGGAATGATCCGGCAATCCGAGGCCAGGGAGGCCGTAAGAGAATCCATCGAGCTCCAACCGACGGAGGGAGAGCTAACCTCCTACGCTTCGGATTTCGCACTATATGCTTGGGCTCGCCTAGGTGAGATATTGGACCCGAATGCCCTTCATCGGAGCGGGCTGCGTGTGATCACGTCATTGGACAACGATCTGCAGTTACAGACGGTTTGTGTCGCGCATACCCATTTAACGCGGATGGGTGGTGGTGAAGTTGGTTTTGTTGAACCAGCAGAAGATGGAACCGCATGTGTGGCTGCCGGATTGTTACCACCGCTCAGACCGAGCGATACAGGGTTGGATCATAACCTATCCGATGTTGGGATTGTGGTCCTTGATCCGATGAAYGGATATATCTTAAGTTTTCTAGGTCCAACCGAAGTTCCGCGTGAGTCCGGTTCCTTGCTCATGCCCTTCATTTATCTCACGACTTTTGCTCGCGGGTATTCTCCAGGAACCATGGTGCTTGATATCCCTGAACAGCAAACCTTCGCTGACCTTTCGTGGGATGTCCCACCGAACGACGATGGTCAAAATCACGGACCGGTCCGTATGCGAACAGCGCTTGCGAACTCTTACAACGTTGCTGCGGCTCGGAGTCTAAAGCTGGTAGGTGTGGAGAACGTCCTTCCTACATTGCGCTCCATGGGTGTCACGACGTTGATAGAGCCTGGAGTGGATTATGGATCCTTGTTGGCTTCGGGCGGAGCTGATGTCACGCTTCTCGATATGGCTTTCTCGTACGGTGTCATCGCCAATGATGGGCAGATGGTGGGCATGGCTGCGCCCTCGGAGGGAAGTTCACCCGAAGCTCGATCGCTCGATCCGGTCGCCATCTTGCAAGTGGAGGACGCAGCCGGTCGGGTGATTTACACTCACGCTCAAGAAGAGCGAGCTGTCCTAAGTCAACAATTGTCCTATTTGCTCGCAGATGTTCTTAGCGATGAAGCTGCGAGATGGCCCGCTTTTGGGCACTCCAATCCGTTTGAGGTTGGTCGCCCGGCTGGGGTTAAAAGCAGCACGACTATCGATGGATATGACAACTGGACAATCGGCTTCACACCTTCTCACGTGGTTGGTGTTTGGGTTGGGAATCTGGATGATAGCCCGATGCGTCAGTTGAACGCTTTGAACGGAGCTACTCCGATCTGGCATGCTGTCATCCGATACGCGAATCGTGATACGCCTCGAGAAGGATGGGCGCTTCCCTCAGGTGTGAGCATCATGGAGGTATGTGATCCATCCGGGTTGTTGCCCACAAAGTATTGCCCCAACGTGGTGCGCGAAGCCTTTATTCACGGCACAGAGCCGACGCACTACGATAACCTCTACCAGCCGTTCCTGATCAACAAGGAAACCAACAAGTTGGCAACTTTGGATACTCCGATAGAGTTCGTCGAGGAGCGGGTCTATTTGATCCCACCACCTGAAGCCATGGAATGGGCGCGTCAAGTCGGAATCGAAGGACCTCCGCAGGAGTACGATACGCAATATGAGGGGGTAGCAGTTAATCCGGAAGTTAATTTATTCTCTCCACTCCCTTTCGACATCCTGAGCGGAGAGGTAACCCTCCACGGAAATGCTAGGCCGGAGGCGTTCCAGTATTACCGACTGCAGTATGGGCGTGGTTTGAACCCTAGTCGATGGATTCAGATCGGTGAAGACAAATCCACACCGGTTCAAGATGGAGTGCTCGGTATATGGGATACAGAAGGGCTCAACGGTCTTTACACGCTCCAATTGGTTGTTGTGCAGAGTGATGGGAGGATCGCGACCGCTGCGACCTACGTGACGATCGACAATCAGCCACCACAAATTCAATTGCTGTCACCTGAATCCGGGCAGGAATATAACTGGCCGGAGGATCGGGAAGTTCTGATCGAGGTCGAGGTCTTTGAAGAGGTTTCTCTGGCGAAAGTTGTTTTCTATGTAGATAACAGACCCATCGATACCGTTACCTCCCCACCGTACTCATCACGCTGGCAATTGGGTCTGGCAGGTGAGCACACCATCTATGTGCGCGCTATTGATGTCGCCGGGAATCATGCAGATACTGCACAAGTGAAGATCACGATCGCGCGCTAGCTAGATACGCATGCATGAATGTCATTCCGAAAAGCCTTGCCACGAGGAATCCCTACGATGTAACTTTCTATAAGTACCATCATAGGGATCCTTCGCGGAGCCGAAGGTACCGAGCCCCTCGGCTTTACTCGGGACCTACGGCTCTGCCGAGGGGCTCAGGATGACATTAATACTGTTTGAAGATGGGTATCAACGCAGAAAGCTTTCGGCGAGGTCATTGACCTCGCCGAAATTGTTGAACTCGATTTTGATACCAATTTATTCGAAAGAAACGAACCATTGAGCGATGGTCTAAGGCGATCAGGGCAATTCGCAGGGAGTGCAAGGTTCCGCCCGCGGAGGACAAGCCGGCTGGCAAGTACAAACTCTTAGAACGCACACCAAGTACCCCATATCGGGCTCGGGTGTTGGTAAGGTCGTGGAGCCACACAAGCCGGGCTCGTTTCCTATGGGTGTGAAACCGAAAGCCCAGCGGCAGGTGTTGTCTATCCACGCCAAGGCTTTGAGTGGATAGTATTCGCTGGTTATGGCGGGATCTCCCGCCTGCTCAATCGTGAAGTGGTCGTTATAATCAAACCAGAGTGGTTTTTTGACGTCAGCGTCGGTCCAAGCGCCCCATAAGAAGGCTGCATCTGAGTCAATAAGCTCGTATTTGAAGGCCAGTTGGATGCGCTCAAGATGCTCGGGGTCGCGGCGTGCCCAGGCAGCATCGGGGTCAGGGCCAAGTCCGTGATCGAAGACCCGCTCGTCGTAACCATCCAATGCCGGATTTGGAGCATCGGGTCGCAGGGGCGTAAGGCCGCCAACGTCATCGTTCACATCATGCTGAGCGCGTACGCCATCGGTGGTCCATTCAGAGGCAAGTGGGAGGGCGGCCATGATCAGCCAATCTCCACACCCGTCGAGGTCGAGATCGATCTCAACGCCGTAGGTAGCGATCGCATCATCGGGAGGTGCGTCCTCCAAATAAATGACGACGTAGATCCAAGGCGCGCTCAACCCGAGTTCGGCGTAAACAATGTCGAGGTGGGGAAGATAATCCATTCCTCCTGCGGTGAAAGGGCGCTCATAAAGGTTGAGGATGAAGCTGTCGCCGATGGCGCGATGTTCGTCTGCGAGAGGTAGGGAGGAGAGATCTGTCAATGAGCTTAGAAGCGCCACGGGCTCTTCCGGTTGCATCTCGTGAAGGATGGTGGGGTGGGGCGTGTCAGTGGGAACATGTGTATCCGGTGGAGGAGACTTAGGAGGTTGGTCGGGTTGACCATCCCCGCCGACCTGCATTGTCCCTGCAACGATGGTCTCGAGAGCAGTTATCGTTTGGGTGGTCTCTAGGTCAACTTTGGGACGAATTGCTGGGAGGTTACATGCCAGGGTAGAGATCAGTAGCAGGGCTAAAGACAGGAGTGGGCGAGACAGACGCGTGTCTTTCATCAGCGACCTCCTTCGGTTGAGTACTATATCATTGGATGGAGTGAAGGCTATCACATCCTGGAATGGTACATGGGGGTGTCACGTTGAATGCGAGACGGTGCCCTCGGGTCAGTATACAACAAGGGGATGGATCGCGTTTTAAGAATCGAGATGTGTCGATAGTACTGATTATTGAGCCGATAGATGTGGTGAGATAGTGTTATTGGGAAGGGGTATAGGGCTTGGTGGCGAGAAATACCCGTCGAACCTCGGTCCGATTTCGAGTTTTTGGGGTGGGCGTTTCAGGCTGTGATATCCCATGGCGCATTCTCCATCACCCCGCCTTGGAGAGCAGATCGTATCGGATCACCCAATTCTGCTACAAGTTCGCCGACGGATACTAGAAGCCCGAAACAACCGGTAAGCATCATGTCGCCAAATGGCACGGCAAAGTATGGTCGCAGTTGTGAACCCATCATCATCGATCGTCGGGGACCGGTCACCACCACGCCGAATTCTTCTTGATCCAAGCTCAACTCCTCTGGATGACGAATCAGGGCACCGTGTCCGTGTCCCTCAAAGATCTCTTCGTGGCTCAAGCTACCATCAGCCAACGATCGGAGCATGGCTTCCAGACGGGGTTGATCGATCAAACCCGTATGGTGCTCGAAGATCCCTTCGATGCCGCTCGGTCCAAGGCGGAAGGCCAGGGTGTGGAAATTTCCTACGTTGACGATCATGATGCGCGGTCGAGCGGAAACGCGCGCATCAAGGGTGGCCCCAAGCACGGACGCGGCCGCATTATCCATGATGACCAGCGGACAATTCAAGATGCTTCCGGATTTCACTACTGCTTGCATGCGGGTCATGATGGGAGGAACGTTCTCTGAGAGGAAGGCGAATGCCGTGAGCCGATTCTCGGCTTTGATACGCTCTTCGAGGTAATCAAATCGGAACTGACGGTCAGAGACATTCGGAGGTGCAGCACCGTGGTCGAAGACACCAACCGCCACGACTTGTGGATCAAGATGAACGCCGAAAACATTGAACGCCTCTGCGATGGTGTCAAAGTCAAAATCGCGCAGCTCGATCCGGCGAACGTTCTTTAGGATGGCGGCCTCATCTTCACTGAGGATTTCAATGCCCATCTCGTGGCTTACCCAGTCTAGGTCATCGTTGAAAGTACGTGCAGCTTCCGGGAGGGCGTAAATCTTGTGACCGGACTTCAAATGAGCCTCAGCAGCCCAGTGACAGGGACCACCGCCCATCGTCACGCCTGTGAGCAGTAAGGACTCCCCATGCTTGGTCGCGTCCAGGATTTGTCCTCGAATTTGCATGGTTGGCGATGGCATCACGAACTTGAAACCGTTCTCCAGGCTGAGACCGGAGCGGAATAGGTAGATGTCTTGAGTTCCCGTACCAATATCAATTGTCAAGACCTGCATGGGAGCCTTCCATCATCATGGACGATCTTCGTATGTGCTATATCCTAACATGGGTTTGTACTGACATCTCTATGGATATCGAGAGGTGGCGATGTGTGAGGTTATAACAAGCATCCTGAGCATGTCGTAGGATGATTGTTTTGCTCACCGTCGGTTTTCCAAATTTCGCGTGAGGATATCTGGTTCATAGATATCATTCTGTGCGCCGTTAGGCGCGACGATATCGTACCCGAAGGGTGAGAATCCCTGTGATTCGACGGTTTCAAGGGTTTCATCATAGGGATCCTTCGCGGAGTCTGTCCTGAGCCCCTCGGCTTCGCTCGGGACCTTTGGCTCCGCTGAAGGGCTCAGGATGACATGCCCAAGTGTAGGTGTCATTCTGAGCGCTCCTTCGATTGAGCTCAGGACAAGCTCCAGGCGCGAAGAATACCTGTGAATCGATGGCTTCAAGGACATCATCATAGGGATCCTTCGCTTCGCTCAGGATGACATGTTATTGCGATCGTGTCATTTCGGGCGTCCATCCATTCCAAAACTGTAGGGGCAATTCATGCCGTCTCGCACCCAGTTCGGGCCGTGAACCCCATCTACGCGGGGCGAATGGCCACGACCCGACGAGACGGCCGGCGTRCCGCCGGCTGWAAGTGCCGAGTGTTCTTCTCGGCGTCTCGCGGCACGAACGGTGAATTGCCCTTACATCGAATTGTAATTATTCGCTTCGTTGATCTTAAAAAAATCCGAAGAGCTATGCAAAAACCCCTCAAAACACGAAAAAATGACCCCTTTTAGTACCGAGGAGTCAATCAGCGTAGGGATACCGTCGGTAAGCCGTCAGATTGTTGACAAGCTTAACTATACGAAATTCCTATATAGTATTGGTGGAAGGGCGGAATCTCTTCTTCTCCTCCTTAAAAGAGAGTCGGGGTCGGCGTCCCCGGCTCTCCTGATTCTCGCAGCAATCTGTACTATTCCCACCGCGTCGGTGTTCGCGTAACCCACGCTGCACAGATGGATACCCTGAGTGTACTCTCGTCACGCGAACTGGCACCGCTTAACCAACCCGTTCTCCTAAACCATGCGCTTCTCGTGGTAAAACGTTTGGCGAGCTTTACGACCCTTCGGAAGAATCCACGCTTTTTGACTTGCCGCGCACCCTGACCTGGCTTTCGATCATTCGAGCGTTGGGGATGAAAATGCGATCCTCCCCCACGGCAATCTCCGCGTTCAGTGTACCAATAGCCTCCAGGGTACCCTCTTGGTCGTCAACCACAACATGCTCACCCAAAGAAAATTGTTCACGGGCATAATATCCCGCCAAAACATTGCCCGCCACACCTCGGGCCCCAAGCGCAAAAGTCAGAACCAATCCCGCTACGACAACAGTCAAAAGGTTCGTGAAAGTTTCCGTCAACAGTGTAAGGTTGAATCCGAGCTGATCAACGGCCAAGATAACAGTGACCACGAGCAAAAGAACTTGCACAAGTTGACCCAATGGCTGGTGGAACTCAATCCCCATACCCACCGCTGTTGCTTGTGACACTCGACCTAGAAATTGAGCCAGGAATGCACCAACGATTAGGACAAGGGCAGCGGCCAGCAAGCGAGGTAAATAGCCGATAAGCCCTTGCAATGGCTGCACCACCGCCATGAGGCCAAACTGCTCGAGCGCCAATAAGATGAAGCTGAGAAACACAAGCCAAAAGATCACGAGTCCAATCAGATCGCTTGCTGGACGAGTGATCCCAGCCCGGGTGAAGCCTTCCGCTAAACCAACACGCTCAAAGATCCCATCAACTCTTAGGCGTCTTAAAAGTCTTTGTGTCAGTGCAGAAATTAGACGGGCAAAAAACCAGCCCAAGATTAACAAGATGATCACTACCAAAATGGTCGGCAACCAGGCAATCACCCGATCCCATAAGTCGGAAAGTGAATCCTGCAAGTACACCGTGTCAATCATCATGATCCTCCTTCAACCCAGGTCTATCGTGCGAACCGAAAATCGGTTCTAGGAGAACTTTCATCGTACTAAGCATCCCCACGCCAGCAAATCGGATCATCTGTCTCCCAAGTTCAGCGAGATGAATGCGATGAACTAGGTTCCGTCTCATCCGAAGGGTAGCAGCCTGCTTTAAATCCGGCACGTTCAAAAGCGATTGATTGATATCGGTCGCCGTCCATAACTGGTCCACGACCTCGAGACAGGTATCACAAATAGACAAATGCTCGATTACAGCAGCATTTCCGCTCTCGTCGAGGCGGTCTGCGACGAAGTCCTCCAAGTGTTCTTTTGTCGGGTGGGAAGTCATGCCTTTCCACGTCCTTCGCGTAATTGCTGTAGAGCGCCCCTCAAGGCTAAGCGAGCGCGCTGTACACGCATCTTGGCAGCACTCTGACTTATCCCCAGCACATGTGCTACCTCGGCATAGGATCGACTTTCCAAATCGCGCAACTGTAAAGCTGTAAACTGGTCAGGGTGAAGCATCTCCAACGCTTGAGCCAATTCTTCTCTCCCTGTCATAGCTTGCCAACGTTGATCCGACCCCCCTGCCATCTCGATCGGTGCTTTCATATCACCCAACTCCTCTTCCACCACTGCTGGTCGGCGAGACCGCATCCGCAATTCGTTTTTGCATGTGTTGATGGCAATTTGGTTGAGCCACGTTCTAAATGACGCTCGGCCCTCAAATCCTGGAAGACCTCGATAAGCCTTGAAAAATACATCTTGGACGATATCCTCAGCATCCAGAGCATCGCCCAGGAAGTAATAGCAGACGCGCCAGACAGCAGCCTGATGTCTTCTGAATAGTTCTTCAAATGGTCGATCGTCCTTCGCGCCCCGCGTTTTACACAGATCTACTAAAGCTTGATCTGTAAGTTCGGCAAGATTGGCTTCCGCCATGTCCTATCTTTCCAACTCGTTGGGTAAGCGTCACGATTTTAAGTTGACATCAATTTACGTGAACCGTGCCTGACATGCTTCTCTCAAATCACAAATAAACCTGTCTTCAAACCAGCTTTTCACAACGACCCTCGACGCGCTCGTGAGGGATCTGTTCATTGTACATACTATAGTACAATCCGTCGCTGAACATGAGAAACGAACGCATACCGATCCGAGTCAGTGGGTAAGTTAGACCCTCGGGAGCTAAAACCCGATCATCAACATCGAAGCGAGACCGGGCCTAACCTCCCAAGCACATCACATCAGCGGGGCCTGTCTACTAGGATCGACAGGCCCCGCATATAGGATCGTTATGTCGACAACAGAACCGAAAAGTTCACTGAAGCTCTG
>DUEW01000119.1 GCA_011174845.1 Anaerolineae bacterium | reverse complement strand
GAGCTTCGTCTCATTGGTGCTTGGATTTGGATGTGCGGTACCCGCGATATACGCGACGCGCACATTGGGAAATCGCCGTGATCGGATTTTGACCACACTTTTAGTACCCTTGATGTCCTGCTCAGGGCGTTTGCGGTATATGTGATCTTTGGTCTTGCTTTTTTTGGTCGGGAAGCCAATTATGTCATCTGGGGTTTATATGCCCTAGGCATTTTTGTAGCTGCGATCGCAGGAATTCTGCTCTCGCGTACGATCTTCAAAACACGGGAGGAGTCCACCTTCGTCATCGAGCTGCCAGCATACAGCATGCCGAGTTTGAAAAACCTGTGGTTAACCATTTCGCAACGTACCGGACAATTTATCCGCCATGCGGGAACAGTTATCCTGGCCGCTTCGGTCGTCATCTGGATCCTACTAAATCTACCGTTAGGGGTCTCGAGTTTAAAGGATAGTTGGTTTGGACGGATAAACAATGTGATCGCGCCAGCATTTAGACCAGCGGGTTTTGACTCTTGGGAAGCCTCCGGATCTCTTGTCACAGGTTTGATCGCGAAAGAGGTCGTTGTATCGACAATGTCGCAAATCTATGTCGGTGAAGAGCGAGAGGACGATATTCAAGAGCGATCAACTTTCGCCAAGGACATCCGGAGTATCGGCGCTGGCTTTCTCAACGCGACGATCGAGGCAGGTAAAGAGTTGGTCGAGGTTCTAACACCTGGGTTAAGGATCTTTCAAACAAATCAAGAGGCAGAAGCCACTGCGCTCAGTGAAGAGCTAAACAAGGTGTTTTCTCCATTAAAAGCACTGGCTTTCTTAGTTTTTGTGTTGCTTTATGTACCATGCGTCGCAACGCTTGCGACTATTCGTGGGGAGTTCGGTTGGAAGTGGGCGGTATTCTCTGCGGTGTACCAAACAGGTGCTGCATGGATCGTGGCAGTTTTTGTTTACCAAGTCGGACGTCTGCTTGGATATGCATGAGGGGCAAGTACCGACTCGTTGAGTGAGTCAGAATAATTTGAATGTTAAATGTCATCCAATGGAACACATATTCAAAGAGTGATTACTGAAGAGCGAACCGATGTTAAAACAGATCCTTGCTGAGTTAGAAAACACAACATCAGGATTGAGCTTGGAGGAGATTGCTCAGAGGATCGGCAAGGATCCCAGGGTGGTAGAAGGCATGTTGGATATGTTAGTCCGCATGGGAATGTTGATTGAAGTGGACAACGTAGCGTGTTCTTCTTGTCCTCTTCATGATACGTGTAGGGTGATTGCTACTACAGAACGCACATTCAGTCTCGCGACTTAAAGTACTCATCGTATCTGAATAGTCCGATCGGATGAATATATCAAGATTGAGCGTGAGTTTCTTGTGACAGGATACACACTTCCATTACTGCGTGTTAGATAAATTTGATGTTCGATGTTGAGGAAAAGATGGTGATCAACCTATCATGGTGAGTACTCCATTGTTTGTGACTCGATTACATAGTGGAATACGTTGCTTTTTCTTGTAGCATTAAAAGTATGTAACCTTTCCAAAGTGAGAGGTAAAATTAGTTAGGAAGGAGGGAGAACAATTATGACGAAAGGTGACCTGGCACAAACTGCTCTAGATCTCGTCCCACCTGGAAAAGGGATCTTAGCAGCGGACGAAAGTCTCGGTACGATCCAGAAACGTTTCGATCGGATCAATGTCCAATCGACGGAAGAAGCACGACGGTCTTATCGTGAGATGCTTTTTACCACTCCAAACCTTGAGAAGCACATCAGTGGTGTGATCCTTTTTGACGAAACCATTCGACATGCGACTACAGAGGGTACACCCTTTACGAAAGTGCTATCTCAGAGGGGGATCCTCCCAGGGATCAAGGTTGATAAGGGTGCCAAAGCTTTAGCTGGCTTTCCTGGCGAGAAGATCACTGAAGGCTTGGATGGTCTACGTGAAAGGCTCACTGAGTATCGCGAACTGGGAGCGCGTTTCGCAAAGTGGCGAGCCGTCATCACGATAGGTGAGGGGATACCAACTGGCACCTGTATTGCTGCGAATGCGTATGCACTTGCGCAATACGCGGCTCTCTGTCAAGAAGTCGGCCTGGTTCCTATTGTCGAACCAGAAGTATTGCTAAATGGGGATCATGATATATCTCGCTGTGCTGAGGTTTCTGAAAGAACCTGGTCCAGTCTATTCACTGCACTTCATAGGCACCAGGTGATGTTGGAAGGCCTCCTGCTTAAAACGAACATGGTTCTACCAGGTAAGGACTATCCCACTCAGGCTAGTGTCGAAGAGATAGCTGAGGTCACGGTCAGCTCCCTTAGAAATACCGTGCCTCCCTCCATGCCGGGTGTCGTTTTTCTTTCCGGGGGGATGAGCTACTTAGAGGCTACGGAGCGATTAAATGCCATGAATGTCATGGGTGATCACCCGTGGCAACTTAGTTTTTCCTACGGAAGGGCGCTTCAAGAAACGGCTTTGGACGCGTGGCAGGGTGATTCTGCAAACGTGCCCTCAGGACAGGCCGCTCTCTACCATCGTGCTAAATGCAATGGTGCTGCGCGTGATGGTCGATATACTAAGGAGATGGAAGCGGAAGCGGCTTGATCATGAGGGTTGTTATCCTATCATAAGGGATAGTTGTACAAGGAAAGCGGATTTCGACTAGCATTGACTCGATTAAGGTTCGCTACTCAAAAAAGTGGTGGAGTGCAGGCCGGGTGTGGGAGCCCGGCCTGCTTAATTTCATATCAGCAAAGGCGGACTTCCGTGTGAGCTCAGTCGAAAGCTCCCATGTCGCCGGAACTCCTTCTCTAAGGAATGTGAAGAACATCACAGAAATCCGTTGCATAAATTGGTATACTATTGTCCGATTAATAACCAGCTTGCCTTGAAAGGGTCATTCTGGGTTACTCAATTTTGAGAAACATGATGGAAGTAGTGAACAAGGAATTGTCTCTTACCGTAACAGGCGCCGATTGCGCTTGTGATGTGAGCGAGATCGAAGGTGAGATCAGCACGCTAGAAGGGGTGCGGTCCTGTGTGTTTAACCCAATCACAGGGCGATTGCGCGTCGAAGGGAATGTGCTACCTGGGACGGTGATCGAGAGTCTGCAGAATTTAGGTTATCACATCGTCGAGCAGGGGGTTTCTTCGTTGGAACAGGATGAAAAACACAAGCCAATAGGTTTTCTCCAATTTATGTGGAGAAGCTTGGATACACGTTTGGCTATCTTCGGTGCGATTCTTATTCTCCCTGGTGTGATCTTAAGTGAAATCTTAGGCAGGCACCACTTGGTGATCGATCTGACCTCCATCGCGGCGTACATTACAGCAGGTTTCCCAATCGCTCGCAGTGCTTGGCGATCGCTCCGAAGGAATTTTGACATCAACATCAATGTTCTCATGACCATCGCTGCCATCGGGGCCTTGGCAATCGGTGCATATACCGAAGCCGGGATGGTCATTGTGTTATTTGCCATTGGGGAAGCGTTAGAAGGGTATGTCGTTGACAAGGCGCGCGCCTCCATCCAAAGCTTGGTGGAAGTTGCCCCTCAACGTGCAACGCTCATCCATGTTCATGAGGATCAGATCCATGAAATCCGTGTCCTAGTGGAGACTTTACAAATTGGGGATTTAATCTTGGTCAAACCTGGTGAGCGAATCCCTATGGATGGTCGTGTTGTCACAGGAAACTCATCGGTTAACCAAGCCCCTATCACTGGTGAGGGAAGATTGGTTGAGAAGATCGAAGAGTCAGAAGTCCTGGCAAGCACTATTAACGGAGAGGGCTCGCTGAGAATCGAGGTGACGCGCTTAGCCAAGGATAATACCATCAGCCGTTTGATCAGGATGGTGGAGGAAGCTCAGGAAAAGAAAGCACCTGCTCAGCGATTTGTCGATAGGTTCGCAAAGCTCTATACCCCGCTGGTTGTTCTCCTGGCAGCCGCCGTGGCAATCGTCCCTCCTCTTTTCTTTAATCAACCCTTTCTCAATCCGGCATCAGGCTCCTTCGGTTGGTTATATCGGGGGCTGGCATTGTTGGTTGTGGCATGTCCGTGTGCGCTTGTCATAAGCACGCCTGTCAGCATCATCAGCGCCATCAGTACTGCGGCAAGGCGAGGGATTCTTGTTAAAGGCGGGACCTATCTTGAGACATTAAGCCGCGTTGAGGCGATGGCGTTTGATAAAACTGGCACGATAACAGAAGGAAGACCATCTGTCGTTGCAGTTCGTTCTGTAAATTGTCAAATAGCGACTTCTACACCCCCAACACTTGATGAATTCCCTCGTTGTGAGGGATGTGATGACTTGCTCGCTTTAGCGAGCGCGATTGAAGCTCATAGTGAACACCCTGTTGCTGACGCGATCGTTCACGAAGCTAAGAAGCGTGGTGTAGAGAAGAGGTATCCAGCCGCCGAAGGAGTAAGAGCTCATGTAGGGCATGGGGTTACGGGTCGAGTAAATGGGACACAAGTTACGATTGGAAGTCACAATTACTTTGATCGTCAGATTCTTCATCCTGAGGACGATTGTCTAGAGGCAAAAGAAGATGCCATAAATGGTTTTACCACAGTCATGGTTGAGAAAGACGGTCAATTCCAAGGCACGATTGTGTTAGCTGATGTCGTTCGCATGACAAGTCCTGAGGCGATTGCGATGCTTAAGCGCGTCGGGGTCAAAACCCTCGTCATGCTCACGGGTGACAACCGATCAGCAGCGGAGAAGGTTGGTGCGCAAGTAGGTGTTACCGAAGTGTTGAGTGAATTAATGCCGGAAGAAAAAGTGACGGCGGTTAGAAATTTACAGAGGGAACATGGTTATGTAGCAATGGTTGGAGATGGCATCAATGACACGCCTGCTTTGGCAACGGCTGACGTTGGAATTGCCGTCGGGGGCGCTTGGGGAGGAACGGCCCAAGCGATGGAAACTTCTGATATCACACTCTTGAGTGAAGATTTACGTCAGCTTCCTTTTCTCCGTACTCTAAGCCGTGCTACGATGCGCACGATCCATGTTAATGTTGGTTTGAGTCTATTGACCAAATTGGCTTTCCTGATCCTGGTCCTCCTAGGGTTGGGTACGATGTGGATGGCTGTGCTCGCGGATATGGGCACTTCTCTGTTGGTCACGCTTAACGGTATGCGGTTGCTCCAAAACCCCCAAAAGAGTCCCTCAAGTATTTCTAATGGGGAAGATTAATACGGTCCCTGAGCGGAGACTTGAGTGCCTAATCGATGATTTATAAAAACCTCAACTCAATCACTAGGTGGATGGATGATCTCTTCGTCAGCGTGGTTAGGAAGCTGCAGTTGATTGAGACCCGAACCTACAGGAAAATCAGAATATTTCGAAGCTAAAACAGCCATTATCTGTGTTGAATGTTTAAGTATGGTATGCTCTGTGGCTTAGAGGAGTAAGATGCGCAGGTTCATTCAGTTGATCATGATGGGTGGGGACATTTTCCGATTTCGGTTACAAAATCAAGGTCTTGCCACGACCTTGCTTTGGCTATATGTCAGAGGTGTAGCCTTTATCACAGGCATTCCATTCCAACGATATTGTCAAGTTACTCCCGAAGTGTTCGTTGGGCCACAATATCGTGCATTAGGCAAAAAGACGCTAGAGAGATGGGGGATCACAGGTAGTGTTAATTTGCGTTCTGAATATGACGACGCTCTGCATGGGCTATCCTTTGATCAGTATTGTCATCTGCCCACAGTCGATGATCAAGCTCCGACCCTCGATCAGTTGGAGCGGGGGGTCGAGTTCATTCACCAGGTCATTTCGAAGGGGGGAAAGGTCTATATTCATTGTGCAGGCGGTATTGGTCGTGCTCCCACGATGGCCGCCGCTTACTTCATTCACCAGGGTATGCAGCTTGAGGACGCTGTTGAGTTGATCAGACAAACCAGACCATTCATTAGAATCATGCCTCCCCAGGTAGCTCAGCTTAAAGAGTTCGAAGTCTTTCAGCGAGAAGCCCAAAACGAGGCTCAGCAGATAGCTATAGAGGATTGGGAAGCTACACGAGCAGGATAAACCAACCATGCCAAGACTATTTTCGTGGAACGTAAATGGGATCAGGGCTGCGCAGAGGAAGGGTTTCCTGGATTGGATAAAGGATATCCGACCTGACATCCTCTGTGTTCAGGAGACCAAAGCTGACCCCAGCCAGTTGGATGAGGAATTATTAGCCCCTGTGGGTTATACCTCTTACTGGGCTTCAGCCGAGCGTAAGGGATATAGCGGTGTGGCGCTGTACTCAAGGGTCAAGCCAATATCTGTTCAGATCGGTTTAGGGATCGAGGAATATGATCGCGAAGGTCGCACAATCATCGCGGACTATGGGGATTTCACCCTCTTAACCGCCTACTTCCCCAATGGATCGCGTGACCACAGCCGGGTACCCTTCAAGATGGCCTATAAGCAGGCTTTTCTTGAACGCTGCAACCAGTACCGGAATTCGGGTCATTCGGTTATCTTTTGCGGTGATGTGAACACCGCTCATCGAGAAGTTGATCTGGCCCGACCTAAAGAGAATAAAGACACCACGGGCTTTTTACCAATTGAACGTGCTTGGATCGATCGGGTGGTTGATGAAGGTTACATCGATACTTTCAGGTCCTTAAATCCCGATCAAACGGATGCCTACAGTTGGTGGGCTTATTGGGGTGGGGCGCGGGAACGGAATGTAGGATGGCGCATCGATTATTTCTTCATCTCGCCTGACCTGCAGGATCATGTTTTAGCCGCAGGAATCCATCCTGAAGTTTTGGGCTCGGACCACTGCCCAGTGAGCCTCACGCTTG
>DUEW01000118.1 GCA_011174845.1 Anaerolineae bacterium | reverse complement strand
GCCTGGTCACCAACCAGGGCTGGCTCTAGGATATCTAAAGCCGATTTCATCGCATCGGCACCAACGATCAGCTCGGGTAAAAAATATTCACCCGAACCGAACAGTTCACCAACCTTTTGGATTCCCTTGGTAAGTCCTTCAGTAATGCATTGCAACGGGTCTAGACCCTTTTCTAGTGCTTCCTTTGCTAATGCTTCGGCATGATCCGTTTCACCCTTAATCACAGCCTCGGCCAGCTTATCAAGCATTTCTTGACTCATTTGTTACTCCTCATTATTGAGATTTAGATTTTTCGTAGAACTAGGTTTTTTACAGTGAGGGTGTTGAACAATAACGCCCACAAGGCGAGCAGCTTCCTCCCCAGGCGGGCTCCGAGTTTTTTGGGGCTGGAGTGGCGACAAAGTGCCTCAAATCGGCCTCTATTTGTGTCGCTTTCTAGGCTCTTTTCTCTACTCCGTTGTCCTTTTCTTGTCCCTTGCCAAGCCCTTACCATCAGGCTGTAAGCCTGGCTTGGCCTTTGAAGTTGGTCCCGCTCAGCAGCTTCACCAGGCGTTTCAAGTTCAGGAATATCGATCTAAACCCCGCCATGCAAGTGGAGATTCGAGATGTTTTATTCAACACCCTCTTACTGTATTTATTAATTTATATTCCGCCTTCATCTGTGAAAATAGATATGTTTATGATATAATATAAACATACTATAGATATAATAGCAATGATATTGCAATTGGTCAATGCCCAATTTAACAAGCAGGTTGACATGCTGAGATTTTTATTAAAATTGAAATATACTTGTATATTGAGATTATTTTTTGGATAAATATTTATTTAGAATGCGCTAAACAATCATGCCAAATACTGTATCGAAGAAAGATGAAGCATACCAGGCAATCAAGCAAGCCATCATTGCTGGACAGTTGGAACCAGCACAAATTTACAGCATTACGGAGTTGTCTGAGACGTTTAAGGTTGGCAGAACGCCAGCAAGAGAAGCATTAGTTATTCTGACTTCAGAAGGACTAATTGAATCCTTTCCCAGGTCTGGTTATCAGGTCAAATCCCTCTCGATTCATGACATTCTGGAAATTTTTCACCTGAGAAGTGTTATTGAGGTCGAAACAGTAGGGCTCGCCGCTAAGAGAATTACTGATGACGATATCTGTTTGCTTGAAGAGAATAACCGTCTAGAACAAGAATTAGCATTGAGTACACAGAGTACACACACGCATGAAACAAATAAAACATATCGTAAAGGATATGAACTGAATTTGGAGTTCCACCTCACGATCGCTCGTGCATCCGGTAATAATCGAATGGTAGACTTGGTGGAAAAGCTGCTAAACGAATTGGAACGCGTTCTTGCACATGACCCCTATATTGCAGAACCAAAACAGCATGTAGAAATCCTTGAAGGATTGAAGCGGCGAGATAAACTGGGCTCGCAGGAAGCTATGAAAAAGCATCTCGAGGATACCCAAAATCGTTCATTGAGTCGTTTCTAAAAGCGGGTTAAATTTGACCGGAGAGCAGTGCTTGCAACTGGAAAGATTGCTTGAATTGAACCGCAACCTCAATGTGGTCTACCTCTTGAAAGATGACTTGAAACGCTTGTGGGACTGCAGGGATCGTTGAGAAGCCCTGTTCCTCTTGAGCGATTGGATCCAAACCGCCGAGGGGAGCGGCATCAAGGCTCTCCAGGAGTTTGCCGGGATCCTGTCTAGCTATGGGTATGGTCTTTTGAATCACTGGGATTATCCGATCAACACAGGTCGCTTGGAGGGTTTGAGCAACAAGATCAAAGTGATCAAGCGTCGATGCTATGGCTTTCATGATCTTGAATATTTCGCCCTCAAGATCAAGCAGGCGTCAGTCGTAAACCGCCCTCCGTGATGGTTTAGTTATGTCTACTATCCGCACTTTTTGGAGGAGACCCGTTAATATTTTATATACGATATATTGTTTCGGGGAAAAGCCGTGACTCGCATCCGGGGGCATATCCGAAAATGCGTTTTAGGCGGCCCAGCATGTAAGGTCCTTCAACACAGCAATTCAAACCGTTCGATAGGCGCTCGGGATGTGGTTTGGTGGTTGGAGGCTTTGAATCTTGGGGCATATTGGAGAAGAGGAGCATTCATTACGTGCCGACTTGCCAAGGGATCCGATGCAAATTTCATCGATACAGGCGTCATCCAATGCAAGCAGAGCCCCACAGCGATCAGCCCTGATGCCGGAACAGTTGATAAAAAGATGCTCATCGCATTGGCCACAGACTTATTTAGATAGGAGTGTCTCCCATGTCACTACGCATAAGAATCCTTGAGAAGGAGACGATCGATCAAATCATCGACGAAGCCCTGGGTGTCCTCCAGGATCCCGGGGTCAGGATCCACAATGAAGAGGCTCTCGAATTGCTCGCAGAGGCCGAAGCGTTGGTAGATCGCGAGGCACAGGTCGCCAAGATCCCCGAGAAACTCGTTCGCTGGGCGCTCGACCAAGCTCCGAGCGACTTCGATCTGTACACGCTGGCAGGAAAGCCCACGTGCCATTATGGAGGCGATGCTGTCCAGTTCGATCCAGGATCGGCTGCGCTGACCATCCTTGACAGCGAAAGTGAAGAGCAGCGCCCACCCGTCACCTCCGACTTCGTCACCTTTGTGAAGCTGGTCGAGGTGCTTCCCCAGTTGGATGCCCAGAGCACGGCGATGATCTGCTCGGACGTGCCAGAGGAGATCGGGGATCTCTACAGACTATACCTGGCACTCAATTACATGTGCAAACCCATTGTCACGGGCGCGTTTGGCAAAGACACCTGGTGGATCATGAAGGAAATGCTGGAGGTGGCAGTCGGCGGCTCGGAGGAGCTCGCCTCCAAGCGAGTGGCTATATTCGATGTGTGTCCGTCTCCACCTCTGCTGTGGAGCGACCTGACCTGTCAAAACCTCATCGACTGCGCTCGGACCTGGATTCCCTCGGAGCTGGTGTCGATGCCTCTTGCTGGAGCCGTCGCCCCCGTCACCCTGGCAGGCGCGGTTGTGCAGCACACCGCGGAATGCATGAGCGGCGTGCTAATCTCTCAGCTAGCGCAAGAAGGCGCGCCTATTGTCTGGGGCGGATCCCCGGCCGCTTTCGATATGCGCGAGGGCACCCCACCGATGGGAGACGTGGGGACCTGGTTGATCGACTGTGCTTATGCGGAAGTAGGGAAAGCTCTCGGAATGCCAACCCATGCCTACCTGGGGATGAGTGACGCAAAGGTAGTGGACGCTCAATGCGGATTGGAGTCTGCTGGCGGAACCATCATGGCTGCCCTGACGGGCATCAATATGGTCTCAGGAGCCGGCATGCTGGACTTCGAGAGCTGCCAGAGTCTTGAAAAGCTCGTGATCGACGCTGAGATCATCGGGATGACGAAGCGGCTGATCACCGGGATCGAAATCCGTGAAAAGCCCATCGCCCTCTCGCTGATCCGTGATATGGGCCATCGAGGCGAATACCTCGGCCATCCCCATACGATGCGATGGTTCAAGAAAGAGCTCTACTTCCCATCCCAGATCCTCGATCGCGGATCTCTGGATAGCTGGAAATCCAAAGGGGGAAAAACTGCGTTTGAGCGAGCAAGAGATGAAGTAAAGAGCCTGGTGGAGAAGTATGAGCCCTCGGGGTTGGCCCCCGAGGTGCGCGACGAGCTGCGCCGCATCGCTGAGAGAGCCGCAGACAAATATGGAATGGTTAAGCTCCCCGCCCTGCCTCGCGAATGACCGCATGGTACTGAAGGGACACAGAACAAAGACAGGAGTAAGGAGAATATGGTCACCGATCTATTGGCAGACATAAAGGAAAACCTGATCAACGGAGATCAGGAAAGAACTGTCGAATTGACCAAGATTGCGTTGGAGAATGGCATTGAGCCCATGACTATCGTCAATTCAGCTCTGGCGGTCGGCATGCAGATCGTTGGAGATCGATACTCTACCGGTGAATTCTTCTTGCCAAACCTGGTAGCGGCTGGTGTGACTATGCAGAACGCTTTGAGCATCCTGGAGCCGGAGCTGCAGGCACGCCATGAGGAAGTTCAGCGTGTTGGCAAAGTGGTGATCGGCACGGTAAAAGGCGACATACACGAGATCGGCAAGTCACTGGTGGCAACCATGCTATCGTGCAATGGCTTTGAGGTCTACGACGTCGGCGTCGATGTGCCTACTGAAATCTTTATCGCGAAGGTAGCGGAAACGGAGGCCGACCTGCTGGGACTGTCGGCCTTGCTGACCACGACCATGACCATGCAACGGCAGATAATTGAGGAGCTTGAAAAGGCCGATCTGCGCGATCGGGTCAAGGTCATGGTCGGAGGAGCTCCGGTCAGCGGCGAATGGGCTGAGTCGATTGGTGCTGACGGCTACGCAGAGGATGCGATGGCGGCGGTCAGGTTGGCTAAGCTGTTGATGCAATAGGGCGTTAAGTGTGGTCCACATCGTGCATACAGGGAACATTGCATGCAACGACCGACAGCATCCAAGAGGAGTTCAGGAGCGTCAGGCGTACAGGTCTGGGATAGACGGAACGCAGTCAGGCGGCCTTGGGGCCGGCTCCCTCGAGCCCATCGGTTTTCGGAGATGAGAGTGCAAAATAGCTCACAAATCGTCGAGTGAGCGCAATAGGGAAAGGTGAATCGCGTCGAATCCAATACAACAAGCCTCAGCACGCCAATCGCATGGTTCGACTCAGATATTGTCGCTGGCTGTACAGGGTAAGTCGCGATGGTTACGCATTCGAGACCGCGCAAGTTGAGCATACATGATCAGAAAGAGAGGAAAGGCACATGAGAGTCATGGTCTTCGGAGGATCAGGAAAGATGGGCAGGGCAGTCGCCTGGGACCTGATCAAGCAGGACGATGTCGAAGTGGTGGGGTTGGTCGGGCGGAGGTAAGAAACCCTTGCAGAGGTGAGGGAGTTGATAGGGAGCGCAAAGATAGCGATTCATGCCCTGAATGTCGAAGACCGGGATTCCCTGCTACGCCTCATGGAAACCTATGACGTTGGTGTCAGCACGCTACCAGACCGTCGAACAAGCTACGCGTTGGTGGACGCCGCGATCTACGGCGGGCTCGATATTGTCGACATGTTGGAGGAATTCCATCGGCGACCAGATCCATACGAGACAGAGGGACTACAGGTCCGTGAAGGAATGGGGATCAGCGAATACGGCGAATGGCTTCACGAGCAGGCTATCAAGAATGGTGTCACCTTCATGGACGGGATCGGCTTCGCGCCGGGCATCAGTAATATCACGGTCGGCGAGGGAATCCGTAAGCTGGACCGGGCAGAAAAGGCCGTCGCCCGTGTGGGTGGAATTCCTTCTAAGGAAGCATCACAACGGCACCCGTTGCGCTACATGATCACTTGGGCTTTCGAACACGTCCTGCGTGAGTATATGATCAAGGTCGGTGTAATCAAGGGCGGCGAGATCGTGGAAGTGGACGCCATGAGCGACCGCGAACGTTTCCAGTTCACCAAGTTTGGTAAGAACGAGACCCTTGAGTGCGCCATTACCCCGGGCATGCCCAGCTTTCTCTTCACACGACCTTACCTCCAGGAATTTGCTGAGAAAACGATCCGGTGGCCTGGACACTGGGATAGCATCATCACGCTCAAGGAGTGTGGGATGCTGGACCTAGATCCGATTGTGAACGATGGAGTTGAGATTTCCCCCAGGGAGTTCCTGCTGCAAGTAATCGAGCCCAAGCTTCGGCCGCAAGAAGGCGACACCGACGTGTGCGTGATGTGGAACTCGGTGGTGGGTGAGAAAGACGGCCGCAGGCACCAGGTCGACTACTATCTCTGGGACGAGGCGGATACCGAGCATGGCATCTCCTCCATGGCGCGGGTCACTGGCTTCTCCGCTTCCATTGGTGCTCAAATGATTGGGCGGGGTTTGATCACCGAAAAAGGAATCGTTCCACCGGAAGAATGCATTTACGGAGACCGCTACGAGCTATTCGTAGATGAGCTGCGAAAGCGGGACATCAAGATCTTGGAGGAGATGAAAGAATTGGAATAGCATTTGATAAATGCGATCAAAGCCAGAGCTCCTCAAGCAGAGCCCGTCTTTGACAAATTCCATCGTGATCCGTAATTACAGCAAGGTCATCGACCAGGTACGTCCGGAGGAGTTCAGGAAAGCAGCAGGAGATGACCGTGAGGTACTGAAAGGCACGAAGTATCTTTTAAAGAACCGTGAGAATTTGATCGAAGAGTAAGGCTTGCACTTGGAAAGATTGCTTAAATTGAACCGCAACCTCAATGTGGTCTACCTCTTGAATGATGACCTGCAACGTCTCGGTACGGGGAAACGCTTGTGGGACTATAAGGATCGTCGAGTAGCCATATCTCTCTTCAGTGATTGGATCCAAACTGCACAGGTCTCTTGGAGGGTTTGAACAACAAGATCAAAGTGATCAAGCGTCGATGCTATAGCTTTCACGATCTTGAGTATTTCTCCCTCAAGATCAAACAAGTGTCAGTCTTGAACCGCCCTCCGTGATGGATTAGTTATGTCTACTATCCACACTTTTTGGAGGGAATGCTATTAAATCTTGTCGTATTGTCGATAAGTCAGTATATGATTGTGAATAAAGAAAATTATTAATGGAATGATTTGAGGGGGCAATTGGGCGAATCGAAAGGAGGTGAGCCCTGTCGCGTAATCATAAACAGTTCAGCCGGACTGTAATAGGAGTTCAATTAGTCAGCATAGGAGGACAGCTGTGAAAAGGATATCTCTTGCCCTTACCAAGCTCTTTGTTCTCGGATTGTTACTCACTGCATGTGGTGCTCCCGCCACCCCGGAAGCACCTGCGGACCTGTTAGCGGAGATCCAGGCGCGAGGCACAATCCGCATGGCGACTGACGTGGCTTTCCCGCCGCAGTCGGAGATCGTGGAGGGCGCCGTGCGTCCAGCAGACACAATGTGTGGGCCTGATGAGCACACCGCCGCAGAAATGGAGGGTTTCGACATTGACGTGAATGTTGAACTCGCCAGGCGCCTTGGCGTAGAGCCCTGCTTCGTCACCCCAAACTGGGAAGTGGTTATCGGTGGGAATTGGGCCGACCGCTTTGACATCGCCATTGAATCCATGACTGTCACGG
>DUEW01000117.1 GCA_011174845.1 Anaerolineae bacterium | reverse complement strand
TAAATTTGGGTTTGAGAACGGATCACGTAAAAGAGAAGAATGCGAAAGACAAAATTTTTCCGTAAACGTCGGCTTGCAACTTGAAGCGCGCACTGGAGACCAAGCGGTTCCAGCGGACGGCCTCGCTTCGCTCGGCCGCCGCTGAACCGCGGCGTTAGTGGGTAACCAACGATGAGAGTTAACTCATATCCTTGCTTATTAGGCATCACGAATGTGACACAATCACGAGGAGGAAACTGATGTGCGCGTTTGATCCGATGCAAATGAAGATCATGGTTATCGAGGGATTGATCGAATCCGTTAAAGAAGGAGATCTCTCGGCAGCGGAAACCCTCGGACATACGCTTGGAGTCGGATTCCGAGTAAAGAAGTTGGAGGAGGAAGGGCTTAAAGCGCTCAAGAAGGCTCTAAAGAGCGACAATGAGAAGTTGCGCGAAGTCGCCAGGGCGGCAATAGATGAGATCAAAGTGAGGATTGGCTGATCGGATAGAATAGATTGTGCAGCGGAGCTCCGAATCTGCCAACTTACGGTCTCACCGATGCTATCCCTGATCCCATTCCATCAATAGTGCCGACCCTCTGTTGTTTGTCGCGTACCATGATTCTGCCATAACCAAAATCGAGGCAACAATGGTTGCCCACTAACGTCGGGATCGATCGGACCCGTTCAGCGACCGCATTTGAATTCGTTCGGAGTCATACCGGGCCGATCATCCCGGAGCCGTTAGGCTGCCGATTTGAAGGGTTTTCAATGACACCAGAGGATGAGAGCAAAGACGAATTTCTTAAGCCATCAACGCATCTGGAGACCACCTATGACGTTGCCTCGGCGGTCTCGAGCATAGTCCCGTGGCTCGGAGGCCCAGTTAGCTCTGTGCTAAGTGGAATGTCGATGTCTCTCAAGATGGAGAGAATCGGGCAGGTCCTGGCAGATGTTGATTCACGCGTCAGGGATCTCGAATCTCAGATGTCAAAGGACTACGTTGAAACCGACGAATTTCAGGAACTACTTGAACGGGCACTTAAACAAGTAGCCTTCGAAAGAAGCGACGAGAAGCGGAAAGTCTATGCAGCTTTCTTGGCCAGCGATATCGAATCTCCAGGTGACCCCTATGACGAGAAGATTCGCATACTTCGTACCCTGGAGGAACTTCAGGCTGATCACATTCGTATGCTCAAGGTAATGATGCAGGAACCTAACGACATATCCGGTGGAATCGGCTCAATAGGGAGAACTCTTCAGCGCAGATTGTCCGGTATGAACTCCGACCGGATTGCGGATCTGTTTTCTCAGCTTTCGGACATGAAGTTGGTCCAAGCAGCTGGAATAAACATCATGATCACACCCCGGAGTGCAGAACAGCTCTACAACTACATAACACCCTATGGGAAACGGTTCACGACATACATAGCGGAAGCGGCAGAGACCGATCAATCCGCAGCCTAACCATTCGCTGGAGCGGACCCTTCGACAAGCTCAGGGCCGCTCAGCTCACAGCCGTTGGGCGGAAGGAATCGCTTCGATGAACAATTATCTAGATCGGATTTATCACTTCAAAGGTAATCCGCACGAAATTGGTTTTACTGCTGGACGTACGCTCGGCGCGAAACTCGAACAAACCCTAAGTCATTATATCGCCAGTCGAGAACACGCCATCGACATGAATAAACTACATCAAGGCGCACTGCCTTGGTTGCGCCGCCTGCCAAAACGTTTTCAGGATGAATTTGAAGGCATGGCTGAAGGTGCCAATCTTCCTCTGCAGAGCCTCGCCGAATGGGCCTATATCGAAGAATGCGAGTCAAATCGCTGCAGTGGCGCAGTAGGCTTGTTTGGAAATCGCGCCTGGGTCGCCCGAAATAATGATACGTATGTACCCGAACTATGGGGCTATGTGACGATCCGGGAAGTTGATGGGCGGATTCCAACGCTCAGTTTCAGTATGGAGTGCGATGTATTTACCCCAACTGGCATCAATAAAGCTAAGTTGTGGTTGCACTACAATTTCCTGCCTGTTTGGGATGAACCCACGCGGGGAAAGCCGCATATCCCAGGGTATGTATTTCTAACTGAAGCGCTAGAAGTTTGCCGAAACCTCAGCGATGTTGAAGCATTTCTCGATGAGAATAATCGGGATGGTGGCATGTTATTGTTTGCAGTTGATGGGAAGACTAATGAATTCGCTGTATTTGAATGCTTGTGCTCAAAGCATTTCCGGCGCGACCCTTCGGAGAGGTGGATCGTCGGGACGAATCATTATTGCGCCTGTGAAGACCCAACCCTGGGTGATGATGAAGGCTCGGTAAGCACATTGAACCGATACAGCCGGATGAAGAGTCTGGTTCAGGATTTGTACACTTCGCAGACTCCCCCAAGCCTGCCCACCGATCTCATTCGGATCCTGGCCGACAATAAAATCGAAAGACGAAACAAAGAGTTAATCACCGCTTACGCAAATGTGGCCTGTCCAAATAGTGGCGAAATTTGGTATACATTCGGTGGGTATCCCGCGGCAAGTGCAGGAAATTGGCAGCGATTGGAGTGGCCGTGGGCAGAGTGAGCCGTACGAGGGAATTATTGAATTCCGCCCAACCAGCGGCTGCAGGCGACTTGGCCAAGGCTCAGCGAGGAAACGTTTAAATCGCAATTGTATTTTCTTGCTAAAATGATCAAAGTAACTCGGAAGCGGCCAAGCGCCTGAGCCGCCAGCCGTTAGGCGCTCCGTCTAGGAAAAAGCCCCGCGTTCGTATAGCTGCGATTTCTCAAGGAACTTGATATGAAGGAAGATATTGTATCCCTGTTGCAACCAGAACTAATTGCCGAAGCCGCCAACCAATGGGATGCTACTGAAGAAGCCGCACTTCTAGATGATGTGACCAACTTTGTCTATGAGTTCAAAAGTCAAAAAGAGCGTCGGATATTGCGCCTAACGCACAGTTCACATCACACTGAAGATGAAATAGTCGCCGAATTGGATTGGGTGAATTTTCTTATCCAACAAGGCGTCCCTGCCAGTCGCCCGTTGCTTTCCAGAAATAGTCGGCTAACGGAGCGCTACCCCGTGCAGGATTCCTACTTTGTTGCGGCGGTCTTTGAATACGCCGCTGGGCATTTTATCGATTCGGCTAATCCGCAGGAATGGAATCCGCCATTGTTTCAGACCTTGGGGCGAACAATGGGCAGAATGCACCGTGTGACCAAACAATATAACCCTCAGCACTTGAGACAAAAACGTTCGCACTGGTATGAGGATGAGCTTCTGCGGAATGCTACCGACTATTTGCCCCTTGACCAAAGACAGGCGGCCACCGATTTAAAAAAATTGCTGACGCGGTTTAGCCATACTGCTCCGACCTTGGATGATTATGGTTTGGTGCATAGCGATGTCAACTCGACCAATTTTCATGTAAACGACGGACAGATAACTCTCTTTGATTTTGATGATTGTGCCTATAATTGGTTTATCAACGATATCGCCGTTACCATGCCACTGTATTCCGAACTATTCGCTAAAGCGGGCTGGGAAGCCGAGTTGGTGGAATTCTTTCAATGGTATATGCGGGGTTATTGTGAAGAAAATCACTTGGATGAAGGTTGGTTGGAGTACCTCCCCGCTAGTTTGCGGCTACAGAACATTATCACTTTGATTGCTTGCCACCAATCCAATGTTCCGAATTCGCAATATCGTTCGTTCTATGAACTTGTCCTGAAGATCTATCAACAAGGCCATGCGCTTTTTTCCTTTGATTTTCGCAAAGCATATAAATCACTGACCTGAATTTCCCTGGCCGATAATAGAGTGCATAAAACGATATTCGCGGCTAACAACCGCATGCACCTGAACGCTGCGCTCCGCGCATCGATTGGGGAGCGTTCAGAGCCAACGTGGTGCACTAACGAGCGAGTCTTTGGAACTGGCTTCCGCTTGCGGCAGGTGATGCGGAACGTTAAACGGCGGCGCAAAATAAAACTCGAACTATTTTGTTTTAATTTATCGATACACAAGATATGTGGGCGGTTCATACGGAGGCGAAAATGATTGGAAGAGGCTTTCTCTACACAGGCGTGGCTCTGATATTGGCATCTGCGCTACGCGGATTGTTGGAATTATTGAGAGCCGACACATTCGATCTTTGGTCAATAGTGTTGGCTCTTGGCTGCATCATGGCGAGCATTGGACTAGGAATGACTGGTCTTAAGCCATGGGAGAAGATTCAAGAAAAGGTTGATGAGATTTCTTCTGAGTATCAATAGCTCTTGCTCTCTACTTAAGCTCAGGTTCCCTACCAACTCAATCCATGCCGCCAAGCTTCGCCAGCACTTGAAGGAGCATAAGGACTAATTGTCACGTTTCATGCATGTATGCGCAGCATAACAACTCGCTGGAGCAGACCGGGGATTCCGCGCCAAAAGCAGTAGAGAGGAAAGCTCGAGGCAACTGCAAGGCGGCGCGGGCGATCGATCCCTGGCCGCTCAGCTCGAGGCCGTTATACGGCTTTCATTATTCATTTGTTCGATTTACACTACATCAGCTGACTATCTGGGTGCTTGAGAATTGAGTCGCTTCCGAGAACGCCCATATCTCATCCTCGTGCTAGGCTTGCTAATCGGGGCGAGTCTGATATATTCGGATTTCGTTGTTGACGATGCTTATATCTCATTTGTGTACAGTAGGAATCTGGTTACTGGCCTAGGTCTTACTTATAATGGTATGCTTGTCGAGGGCTATTCAAACTTCCTTTGGACACTTCTAATTGCTCCATTCTTACTAGTAAGCATCGATCCACTCATTGCAGCTAGATCTCTTAGCTTTCTATCAGCGATATTTTGCCTGCTTGTCCTCGATAAATTAATTCGTGAATACAACCCCGGCTTAGGAAAGATTGGGGTAGGCATCTCCTTAAGCACAGTTTCGTTGAGTTCAACCTTCCTTGCTTGGATGGTTGGAGGGCTTGAGACTTTATTCTTCTCCTTTCTCGTTTTGTTGTTTGTGTTCTTAGAAACCCGAGAATCTGAACTCGCCGAAATTACTTCACCGATAGTTGTACTTTTGTTAGCTCTTACCAGGCCGGAAGGACTCATACTACTTCCGGTTATGGTGATCTATCGAATCTTCCTTCGAGGCATATCAGGTTTTAAAACATTGCGTTCAATCTTTCTCTTTATTATTCCTTTCACTCTCTTCTTGCTATGGCGTTACCGGATGTATGGATATGTATTACCCAATTCTGCGTATATAAAGATTCATACTAACCTGCAGACGATTTCCCTGGCCTCCCATTGGTTGCTTCAGTTTTTCCTCTTGAGACCTATCTTTTCGATGGTATTAGCTCTCTCATTCATTATCTTGATTAAGGAGAAACGTTTGCTCGACCAACAATGGTCAATACTCATGCTCATTGTTGGATCTTTTATGGCTTTTATTTTGTACGCAGGTAGAGATTGGATGCCGTTTCATCGCTTTCTTGTTCCTCTGATCCCACTCTTTGGACTTTTGATTGCAAACGCGATATCGACATTTCAAAATGGCATATCCCGAATCGTGATATTGACCCTTGTTACATCCATAGGAATTTTCGAGCTTGTTATGAGCGTTTCAGTATATAGGCAGCAAATTACTGATTTTGGGAGATATACGTCTGGCCTCATTGAAGCTGGTGAGAGAATTAAGCAAACGACAAGAGCAGAATCCACCATTGCAGTTGTAGATGGTGGCGCCCTGGCCTACTTTAGTGAGAGACCAACTATCGATATTGTTGGTTTGAACAATACGCAAATAGCTCATCATCCAGAGATGGATGTCGCTGGGTATGTGTTAGATTTCGACCCATTGATCGTGCAGTTACATCTAGACAGGCTTCCTTCAGGGGAGTTCGTCGGCTCCAAAGACCTTGGCGTAAATTCTTTGATTCTACGTCATCCTGAATTCACATCTTGCTACAAATTGGCTTACGAAAAATCTGAAGATCCTTACTTTCCATTTTTATTCATTAGAGTGTGTGACTGATATATAAGTGAAGCCGTATAACGTCTCGCCGCCCCGCAAAAAACGCGGGATCTTCGAGAGGCGACCGGGGATCCAATCAAGCTGGACGAACGGTGCGGCGCGATTTCCAATCGATGGAGTGGGAGTGCGGGGTGGAAATTCCTGGTCAGGGTGAGTGCCCCGGCGCTGCTCATCTCGAGGCTGTTAGTCGCCATTATGCTTTTTAATGGCAGTGCAGCTGGCTTCCAGCCGTGATCTATAATGGCCGTGGTGCTAGTGGAGCTTTGTACATCCAAGGGATTGTCTTCTTCAGGGCCGGGCACGTTCCTGTTGGGGTTGGC
>DUEW01000116.1 GCA_011174845.1 Anaerolineae bacterium | reverse complement strand
GGGTTTATACTGATAGTGACCGTCGTTTCTACGGTGGTCATAGTAGGCTCACCTTTCAGTGGTTTGCTGATCACTCAGGTGAGCGCCTACTCCTTCTTTCTCTCCTCGGCAATTATGTGACGCATCCTCATCCATTTTTGCCTCTATACAGAAACAAAATTCGATGGTATTATTATCCTCTGTAGGTTGCATGCAAGTTCTGTCTGGAAGTCGAAAGATTAAGGCCTGAGCTGCATTCGCTCGGGCCGATTTGGTTATAACCGGCTATGCCGGTGAACCCGACCACCGAAGAACAAGACAAGCACCTAACACCCTATTGCCAGAAGGAGGCAATTGCAATGTCAGATCGTGAAATCGGTACGGTCAAGTGGTTCAATAACGGAAAAGGTTACGGCTTCATCGAGCGCAGCGAAGGAGACGATGTATTCGTTCACTTCACAGCGATCGCGGGTGATGGCTTTCGTAGCCTAGAAGAGGGCCAGCGAGTCGAATTTACCGTCGAGCAGGGCCCGAAGGGCTTGCAGGCAGCACAAGTTACTGTCGTTTAGTTCTTCAACACCTTTGAACCTAAAGCCCCCGCAATGCGGGGGCTTTATCAATTAATCGAGGTCTATGGTTAAGATTTGGACAAGGTTTGCGATCAAAGTTGTCACGATCTCCAAGAAAGGGCAGACTCCGAACATTCCACCTCATGAAAAGTTACCGGGCTTAGATCTTGGTAGCTCTCCAACATGAGGTCGATCACTATCCCGCCCTAAGAACGGCGACGTCCACCTCGACGGCGGTCACTTCTTTCTTCACGTGGACGAGCGATATTCACCCTAATTTCGCGGTTATCCAGGAGATAGTCGCTAAACATACTGATCGCTGTTTCCGCTTCAACCTGAGTTGACATTTCAACAAAGGCAAAGCCTCGAGAGCGACCAGAGTCACGATGTCTAATCACATTTACTGACGTGACGGTCCCAGCCTGAGCAAACAAATCGCGCAAGTCATCTTCAGTGGTGGAGAATGACAAGTTGCCAACATACAATTTGATATCCATCCTTTGATTTCTCCTCTTGTTGTCGAATGAATAATGTGACAACGAAAACCCACCACCATTGTAATAGGTCCCGGCGGTGGCGGGCACACGCAAGTCCGACTACGGTGTTGTCAACATTCTAGCACAAACCAATGTAAAAAGGTCTTCCGATACACTTTCCACCAATGACCTCATGGAAGCAAACGAACATTCAGCGAGTATAAATACTGATTGGGTTGGTATCTCCCCTCGTATTTACTGGATTAAGATAGCACGATGTTACATTACGGCTTCCATCCATTCTCCACCCGTTCTCCCTATCTTCCATCATCTCTATTTGTCACCTCGATGAGTTGCTATCCGTCCGCTGCATCTTTGTGGAGACCCCCCATTGACAATGGCATATAATGTACCTATATACAATCTTTTCCAGGTTTGAGGAGGATCTTCGACCATCGATCGGAGCACCCCTAGAATAGAAACCATGAGATCGTAGGGCCGTATAAGGAACGCGATCTCGATTTCACAATCTTCGGGTCAACCAGATCATGGCAAAGAACTCCTCCATCACGGATATCTACACTTGACAATGAAATACCTTCAGGAAAACCCAAGCAGGACTACGGTGTAATGTACATTTCGCAGCTACTCCACCGAATTATCCTTTCATTTGTCGACCGCCCCACCATGGAAGATGTAATTAAAAACACAAAGGTCCTAAAGTGAACCTTCGTAAGGTCGGTCGATACGAACTCATTTCCGAACTCGGGCGAGGCGGGATGGCGACGGTCTACCGCGCTCGTGATCCATTTTTCGACCGCGACGTCGCGATCAAGCTCCTACCGCGAGAGTTCCTCCACGATCCAACATTTAAGGCACGGTTCGAACGAGAAGCAAAAACCATCGCGGCCCTCGAACACTCGGCCATCGTCCCTGTTCATGACTTCGGCGAGGAAGAAGGTCAGCCATTTTTGGTTATGCGTTACATGAGTGGAGGTTCCCTGGTCAATCGACTGGAACAACGCCCGCTCACTTTTGAAGAGATCTCAACCATCGTTTCACGTATAGCAACCGCCTTAGATGAAGCCCACAAAAAAGGGATGATCCATCGAGATCTCAAGCCAGGGAATATCCTCTTCGATGCTCATGAAGACGCCTTCCTCTCTGACTTCGGTATTGTGAAGTTAACCCAGGAAACGGCGACTTTCACCGGAAGTGCGATCATCGGCACACCGGCTTACATGAACCCTGAGCAGGCTCGCGGCGATCCTGCCCTCGATCCACGCAGTGACGTTTATGCTCTTGGGGTGATCCTATTTGAAATGCTGTCAGGGAAACCCCCTTACGAGGCCGATACACCTATGGGGTTGGCGGTGAAACACATCACAGAGCCGGTGCCAAGCATCCTGGAAGTGAAACCGGATTTGCCTCCAAACTTTGAACTGATGATCAAGCGCGCCCTGGCTAAGGAGCCTGAAGATCGTTACGCCAGTGCGGGGGAGTTGGCTAAGGAGTTCACCGAGATGGTCGCTTCTGAGAGGAGCTACGCTCGACCTCCTATCCCGACGTTGATCGAAGAAACTCCCGAAGGGCTGGATGAGGAGTTACCAGAAGCGACTCTGCTCGAAGAGCCTGCAGCACCAAAGGATCCTGCTCAAGTCGTCCAACCCATCGTTACACCTGACCTACGCCCCGAACAGGTCACAGAGGGTGTTCTGTCGCGGTATAGACGTTACTTCATCGCAATAGGTGGCATTTTAGCTGTAGCGATCATTGTCCTCCTGGTTGCTCAAAGACCGACATCTTCAACAGACGTCTCGACACCCCCGACATCGTCCGACGAGTTAGCTCATCTCCAACTTACAGAAACCGAAGAAAGCCTAATTCCGTCCGCAGAAACTGTAGCAGCGGGGCTGACAAGGGAAGCCCAGATAGTTAGCACCATGACCCCGACAATTACCCCAACCGCTCGGTCTAAGAAGATCTCAACACCGACGTCCCCAGGAGTAGCGTTTGGGTTCAATAGCATTGATGAATCCGAGATGGTCTATATCCCCCCCGGCCCCTTCATGATGGGGTCATCACCAGAGGTAGGCTATGTGATTTGCCTCGACTTTCCCCCAGAGGACAAGGACCCTGAGGATTGCCAGATGTCGTGGTTCAATCGTGAGTCGCCCCCTCATGAAGTCTACCTCTCAGGCTATTGGATTCACACGACAGAGGTCACAATCTCGCAATATACCCTGTGCGTCAAGGATGGAGCGTGTAGGAGCAACGATCAAAGGGGGAGGCCACCAGATCATCCTGTCACCAATATTACCTGGGAGTGGGCTCGTGAATATTGTCAATGGGCAGGGTTGGATCTCCCCACGGAAGCGCAGTGGGAGAAAGCCGCTCGGGGCCCCACCGACCAACTATGGCCATGGGGCGATTCGATCGGCGTGGAGTTCTTGAATTCAGTCGAGAATAATATCAACAACACCACCGCGGTTGGTTCCTACCCCAGTGGCGCGAGTTATTACGGTCTTCTTGACATGGCCGGTAACGTTTGGGAATTTGTTTTCGATTGGTTTGATAAGGAGTTTTATAGCTCAGCAGAAGCCTCTCAGCCAGATCCTACTGGACCATCCTCCTCGCCACTCAACCAACGCGTCCGCAGAGGAGGCAGCTATGGCGGCGAGGGCGGTGGTGACTTCAACGACGCCAGGGTGTCGGCCAGGCAAGGGATCGGCCCCTCCTACCCCAGCTATGAGGTCGGTTTCCGCTGTGCGGGCTCTGCATTGCCCTGATGAAAATCAGAGGATAGAAGATCCAGATCACCCTTCCTAGAAAGGGTAATTCCTAACACGATTGATGAATACACAACGGTGAACTCCATGCCTGATAGAACCTCCGACGTGCTGACAATCCCTGAATTAATAGAAAAAGCCCGGGATCTAAGGCTCGACATTCTGGAAATGACCACTCGAGCCAAATCCGGGCATCCATCGAGCTGTTTTTCCGCCGTAGAAATCGTGACTGCGTTGTTTTGGGGCGGGTTCTTGCGCTATCGAAGCAACGAACCTCACTGGCCCGCTCGGGATCGATTCATCTTGAGCAAAGGTCACGCCGCCCCTTTGCTTTATGCAGCGCTCGCCCACGCCGGCTATTTCGATCGCCAGGAACTATGGCGTTTACGGCAAATCGATAGTCCGGTACAAGGCCATCCCATCCAAGACATGATGCCGGGCGTCGAGGCCACAACCGGCTCACTCGGGCAAGGTCTCTCGATCGGGTTGGGGCATGTCTTGGGTGGCCGACTGAACCAACTGGATTATCGTGTCTATGTGCTTTTAGGAGATGGGGAATGCGAGGCCGGACAGATCTGGGAAGCCGCCATGGCCGCCTCACACTTCAAAGCCGAGAATCTGGTTGCGATCGTCGATTACAACAAGTATCAAGAAACGGGTCCCATCAGCCGTGAAATGGCGCTGGAACCGTTCGCCAGAAAATGGCGCGCGTTCGGATGGCACGTCGATGAAGTGGACGGTCATGACATCCAGGACATCATCGATCAACTGAACGCCGTGATACAGATCAAGGGGAAACCGTCAGTGATCATCGCCCATACGGTCAAGGGCAAAGGAGTTTCTGTCTTGGAGGCCGATTACACCTATCACGGTCGAGCGCTGACGCCCGAGCAAGCTGTGAAAGCGCGGGAGGAGATTTTATGCAGCTAGGCGAACGAGCAGGGCTCAAGCCGGCAAAACGGATGCGCGAGGTTTTCGGAGACGCTCTGCTTGATCTTTGCCGCCAGAATCCCAAGGTTGTGGTGCTGGATGGTGATCTGAGCAACTCAACCATGTCGATCTACGTGAGGGAGGAATTCCCTGAACGCTTCTTCAACCTTGGTATCGCGGAGAGCAACCTCGTATGCGTAGGAGCAGGTCTGGAAGCCTGTGGATTCATCCCGTTTATCGTAAGTTTCTCGTCCTTCCTGCTCTGCAATGCTTATGACCAACTCCGGCTGGCGATCAGCCAGTCCAACATCAACGCCAAAATCGTCGGCAGCCATGGTGGGATTACCCTGGGCAAGGACGGCGCGACACAAATGGGTCCCGAGGATCTAGCCCTGGTAGGTGGTTTCCCAACCTTTGTCATCCTGGTACCGTCCGATCCAATATCAATGCACAGGGCAGTCCAAGCAGCCGCAGAACATGTGGGACCTGTTTTTCTGCGCTCAAGCAGGGTGGCGATGCCGCAGATTTACTCGGATGATGATCCTACCTTCGAAATTGGAAAAACAAACATCGTGCGTGAAGGTAGCGACTTAACGATCATCGCCTGCGGCATCATGGTCGCTACGGCCATGGATGCCGCGACCATGCTGGCCGAAGAGGGGATACACGCACGCGTGGTGGACATGCACACGATCCGACCCATGGATAAAGAAGCCATCGGAGCCGCAGCTCGTGAAACCGGCGCGATCGTGACCGCTGAGGAACATTTCCTCCATGGCGGTATGGGAAGCAATATCGCTCGTATCGTCGCTGAAACCCACCCCGTGCCCATGCGCTTTGTTGGACTGGCCGACGTTTATGTCGATTCTGCTGAACCTGAAGAATTGTTGGAAAAGTACGGCCTCACCGCGCGAGATATCGTAGAAGCCGCACATGAGGCCGTGGCCGCAAAAAGATAACAAACCGATGCTGCATCAAGAATTTATCAAACGTCAAGCCGAAGGCAATCCGATCCGCGTCGGCGTAAGCGGTGCTGGGTGGATGGGTAGTGGATTCCTGGCACAAATGAGCCTCGTTCCAGGCATGGACGTTCTGGTGCTGGCGGACGAGGACACACAGGCCGCACGGCAGGCATTTATCGCAAGTGGGATTGAAGACGACACCATAATCGAAGTGGCAAACCCAGGGACGGCAACGGATGCGCTTCGGGCTGGTAAGCGAGTGGTTGCCGGTTCTTACTCCCTGGCACCGCAAATGGATGCGATCGACATCGTCGTAGATGTGACATGGTCTCCTGCTATTGGCGTCGAAACCGCCTATGCTTCCATCCAACACGGGAAAGACATTGTCCTGGTGAACATCGAAGCGGACGTCACGGTTGGACGCATCCTCCATACAATGGCGAAAGACGCAGGCGTGCTCTACACCGTCTCTTCCGGGGACGAGCCGGGCTGCTTGATGGAACTCTATGACTTCGTAGCCAGCCTGGGATATGAACCGATCGTCATTGGCAAGGGCAAGAACAACCCCTTGAACCCATCCGCAACGCCAGACTCTGTGGCTGAGACGGCTCGTCTCGCCAATAAAGATCCTTACCAGATTGCTTCTTATGTCGATGGCACCAAGACGATGTTCGAGATGACCTGTGCGGCGAACGCCACTGGCTGTTTGCCAATGCAGCGAGGCATGGTCGGTCCAGAAGCGACCCTTCAGAACATATCTGAGATTTTCGCTTTTGAGGAAGATGGCGGCATCACCAAGTTCGCGGGCGCGGTGGATTTCGTTCAAGGCAGCTCGATGGCAGGCGGAGTCTTCGTAACGGTTCGGGTTGACGATGAGCGCATACGGGCCGATCTTGAGTATTTAAAAGTCGGGAAAGGGAAGTATTTCACATTCTTCCGACCGTATCATCTTTGGTTCCTCGAGGCACCCATTTCTGTCGCGCGCGCTTTCCTTCACCGTCAGGCAACCTTGGTACCGCTAGATCATCCAGTCGCCGAAGTGATAGCGATAGCCAAGAGGGATCTCAAACCGGGCGATCGATTGGATGCCTTTGGCGGTTACACGTATTATGGCGTCATCGATCGCGCCGAAGAGGCACGGAGCCTGAATGCCCTCCCCGCAGGTCTGGCTCCTGGCTCTACGGTTACACGATCGATTAATGCGGGCGAAATCTTGACCTGGGATGACGTTGAACTTGAGGAAGAAAGCCTGGTGGTGAAATTGCGTCGTCAACAGGATGGGCTGATATCCCATGGGGCTTGATGCCATAGCTCCAGCCAGGTAAGACGAAGACAATATCCTCCCTGGGATCAATCCCACCATGCCTCATGTCGGTTCAATCATGTTGCCAATGGAGAAACACAAATGTCAGACGATAAACCCGGTCAATTCACCCGCGACGAGATCACAAGCCAGGCGGATGCCTGGGCACAGCTTATCCCCATAGTCACCGAGAAGGGAGACAAGATCCAACAGCTGTTTGAAGGTATCGATGAAGTCATTTTTACAGGATGCGGTTCCGGATTGAACGCTTCATTGAGTGGCGCGCCTATTCTCCAAACCCAAACAGGCCTGTCGTGCCGCGCGGTTCCTGCAGCCGAGATCTACCTCTTTCCCAAAAGTGCCTTGGTGCCCAATCGACCAACGCTGGCGATTCTGCTATCACGGTCCGGAGAAACCACGGAGGTCGTCCATGCTCTGGATTACTTAAATGATCAGGGAATCAGCGTCTTGGCGATCACTTGTTCGGAGAGTAGCCCCCTCGCCTTGCGAAGTGATTTAGCGCTTGTGCTTTCTCCCGTGACGGAACGTGCCGTCGCCACAACCCGCTCGGTGACGGGAATGATCCTCACCACCCAACTCATCGCGGCCATCGTCTCGGATGACGAAGCGTATATGAACGAACTCCGGCGTCTGCCCATGGTGTGCGAACCACATATGGATGCGTTCCATGATCTCGGCAAGAGCATTGGTCAGAATAAAGATCTTACAAAATACGCATTCGTCGGCAGCGGACCCTTCTTCGGCCAGGCTCACGAGAGCCAACTTAAAATCAAGGAGATGGTGTTGCTGCCCGTAGATGCTTACCCAACGCTTGATTTTCGACACGGGCCGCAATCGAATGTGGACCCACACATGTTGGTAACCGTTTTTATATCCGACAGCGCCTTCGAGGAAGAGAGCAAATTTATTCACGACATGAAATCTCTCGGCGGTGTCACATGGGCTATATGTGATCGAACTGATGATCAAATCAGGGAGAATGCGGACTATATCCTTGAGGTTAACTCAGGACTTGGTGAGCTCGTTAGAGGTGTACTCTATATGCCTGCAGTTCAATACATGGCTTACTATCGCTCGCTGTCGCGTGGATTAAACCCAGACGAACCCCGTAATCTATCCTATTGGGTTGATACTTCTTCTTGAGAGCTTTCTCAAAGACGTTCACATATGTTCTTTAGGATATTCATGTACTATCACTATGTAAGCTGACTGGGAAGTTAGGAACACACGAAGTTTGTTACGAGAATCAAATCAAAAAAAGTAAGGAGGGGCTGGTTCGACGGCGCCGAAGTGAAACAGATCGTTGAACCTATTCTCTCTATCTGAACGAATTGGGCAAGCAGATTTTTCAGCGCGCCTCGGCAGCACACGATACATACTCCCAGGATTGCTTTTCAGCCCAAATGTTGGTGTCGATGCATTAGCGAACAGCTTGATAAACATAATACGCATTACGAGACTCGACCTTATAATCAAAGGGGGTAATAAACAATGTATCTGAAAAGACCACGATTGTGGATCACACTTGTCGTACTTCTGGTGATAATAAGCATCGTTGTTGGGTGTACCCCTACGAAACTCCCGACAGCAACCTCCGAAATTGAGCCCCAGGATACTGGAACGCTTCCTAGCTCGAATCTAACCAGTCCAACTTTGGAGCCAAGTCCTATGGCGACCACCCCAGAAATTGAACCCTCGGCCTCTGAAATCCCACCCAGTGACGTTTCCACCCCTACTCCCGAGCCCGTCACCCTGCATAATCCCGGATTTGAAGATCAAGAAACAAGCGGAATGCCTACTGGCTGGAACCACACAGGCGCAGCGGAATCCATTACCATCGAAGACAGAGGTCATTCGGGCAAGTTTCGCCTCACCCACCGGAGCTCGGAAGCCTACCAGGTAGAAACATGGCAAACCGTCTCTGGATTGGAAAATGGCTGGTACACGCTGCGCGCTTGGGCTCGGTCAAGCGGCGAGCAAAATGCAGTCT
>DUEW01000115.1 GCA_011174845.1 Anaerolineae bacterium | reverse complement strand
ATGGTGAGGAGCTGAGGGGATACGTGTTTGGATTCTTGGGGACCACGGAATTCAGCGAGGGACACCCAGCGTCAGAGAACCTAAAGCATTGCTCACACCAATTGGGCGTTCACCCTGACTATCGAAATCGAAGCATAGGGTACCGTTTAAAGTTAGCACAACGGAGAGCTGTATTAGAGCAAGGTCTCCAGCTTGCTACCTGGACGTATGATCCCCTATTAAGTCTCAACGGATATTTCAACGTTCGGCGATTGGGCGTTGTTTGTAATCGATATATTCGTGATGCATACGGTTCGATGCGCGATGGTTTAAATGTAGGATTACCATCCGACCGGTTCGATGTCGATTGGTGGGTCGACTCCTCCCGAGTCATCGAGCGAGTTGAGGAGAGAAGTCGCTTGCCGGAGCTATCGGACTACCAAAAGCAGGGTGCGGTGGTCTTGAATCCAGCTCATAGAGGGGAGAAAGGGCTGGTCTATCCACCCGACCATTTCAGCTCCCCGGAGAACACCTTGGCTCTGGTTGAGATACCATCGGATTTTCTGCGCCTGAAGGATATCGATTTTGAGCTGGCACAGGTATGGAAATTTCAAACCCGTGAGATCTTCGAGAGTGCTTTCGCAGCAGATTACAAAGTATCAGATTTTCTTTTCACCAGGGAAAGAGAAGAGCCGCGCTCGTATTATCTTCTTGCGCGTAGTAGAGCGGTCGAGGGTGAAAGATGAAGATCGAATATATTGAGTTACGGCACATTCGGATGCAGCTCCGCGCTCCTTTCGAGACCTCCTTCGGAGTGGAACTTGATCGGGATTGCATCATCCTTCAATTGAGGGGGGAAGGGCTGGTTGGATGGGGAGAGTGTGTCGCTGGCATCACACCGGGTTACTCGTACGAGACTACGATGACCGCTTGGCATGTTCTATCGGATTTCTTCATCCCTAGAATCCTGGGGTTCGAAATCAGCGAGGTCGAGGATTTACGTCATCGTTTAAGTGTGTATAAGGGGCACCCCCTCGCTCGAGCAGGGTTAGAAATGGCGTTGTGGGATGTTTTTGCCCAGGTCAACCGTAAACCCTTGTCGATGGTCTTGGGAGGTGTTCAGCCTCGTGTTCCTGTGGGCGTCTCGGTGGGCATTCAAAAGGACCCTGAAACGTTGGTTGACGTCGTCGGTGAATACATCAAACAGGGATACGACCGGGTAAAAATTAAAATCAAACCTGGGCGTGATGTAGGTGATGTACATGCTGTGCGTACCGCGTTCCCGGATCTGAAGTTACAGGTTGATGCGAACTCAGCTTACACGATAGAAGATACCGCTTTGATGGAAGCCCTGGATGAATACGGGCTTCTTCTTATTGAACAACCTTTGGCGGAAGACGATCTGATCGATCATGGTCGTCTTCAAGCAAGATTAAAAACACCCATTTGTCTTGACGAGAGCATCCTCTCAATGCGTCATGCTCGGCAGGCATTGGAGATCGAAGCTTGCCGGGTGATCAACATCAAGCCAGGGAGGGTAGGTGGTTTATCTGAGGCGAAGGCGATCCACAACCTATGCTTTGAATCCAAGATCCCTGTCTGGTGTGGTGGTATGTTGGAGACAGGAATTGGTCGTGCATCCAACTTGGCGATCGCCTCGCTCCCTGGTTTTACCTTGCCGGGGGATATATCCGCCTCGGAACGATATTATGCAGAAGATATCGCCGAGCCACCTTTTATGCTCAACCCTGACAGCACCATCGATGTTCCGAAAGCTCCAGGATTGGGGGTAAATGTGATCATAGAGAGATTGGAGCGGGTGAGCTTGAGGCACGAGATCTTTAAGGCATAGTCGCCTCGCATTTCCTCAGGGGCGAATAAAAATTCCGAATGCAGAATGTAGGGGCGGTTCGCGAACCGCCCCTTGGTCGTCTACATCATGAGCTGCGGGATACTTGGCGCTTTTAGCCGGCGGCATATCGGTCGCCTCGTACCCCATTCGGGTCAGGGCCGTTCGCCCTGCGCAGACGGGGCCGTTCGCCCCGCTTAGACGGGGCCGTTCGTCCCGCGCAGACGGGGCCGTTCGCCCCGCGCAGACGGGGCCGTTCGCCCCGCGCAGACGAGGCTCTCGGTTCGAACGGGGTGCGAGGCGGTAGACTCCTCTACAAAGAAATATGTAAGCTAAGGTTTCCGTACTGCGAAGTTAAGCATCACGGTGTTCCCCCCATGAGGTTGATCAACCAATCGATGGAGGCTGAACCGGCGTACGCGAAAAGGAGCATCTTCAGGACCTTGCCAATCCATACCCAGATGAGGAAAGTACGAACGGGCATGCCTAGGGCTCCGGCAGCTGCACCGGCTAAATCAAATAGGGGATTCGGGATGAAAGCCAGGATGAGGATCGTCCATCCGCCATATCGATCTGTCCAAGCTTCGATTCGTCGATACATCGGATTATCCTCGATGATCCCGCGTCCACTAAATCCTGCCAGATAACCCGTAAGTTCCCCAAGCGTGGCACCGGATCCAGCGGCTAGCGCCACGCCCAAGGGATTGAAAACCGCCCCGAAAGTGAAGGTCAAAGCGATCCCTGGTGCGGGGAGGATCACCGTCGCATTCGCCAGGATGGAAAGGAGGAATATCCCTGGGTACCCATAGCTCTCAAGCTGATCCACTTGATCGCGGATTGAAAAAATGTAAATCGTGATGGCGATGACGGCAATCAGAGAGAGGAGACGTGCAAGGGTCAAACGCCAGCCGGAGAACCAGGGTTGATCACTCACGTTTCCGCGATCTCGATGGTTTGAATCGAAATGGCTGGTGAATTTATGTCGCTGGGATCACGTGGGGGAATGGACATCAGCACGTCGATACCATCCTCGACTCTACCAAATACGGAGTGCCGATCATCCAACCAGGGTGTAGCGACATGAGTGATGAAAAATTGAGAACCGTTCGTATTAGAACCTGCGTTAGCCATGGAGAGGATTCCAGGACCATCGTGTCGTAATTCAGGGTGGAACTCGTCCTTGAAGGTATAACCGGGACCCCCTCGACCGGTCCCCGTTGGATCTCCGCTTTGAGCCATGAAGTCGGCAATCACGCGGTGAAAGATCACGCCGTCATAGAACCCATCGTTTGCCAAAAAGATAAAATTGTTAACCGTGCTGGGTGCTTTATCAGCATGCAGTTGGATCAAGATGTCACCTAAGTCGGTCTTGATGGTTGCTTTGTAGGATTTCAAGGGATCGATCGTGATTGGCGGTGGAGTAGAGTATTGAGCTGAAGACATCGGATCTCCTTCTTGGGATGTGATGAGGTTATGCGGTTTCAACGCCGAGAAAGTAATTCTTCAATCCGCGCCACAACCATATCCATGGCGACGGTGTTAAATCCCCCTTCGGGGATAATGACGTCGGCATAACGTTTTGAAGGTTCCACGAATTCCAAATGCATCGGCCGCACCGTGGTTTCATATTGTTGAATCACTGATTCGACGGTACGGCCTCGTTCGTGGATGTCTCGCTGAAGGCGTCGAATAAATCGAATGTCTGCCGGTGTATCGACAAAGATCTTAACGTCGAACAGTTCTCTGAGTGGTGACTCGGCAAAGACGAGGATGCCCTCGACCAGGATGACAGGTTTCGGATCAATGCGTTGTGTCTGCTGGGTGCGGGTATGGATTGTGAAGTCATAGATTGGAATGTCCACAACCTGCCATTGAGTAAGCCCTTTGAGATGATCTACCAACAGGGTGGTTTCCAACGAATCTGGGTGATCAAAGTTGATCACGTCACGCTGAGCGCGCGGGAGATCGCTGAGGTCTTTATAGTAAGCATCGTGAGCAAGGAACGCGATATTGCCAGCACCGACGCGATCGAGGATCACATTAGCTACGGTGGTCTTTCCGGAGCCAGTACCGCCAGCGATTCCGATCACGATCGGAGTGGGGCGTTTGTCCATGGTTTCATTATACGCACTGGTGTATAAAGCGAAAGTGTTTTCATCTGTCCTAGTGATAGGACTTACGACGAATTCACACCCATCAGAATCTCGTCTATTTTTTCTGTAAGATCTTTTCAGCGGACAATTGATTGGCGATCTGTAAACAAAGGGAATTAGGTGATCGAATCGAAGGAAAGGTGTAGATAAAAGGCTTCGAGTCTATTCGAAAGAGTAGACTAGCCGCCGTAAAGGTTTTTCCTCAGGTAATGAAACAGCGAAGCGGTACGCACTATTTATGAGGCCAACCCTCGGGATATTTACATTAACCTCATTCTGGCAGGGGATGAAAAACGTACCTATCTCTACGTACTTGAAAAGATTAAATACTACAAGCCAGCGCGGGGACTCGAACCCCGGACCCATCGCTTACGAAGCGATTGCTCTGCCGACTGAGCTACGCTGGCATCGTGCGACATTATACCAGTCAGTGGGATGCATCTCAACTCTCTTTGTGCTGCCTCCGTTGTATGGAAAGGTGATGGTGTGTGGCAACGGATGCTATTTCACACCCCAGTTCTTCTATATGGCATAGTTCATGAAGCACACGGTAACCGAGGAGAATCCTTGGCAAGAAATGAGGCCTCGAGGATAATGTAATCATGCGCGTCGCGATGCTCTCCTATCATACTTGCCCTTTGGCGACACTGGGTGGGAAAGACACCGGGGGGATGAATGTTTATGTACGGGATCTAACCCGTGAACTTGGTCGCAAGGGCATCGGCGTGGACGTCTTCACTCGCTCGCAGGATGAGCACGTACCCCACGTGCTTCACCACCTAGGCTACGGCAACCGAGTCGTTCATATACCGGCAGGACCGGAGACGCCAATGAGCAAGCTTGGTTTGGTGGAATATCTTGACGAGTTTATCGCGGGGGTGAAGGATTTCGCTGAATCCAAAGAGCTGGAATATGATCTCGTCCACTGCCACTATTGGCTTTCCGGTTTAGCTGGATTAGCTCTACGTGAAGCATGGAATTTGCCCTTCATTCAGATGTTCCATACATTGGCCATCATGAAAGATCGCGTGGCGCGAAATGTTGAAGATGAACCATCTGACTTGCGGTTGGAGTCGGAAGCTCGTCTATTGCGCTTGGCCGATCGAGTGGTGGCTGCGACACCAGCGGAAGTCGCGCAGATCCAGTGGTTGTATCGAGAGGACACACACCGTGTCGTCGTGATACCTCCCGGCGTAGATACCAGTCGCTTTTATCCTATCCCTGATGATGAGGCGAAAGAGTATATCGGTGTGCCTTGCCATGATCGAATGTTGCTGTTTGTCGGTCGCATTGAACCGTTGAAAGGGATCGATACGTTGATTGAGGCAGTAGGCATATTACATAAAGAGAAAGTTCTGGAGAGACATCCCTTCTGCCTAGCCGTAATCGGCGGTGACCCAGAAGCTAGCCGTGAGCAGATGTCCGCCGAAATGGAACGGTTGCATTCCATGCGGAAATCGCTGGGCATCCTTGATTTGATCACATTCCTGGGGAAGAGGGACCAAGACACGCTTCCCTATTATTACTCCGCGGCCGAGGTGGTCGTTGTGCCCTCCCATTATGAATCCTTTGGATTGGTAGCCCTTGAAGCGATGGCCTGCGGTACTCCAGTGGTAGCTTCCGAAACTGGTGGTTTAGCGTTCTTGGTCAAAGACGGTGAGACTGGTTTCCATGTACCTGCTGCAAACCCAGAAGCGCTTGCTGAAAAACTGCGCCTCATCATCCAGGATGATGACCTGCGAGCACATCTGGGACAACAGGCGGCTGAATATGCACAAGGATATTCTTGGAGTAGGGTGATCGAACAGGTTATCGATCTTTATCGTAGCTTGGTGGGTAGAAAACTAGCTTGATGCCACTCTTTGTCCAAATCCTTCGCCCACCGGAGGAAGGACCTCTCGCTCACCTAAGGGCACATTTACATCCTTCAATTCATCTCACCTTGGGTTCCGAACTTCCTTCTCATGGCAAAGTAGACATCTTGGTGGCAGGCTGGCCTAAACGGGAAGACCTCATCGCCTGTCCCGATCTGCGTACTTTGATCATCCCTTTTGCTGGGGTTCCGGAAGAGACTCGTAACCTCCTGCTGGATTATCCCCACATAACGGTTCATAACCTCCATTACAATGCAGCGGCAACCTCCGAGGTGGCGATCGCTCTCCTGTTGGCTGCAGCGAAGTTTCTCATCCCGATCGACCGCACATTCCGATCTCACGATTGGACGCCTCGATACCAACCCAATCCCTCCGTCCTTCTAGAAGGTAAAACCGTGTTGGTGTTGGGGTACGGCGCCATTGGCAGACGAGTGGCACAGGGTTGTCTGGGCTTGGGAATGCGAGTAAGAGCCGTTCGACGCGATCCAAGCAAAAGCGGGTCAGACCCTGATGTTGAGATTCACGCATCACATGATCTCCCCCAGCTTCTCCCGGAAACTGAGATTCTGATCATTTGTCTCCCACTCACATCAGAAACCGAAGGGCGTATCGATAAGCACGAGTTGGATTTACTTCCACAAGACGCAATCTTAGTCAATGTGGCTCGTGGCTCCATTGTGAACGAATCGGCTCTCTACCAGGCTTTAAAGGTTGGGAAGTTGTACGCGGCAGGATTGGACGTCTGGTACAACTATCCAGAAGACGAATCGACCCGATCGAGGACAGCTCCATCACAGTTTCCCTTCCACGAATTGGATAACGTTGTGATGAGTCCCCACCGAGCGGGTGGAGCGATGGGTCTTGAGGTACGACGAATGGACGCGTTGGCCGAATTACTTAACGCTGCGATACATGGTGAACCGATGCTGAATAAAGTGGACATAACACTTGGGTATTAAATCGGTGGGATGAAGCGTTTAGGGATCGGCACGTACGCCACTAAAGGCGTCGAATATCCTCGAGAGAGACTGTTTTATCTGAATGACCTTAGGGACTGTCTACTCAAGTTTATAGACAATTCCATTGTGAAGGGTAAGCTTCTAATCGAGAATTCATTCAACGATCAAGAGGAGGTAAGAGCGCGCTTCAACGCTGGAAGCAAGAGCGCATAGATCGCACCATGGACTGGCGTGGGAACCTGGAACTCGCGTCCCAGGCGTACGATCGTACCGCTGAAAGCTTCTAGTTCGAAGGGTTTTCCGGACGCGACATCACGCTGCATCGAGGAGGTGGCGGTTGGTTCGAGGCCTTCGATGAAAGTCATGGTGGATTGGACGATATCCGGTTTCAAGATGATCTCTTGTTCGAGAGCAAGCACCTCAACTTCCTCCATCGCCTGGCGTAGTAATTCACGAGTCGCAGAAGTGTCTAAAACCTCTCCCGCTGTCCCGCGGCAGAGCGAAGTGACCCCTCCAAACGAAGCGATGAAGAGGAACTTCGTCCATAGCGCGACAAAGATATCATCGGCATGAATCGCCTCTACCCCACATGATGCCCAAGCCTGTACGAGAGTCTCGACACGTTTTGTTTTATTGCAATCAAGCTCACCCAAAACGATTTTCTGTAGTTGACTTTCGTGGCGGATAACGCCCGGGGCCTCGATCATAGAGACGAGACTGCTCAACCCTCCGATGATATGTTGAGAATCGGCGACATCCATGAGCTGCTCATGCGCGTCGATACCATTAAGGAGCGGAACGACGGTGGTTTTTTGACCGATAAGTGGCGGTATGCTTGAAACGGCCCCGGAAAGTTGATATTGTTTGACGGCGACGATGACATAATCGACGACACCAATGTCACTGGGAGTAT
>DUEW01000114.1 GCA_011174845.1 Anaerolineae bacterium | reverse complement strand
GCGGTAAGATCATGGCTGAGGGCGAATTGCCTGGTCCGACAACCTTGTTGACGATGGTCCCTGGTGACTTCAAGGCGGAGGATGGGCAGACCGATCAACCAGCCGAGGTGACCTCGGTCCCGGCTCCGTCATTGGATGAACTTCGGATTACGTTAAAACAGTATATCGAACCTGAAGTTGGGGATGTAGACATCTCCACAGAACCGATCCTGATCGCCGTGGGGCGTGGCATTCAGCAAGAGGCCAATCTAGAACTGGCCGAAGAACTGGCTAGCGCGCTTGGTGGCACGGTTTGCGCCTCCCGTCCAGTTGTGGACCAAGGCTGGCTGCCCACCAGTAGATTGGTCGGTAAGTCCGGCAAAAGCGTCAAGCCGAAAATATTTCTCGCGATCGGTATCAGTGGTGCTCCCGAACACGTCGAAGCGATAACTGGCAGCGAGACGATTATCGCCATCAACACCGATCCCGCCGCACCGATTTTTGATATTGCTAAGTACGGAGCTAACGTTGATTTGTTTGAACTGGTTCCAGCGTTGACCGAGCAACTGCAGCAAGCTAAGTAATCAACAAACGGAGGCAGTATGCCAATCCGGGAGACCTTCTGGAACATCCCTCACTGGGCAGAGATCGGGCAGTACATCTTGGCGCTGCTGACATTCTTGATCTTCGTCTATGGGATATGGCGTCGTATACGACGCTGGAGAATGGGCAAACCAGTGCGGAGAACCGACCAATTGGTACTTCGCGTACGCTCTCTGGTTGTTCAAGCAGTAGGCCAACTACGAACGGTCCAGGATATCTATCCGGGCATCATGCACTTTACCATCTTCTGGGGGATCGTGGCGCTTCTCATAGGGACCGCCCTGGCCACAATCGACTGGGATGTGACCCACCTCCTGTTTGACTTCCAGTTCCTTGTGGGTTCAGTGTATGTTCTGTTTGAGCTAGTCCTAGATGTCTTTGGGGTGTTGTTGATCATTGGCTTGGGAATGGCCATCTACCGACGATATATTGCCCGTCCATCTCGTTTACAGAACTTCCCTAAACGAAGCCTCGCTCGTGATGATGCCTATATACTTGTCTTGTTGACGCTCATTGCCATATCAGGTTACCTGGTCGAGGGTCTCCGTATCGCAGTTACTCAACCAGATTGGGCAGCCTGGTCACCGGTAGGCAGTGCGATAGCCTCGATTTTCATCGCTGCGGGTGACCCGACCAATCAGACCCTGCATCTTGTCTTATGGGTCGGCCATGTCCTGATTTCCTTTGTTATCCTCGCAAGCATCCCCTTCACCAAGTTGTTCCACATCTTGGCCGCGCCGTTGAACATTTTCTTCCGCTCGTTGCAGCCGGCCGGTGCGCTGGCCCCAGCGCGTTACAGTAGCGGTCCGGGCGTGGAACAGATGAGTGACTTTACCTGGAAACAGATCCTCGACTTCGAGAGCTGCACTCGTTGTGGACGCTGCCAGGACCGTTGTCCAGCTCACATCAGCGGTGCGAAACTATCCCCACGGGATGTCATCATCAAATTAGGTGCGCATGTTTGGGAACGAGGCAACGGGCGCACCCTCCACGGAGATGTGATCACCGCAGAAGAGCTGTGGGCATGTACCACATGCTTGGCCTGCGTCCAAGTCTGCCCTGTATTCATCGACCACCTCTGGTCCTTCGTGGACATGCGCCGTTACCTGGTCGACGAAGGGCAGATTGACGCTCAACTTCAGGATGCTTTAGCTAACTTGGGTCGCTACGGCAACTCCTTCGGTCAATCCGAGCGGATGCGCGCCAAGTGGACCCAGCCTGTTCAACCGAAGATTAAAGATGCCCGTAAAGAACCGGTGGATTATCTCTGGTTCGTGGGTGACTATGCTTCTTATCATGCCAGTCTTACCGATGTAACCCGCAAAACGGTCGAGGTGTTCCAAAAAGCCGGGCTGGACTTTGGTATCCTGTACGAGGGGGAAAGAAATTCGGGCAACGACGCGCGACGAGCGGGTGAAGAGGGTCTCTTCGAGATGTTAGTCGAGGAGAATACGGCGGCAATCAGCCAATGCGAATTCAAAGCCATCGTCACTACCGATCCCCACACCTACAATACCTTGAAACACGAATATCCAGCCGAGGTCAACGGCGATCGCCCTATCCTACACTACGCCGAACTGTTGGACCAACTGATCACCTCCGGCAAGCTCAAGATCAGTAAGAGGCTGAACCACAAGGTCACCTACCACGATCCATGTTACTTGGGCCGCTACAACGGGGTGTATGATGCACCGCGGCGGGTGATTCTGGCTTCAGGGTGCCAATTGGTGGAGATGCCTCGCCATCGCGATCAAGCCTTCTGCTGCGGCGCAGGTGGTGGGCGTATCTGGATGGAAGAAATTGAGGTCGAGGAAAGGCCTAGCGAAGCGCGTATCCACGAGGCGGTAGGATTAAACGGCGTAGAGGTTTTCGTCGTCACTTGCCCCAAGGACCTCACGATGTACAAGGATGCAGTAAAAACCACCGGACAAGAGGAAAACCTCGTAGTAATGGATCTGATCGAATTGGTCCACGAGGCAGTGTGAGATTAAAGGTAACCACACATGACGCTTGAAACCGTGCTCCTTGCACTTCAATCCATGGAGTTCACCCAGGGAATGAAGCAAGAACATTTAGAGAAATTAGCTACGATAGCCACACATGTGACATTCTCTGAGGGCGCGACCATTTTCCGGGAGGGAGATGCGAGTGAACTGGTTTATCTGATCGAGGAGGGACAAGTATCCCTTGTGACACAAGTGCCAGGTCATGGACAAGTGACCATCCTCACTCTCGGACCTGGGCAACTCTTGGGTTGGTCATCTTTGTTTCCTCCGCAGCGCAAGACAGCTGGAGCCCAAACCTTAGAGCCCACTCGGGTCATCGCCATCAACGCCACACAATTACGGGAGTTGTGCCAGACGGATCATAGTTTGGGAAACAGTATCATGTGGCGTGTAGCCGAGATCATATCCGATCGCCTTCGAGCTGCCCGCGCACAGTTGCTGGATATTTTCGGGCCAACCAGCAAAAGATGAGCCCGATTAAGAAAAAGTAAACATCCAAGAGTATATGTTTGTGAAGTTTGCACCTGAAAAACTCAGGGTTACCGATGAGAGATTGGTTTGCGAGACTCAAGGATGCAGGTAAAGGTGGCGTTAGGATACCCATTGCGACAAAGCTTATCCTGAGCTTTCTGCTTATCATCGCTATCATCAGTGCTGTTTTTATCGTTGTAGGTATCAGGCTAATTGGTGACCGCATTGTAGCTGAGGCCCAGGAAAAGGTACGTTTTGATCTCAATGCTGCCCGAGAAATATATTTAAATAAATTAGGTCACATAAATGATGTTGTTCGATTTACTGTAGACAGGTTTTTCCTAAAAAATGCCTTAATGTCAGGGACCATTGAGCTGGTAATAGATGAGTTGGTAGAAGTAAAAAAGAGAGAAGGTCTCGATATATTAACCATCACAGACGAGTCCGGAAAGGTCCTTTTACGAGCCAACAATGTAGATTATTCTCAAGATGATCAAAGTGACGACGAACTCGTCAGTGCGGTCTTAGAACGAGGAGAATCTGTCTCGTCCACATCTATTGTGCCTGATTATGAATTGAACAGGGAGTCTCCCCTTTTAGCCGAGATGGCATGTTGTGAGGTTATTGACACACCACTTGCCAGAGTTAGAGATGAGACGGAAATAACAGATGGCATGATGCTTAAGGCGGCGGCGCCAATATATGACTACGAAAACAACTTGATCGGAGTGTTATACGGCGGTGTCTTGCTGAATAAGAATATTGAAATCGTAGACAAGATCAAGCAGACCGTCTTTGAGGATTTAATATACGATGGCAGGGACATCGGGACAGCGACCATATTTCAGGACGATGTGAGGATATCAACAAATGTTAGAAACACGGACGGTTCGAGAGCCATCGGCACACGTGTTTCGGAGGAAGTCTACAATCAAGTAGTTAAGGAAGGAATACCTTGGATTGGGCGAGCTTATGTAGTAAATGATTGGTACATCACGGCTTATGAACCCATCCGGAACATTAACAATGAAATCATCGGCATCCTGTACGTTGGGGAATTAGAACAGAAATATGTGGACATTCAGAGGCAAACCGTCCTTGCCTTCTTAGCGATTACTTTATTGGGTACGCTTGCTGCTATGACCTTGGCTTATGTCCTTTCGCGAAGAATTTCTATCCCAATTAAAGAGTTAGCATTCGCATCCAAGGAAATTGCGGCTGGCAATCTGGACGCAGAAGTGGTGATAAAAGCGAGCGATGAATTAGGAGATTTAGCAGAGGCTTTTAACGCGATGGCTTCCGCGTTGAAGGAGAGAGATAAGCAATTAAGAGAATTCACCCAAAGTAGAATCATGGAGTCCGAAAGGTTGGCTCTCATTGGTCAGATAGCCGCGAATGTGGCGCACGAATTGAACAATCCTCTCCAAGGAATTGTCACCTATTCCCATCTGCTCCTGGAAAAGATGCCCGATGAGAACTCAGCGACATCATCCTTGCAAAAAATTGTAACCCAAGCTAACAGATGTAGAGACATTATCCGAGGATTGCTGGATTTTTCACGGCAGAGGAAACCTGATAAGACGATATGTGACATTAATTCTGTCATCGAGGAATGTGTAGCCTTAGTTGAAAACCAGGCATTATTCCATAACATTAAAATCACGAAGCAGTTTGAGGAAAATCTGCCCAAAGTCGTCGTGGATCCTTCGCAAATGCAACAAGTATTCATGAATATGATCATTAATGCTGCGGAGGCCATAGAGGAGAGCGGGCAACTCAATTTGGAGACCAGATACAATCCAGACCAGGAACTCTTCGAGATAGCCATCACAGACACGGGTCATGGAATCCCCGAAGAAGATATGGAAAAACTTTTTGACCCCTTCTTCACAACGAAAGAAGTGGGACATGGAACGGGTTTGGGATTGGCCATTAGTTACGGGATCATCAAGGAACACAAAGGGACGATTTTAGTCGAAACCGCGGTAGGTAAGGGTACAACCTTCCTCATCAGGTTGCCTGTGAAAGTAGCGGAAGAGGGTACAGATGGGAGAAGCTAAATCCAAGATCCTCATCATCGACGATGAAGAAGTCGTTTTGGATTCCTGCACGCAAATCCTGGAGGGTGGACCCTATCATGTAGCAACGGCGATGGATGGCACCTTTGGCCTGGAGCTAGTTCAGGAGTTCCAACCCGATGTTGTCTTTGTTGACCTCAAGATGCCGGGGATACAAGGGTTTGAAGTGCTCGATCGAATCCATAGCTTTGATCCTACCATTGTGGCCATCGTAATCACCGGCTATGCTACAGTGAGTTCGGCGGTGGAAGCAATCAAAAAAGGAGCATACGATTTTCTTCCGAAGCCTTTCACCCCCGACGAATTCCGCGTCATCACTCGCAGGGGCCTTGAAAGAAGGAAATTGGTGCAGGAGACCACTGCTCTCAGGAGAGAAAGGGAGATGCTGAGGGAGCATTTTGCTGCCATCGTCTCCCACGAACTCAAGTCTCCTATTGGTGCCGTGCAACAGAATTTATTTTCGTTGGAATACGAATTATCAGACCTACTAACTGAAGATCAAAGCAGTCGAATTGAACGCATGAAGTCATCGATTAATGATCTTCTGGAACTCATTCGTACCTGGCTTCGCGTGATTACTACCGATGCGGATATCAAAAAACTCCGAGAGAGTTTCCAACCCCTATCGGTCGAATCTATGATATCGAAGGCCGTCGAGAGCGTTGAAACTCATGCAAACCGTAAGGACATTGATCTCGTCGTTTCGCTTGAGAGCCCCTTGAAACCCGTCTATGGGGATGAAATCACACTGGTAGAAGCGTTGGTGAATCTCATGAGCAATGCCATTAAATACTCTCGTATGGGAAGTCAAATATTTGTTAATGCTGAAGAAAAAGAAAACGAGATCTTGATTACAGTGGCGGATAGAGGCGTGGGGATTTCCGAAGAAGATCTACCTTTCATCTTCGGTGATTTTTATGTCGGAGAGTTGAGTCCCGATACAGAAAGAGGTAGTGGATTGGGATTAGCCATTACAAGACGCATTGTCGAGGCCCACGGCGGATCGATCTCAGTAGATAGTGCGCTGGGTAAGGGCAGTACTTTTGTGATTCGCTTACCAGCTATGAACACGGAGCGTCACAATGAACCCGCTCAGGATGAGGGTGTCTTAGCTAACTCTTAGGAAGGAGAACTACTGTGAGTAAAGGAAAAAGGCTGCTAATCATCGATGACGACCCCGATTTTGTGGAGGGGATCTTATCAATCCTTGAGACTGCTGGGTACGAAGTTGAAACGGCCTACAATCCGAAGGACGGATTCGATGCTCTAGAATCCAAGCAGTACGACTTACTTTTGCTTGATATCATGATGGGTCGTGGAGCGGAAGGTGTCATGATAGCTCGCAAGATGAGAAAGGATCCAAAATTAAGGGAAATGCCGGTGCTGATCATCACGGGCATACGGGAGCAAATCGCTTATCTCTTCCCTGGTCAGCCAATGCATCCTCACTTTGTCGAAGTCGACGAACTGGTAGAGAAACCAGTAGAGCCAGATTTTCTTCTGGAACGGGTGAGTGCCTTAATAAAAGCTGCGGAAGACAGAAAAGCGAAAGGTTAGTAGTGATACATCAAAGTTGATCCGGGGAAACCATGGTGTTAACCTCCGTTCGTTGCCGCATTGGGGAGGTGAGAATTGGTTCCCACAGATCTGGATACGACACACACATTGAGGCTGTACTGGAAGTGTCGTAGGAGGAAACAATATGGCCAAACCTTCTTTCAGCGACGAGATCGCGAATTTACTACACGCTGGACATGGAAATCCACTTAGAACCTGTATTCAATGTGGAACTTGCTCTGGAACTTGCCCGGTGGTTGAATACATGGATCATACGCCACGGCGTATTATTGGCATGATCAGAGCCAATCTCAAAGACGAGGTACTCGCCAGCAACACCTACTGGTACTGCGCTTCTTGCTATCACTGTACCGTGAGATGCCCGGCCCAGATCGATATCGCGGAAACGATGTATGCATTGAAGCGATACTCCATCTGGAAACACGTTCATCAGGAAGGGTTGGTCGGACCAGTATTCTCCGAAACCTTCGTTAAAACCATCCTGAGAAGCGGACGATCTTTTGAACCTATTTTGGCTACCTCGTACCTCTTCAGCTCCGGGGCTCGAGAGTTAATCCAGGAAGCCTTTATGGGTACCAAAATGATGCTAAAGGGAAGGATGCCCGTACTACCGCCAAGGATCAAAAGACTCGATAACTTCAAGCGTATGGTAAGTAGGGTTATTCCTTTGGAGGCGGATTCATGAAGGAGTTCGCGTATTTCCCAGGCTGCTCGCTTGAAAAAGTCGGGCTGAGTTACCACCTATCCACGGTCGAGACCACCCGTAAATTGGGTGTGGATCTCAAGGAATTGGAGGATTGGAACTGCTGCGGTGCCACAACCTACTTCCACGTTGACGAGCTCTTAGCATATACACTATGTGCGCGCAACCTAGCCATGGCGGAGAAGGATAACCTAGACCTCGTTGCTCCTTGCAGCGCGTGTTATAAGAACTCCTACTTCACCAATAAGCACTTGAAGGAAGATCCGGATTTGGCTGAGCATATTAACTATGCTCTGGAGGAGGACAACCTAAATTTCTCCGGTCAAATTGAGGTTAAACACCTGATCGAGGTGTTCGTCCATGACGTTGGACTGGAGGAAATCCGCAACAACGTCTCTATGCCATTGGAAGGTCTTCGGGTCGCACCCTACTATGGATGTCAAATCCTGAGACCGAGGAAAGACCACGAGGATGTAGAGCAGGCCGAGTTCTTTGAAGATCTGTTATCAGCAATAGGTGCAGAACCTATTCCATACCCTCTCAAACTTAAGTGTTGCGGTGGTTCGTTGATTCTCTCGAGTCGCGAAGCAGCCTTGAGTATGGTTCGTAACCTGCTCCAGAATGCTGAAGATAATGGAGCCGAGGTGATCGCTACCGCGTGTCCTATGTGTCAGGTCAATCTTGAATGCTACCAACAGCAGGTCAATCAGGAGTTTGGTACACGGTTCTCGGTCCCGGTCGTTTATTTCACACAGCTCATGGGACTGGCTCTAGGAATTCCTGCCAAGAAACTTGGAATTGGGAAAGAAATAGTTGCTGCAACACCTCTAGCGCCGTATGCAAGGTGAAGAGTGCGAGATAAACTTTCAAAGTGCCTCGCACCTCTACAAGGGCTTTTATGAAAGGAAGGGAATCTATGAGCGAAAAAGTTGGAGTCTACATCTGCCATTGTGGCACAAATATCGCTGGGGTTGTCGATGTCGAAGAGGTGGCCAAGTGGGCAGGCGAGAACCTTGAAGACGTCGCTGTCTCCCGCGAGTACAAGTTCATGTGCTCTTCGCTCGGCCAGGAGTTGATAGAAGACGACATTAAGAATGAAGGGCTGACGCGTGTCGTGGTGGCCGCTTGCTCGCCACATCTTCATGAGAAGACATTCCGGCGTGCATGCAGCAATGCAGGGCTTAATCCCTACCTGTGCCAGATGGCAAGCATCCGCGAGCAAGTCTCCTGGGTCGTAGAAGACAACGAGGCCGCTACGGAAAAGGCGAAGGCCATGATCGCCGGTGCTGTCAACCGGGTTAAATTGCACGAGGAGCTCGAGCCGAACCTGGTTCCCGTTAACCCGAACACCTTAGTCGTCGGAGGGGGCATCGCAGGCATCCAGGCGTCTCTCGAACTAGCCGATGCTGGTTATCCCGTCTATCTCGTTGAGAGGGAGCCGTCCATCGGGGGGCACATGGCCCAATTTGATAAGACCTTCCCCACCCTGGACTGCGCTGCCTGTATCCTGACGCCGAAGATGTCAGATGTCGGTGCCCACCCGAACATCAACATGCTGACCTATTGCGAGGTCGAGGAGGTCTCAGGCTACGTCGGGAGCTTCAATGTTCGGATCAAGAAGAAAGCCAAATATGTCGATGAAGAGAAATGTACTGGCTGCGGTATCTGCATCGAGAAGTGCCCCAAGAAAGTGCTCGACAATGTGTTCGAGGTCGGGATGGGTTACCGCAAGTCGATCGACCGTCCCTTCCCTCAAGCCGTTCCCAACATTCCCGTCATCGACACAGAATCCTGCACATACTTCCAGCGCGGAAAGTGTAAAGCGTGTGAGATCTTCTGCCCAACAGGAGCAATCGACTTCGAACAGCAGGACAGTTACCTAGATCTAGATGTGGGAAACATCATCTTGACAACTGGCTACGATTTGTTCGATTGTAAGGCAATGCCCCAATATGGATATGGACGCTTGGCCAACGTGTTCACCAGCCTTGAATTCGAAAGAATGTGCAATGCCTCCGGTCCAACAGAGGGCAAGATCGTGCTTCGCGATGGCGTCACCGAACCCAAATCTGTGGTCATCATCCACTGTGTCGGCAGTCGGGATGAAAATCACAACCCGTACTGCTCAGCTATCTGCTGCATGAGCGCGCTCAAGTTTGGGCATCTGGTGATGGAAAAAACGGATGCAGAAGTTACTTCCTGCTACATTGATATACGTACTACTCAAAAAGGATACGAAGAATTTTATAATCGGCTGCTCGAAGAGGGAATGAACTTCATTCGGGGGAAAGTCGCTGAAGTTACCGATGCTGCGCGGCTTCCCGGCGAGGAGGACAAGCTGATCGTGCAAGTCGAGGACACCCTGCTGGGGATACAGCGTCGAATCCCCGTTGATATGGTGATCTTGATGGCCGCTCTAGAGCCAAGGGCTGATGCTAAGGATGTAGGTCTGCAATTTGGTATCTCGTGCAGTATGGAGGGATGGTTCACCGAACGCCATCCCAAGCTTGATCCTGTCGCCACAATGACCGACGGAATCTTCATCGCTGGTGCTGCCCAAGGTCCGAAAGACATTCCTGCAACTATATCTCAGGGAGCCGCCGCGGCGGCGCGTGTCCAAGGTATGATCAGCGTAGGAGAAGTGTCGATCGAGCCGGTTGTAGCGACCATTCATGAAGAAAATTGTTCTGGCTGCAGGATCTGTAATACGCTCTGTCCTTTCAACGCGATCGAATACTTGGAGGATAAAGAAGTAAGCTATATCAATGCTGCTTTGTGTAAAGGCTGTGGTACCTGTGTAGCAGCCTGCCCGGCTCAAGCGATCACAGGTGCACACTATAGCAACGAACAGATATTCGCCGAAATCGAGGGACTGCTCTACGATGTAATCAGCGGTAATGGTGCAAAAGCGCCGCGGGTAGAGCGGGAACCGGTCCCTGCTTAGTGGAGGAAACGACCTATGGCTGAAGAAAGATTCGAACCTAAAATTGTGGCTTTCCTGTGTAACTGGTGCTCCTACCGCGCCGCAGATTTAGCAGGGACGGCCCGCATCAAATATCAACCAAACGTGCGTATGATTCGCGTCATGTGCAGCGGTCGGGTTGATCCGACTTTCGTCCTCAAAGCCTTGTCGTTAGGGGCCGATGGGGTCATGATCGCCGGCTGCCATCCAGGAGAATGCCATTACTTAGAGCAGAACTACAAGGCGATGAGGCGCTTTTCGATGCTCAGGCACAGTCTACGCGCCCTAGGTATCGAGGATGAGCGCGTACGTCTGCAGTGGGCTTCTGCTGCAGAGGGTGTACAACTCGCTAAAGCGATCAATGAGATGGTAGACCAAGTGCGGGCGCTGGGTCCGCTAAATTGGCCTAGCAATTGGTCTGAAGACGTCGACGCGGCGATCGAGCGCATTGCTGAAGAACACACAGAAGCGATGGAGGTGCCAGCATGACAAAAAAGGGAAAGCTTGCATTATACTGGGCTGCCTCCTGCGGCGGCTGTGAGATCGCCGTTCTTGGAATTGACGACAAGATACTCAAAGTCGCTGAAGCCTTTGACATCGTCTTCTGGCCCTGTGTAATGGACGGAAAGGTTCGAAGCATCGAGAAGATGGAGGATAAAAGCATCGACCTTTGTCTCTTCAATGGTGCTATACGAACCAGCGAGCAGGAGTACATGGCTCGCTTGCTGCGTCAAAAATCGAAAGTGCTGGTGGCATTCGGGTCTTGTGCTCACGAAGGTTGTATTCCCGGCCTGGGTAACGTGGCCAGCCGGGAGGAGATCTTCCAAACCGCTTACCACGACACTCCCAGCACGGACAATCCGGAAGGAATCCGCCCTCAACCCGAGACCGAGGTCGACGAGGGGATACTGTACCTCCCGATTTTTTACGACACCGTGAAGACCCTCGATCAGTGTGTTGAGGTGGAATATTACCTGCCAGGTTGTCCACCGGAGCCGGAACGGATCTGGGACGCGATCGTCGCCATCTTAGAGGGCAAACTCCCTGCCCCTGGATCGGTGATCGGTGCCGAAACAACTGTCTGTGACGAATGCCCTCGTAAGCGTGAAGAAAAAAGGATCAAGGAGTTCAAACGAACCTGGGAGATCATCCCCGATCCAGAAATATGCTTGCTTGAACAAGGGCTCGTCTGCTGCGGTATCGCTACTCGCGCCGGTTGCGGTGCATTGTGCCCAACCGTTGGATCGCCGTGCATCGGATGCTACGGTCCCAATGAAGGCGTTGAGGATTTTGGTGCTCGCATGATGACTGCTCTCGCTTCGGTGATCGACTCTGAAGATCCCGAGGAGATCGACCGAATCATCCGTGAAGGAATCCCAGATCCCATCGGGACATTCTACCGTTTCAGCCTCGCGGCCAGCCAACTCCGCCGTACCGCACTCACTACCGGTGGAGAAGATCAGGCAGCTGCGTCGGCCTGAGAGAAAGAGGGAGTGGACCATGAAAAGAATATCGATTGACCCCATCACTCGTCTCGAGGGCCATGGCAAGATCGACATCTTCCTCACCGATGAGGGTGAGGTCGCTAATGCCTATCTTCAAGTGCCCGAGCTGCGAGGTTTTGAGCGCTTCTGCGTTGGCAGACCAGCGGAGGATATGCCCAACATCACCAACCGTATCTGCGGGGTATGCCCTGAGGCTCACCACATGGCCTCTACGAAAGCACTCGATGCGCTGTTCCACGTCGATCCACCACCGACGGCCAAGAAGTTGCGCGAGATGTTCTACAGCATTTTCTTTGCTACCGACCACACCACGCACTTCTATGCTCTAGGTGGCCCTGATTTCGTGATGGGACCAGACGCGCCAGTAGCTGAGCGCAACATCTTGGGGATCATCAAGAAAGTCGGCATGGAGATCGCCGGCAAGGTGCTCAAGATGCGCCATGACGGCCACCATCTGATCAAGATGATCGGTGGTCGACCGGTACACCCCAATTGGGGTCTCCCCGGTGGTGTCAGCCGTGGT
>DUEW01000113.1 GCA_011174845.1 Anaerolineae bacterium | reverse complement strand
TCAACCCACCACCGGTAGAGGGAATGAAGTTGTATATTCGTCTCTTGCTGGCAATGGGGGTTCCAGAGGCAGACATTCGCACCATGCTGGTAACCAATCCTTCTTGGTTGTTAGGGATCAAGGATTAGGACGAAATTAATCAGAGACGGAGAACAAGACTGGGGTATGTTTAAAACCAGCATGGCCATTTCACCAACTCCCACACCTTTTGCCCCTTTGCTCTTTGCAGGGGATTGGAGACTTGGCCTTGCGACAGCAGTTGAGTTGGAATTCGACGGCGTTGAAGTCAGCATTCGAGATCCTCACGATCAGAGGGTAAAAGATCTAAAAGATGCGATCCAAACGAGTGGTCTGGTCGTTTCCACCGTCGCAACTGGTCAATCGTATTACACCGACGGATTGAGCCCGACGAGTGCTGATCCAAATATCCAAACCAAATTGCTGGACCGGATGAAAGCGATCATAGAATTTGCGGCGCTTTGGAAGGCACCGGTGATCATCGGTGGGGTTCGAGGAAAACTTGAGGGCGATCCAATCGCGCAAAAGGCTCAAGCCTCGAGAGTGCTTGAATCCATCCGAATTTATTCAGAGTATGCAGAAGCCTCCGGTGTCCCGCTGGCCATCGAACCGATTAATCGCTACGAGACAAATTTCATCAACACCATTTCCGAGGCGCTTGAACTCATACGTCAGGTCGGAAGCGAGAATTTGGGTGTCATCAGCGACACCTTTCACATGAACATTGAGGAGATTTCCCTGACTGAGAGCCTGAGGATGGTAGGTCCGTGGCTGAAGGGAGTACATTTCGTCGATAGCAACCGCAAGGCAGCCGGTCAAGGCCATATCGATTTTCACGAGCTGGTTACGGTCTTGTCCGAGATTGGATATCAAGGTTTCATCATCGCTGAGATTTTGCCTTTGCCAGATAGCAGGACAGCAGCCGAACAGGCGATAGCGTTCTTCCGCTCTCTTTAATGCTGATCTGTGAAATTGATAAGAACCGATCCATCAACAGAATAGAAAGGAGTGATAGGAATGGACGTTCGGAGGATCGAGGATGTGAAGCCGGTCCTCGAGCACAATGAGACCACATCTGTGTGGTGGCTGATAAAACCACGAGAGATGTTCGAAGCGACCGCTGGCGGTTACCTCGAACTCATTTGTGAGTGGGAGATCGCCGGAGGCGGTGAGGTGTTTCCACATACCCACCCAACACATGAGTTCTATTACGTCACCTCAGGTCGAGGCATTATGGACATCGAAGGAGAGAAGAGAGAGATTTCCCCGGGCGATCTGGTCTACATCCCGCCGGACAAGGTTCATAGCGTGACGACAGTCAGTGAGAACGCTCCGCTGCGAGCCGTGTCCTTTGCAGTGGGTGAGGCAGATGCTGGGGAGATCGATTACACAACGCACTAAAGAAATAAACATCGTCCAACTGTCCACATCCTGTCTTCAGGATAAGCTCAGCGACCTTGTTGGTTGTAACCCATGATCTCGCTGCCGCACGTTTCATAGCTGAGAAAATTCTGGTTATGTACCTAGGACAGATTGTAGAGGAGGCTCCTACAGAGTTGCTGTTTAATCGTCCGATCCACCCATACACACAGGGATTGCTTGCAGCCATCCCCACAACAGAACCTGGACGATTGGCTCCCACGCTTGCTGGTGAACCTCCCGACACATTGGAGCGACATGTGGGTTGTCCGTTCACGCCGCGTTGTTATAAGGTTCAAGATCCTTGCCGATGGGACATGTCGGAATCCCAAGTTTATGAGGTTTGAACTGTTGTTTCCTGTCATTTCGCATGATTGTAAGTTGTGAGGACCGTGGACGCGAAGGGAACATGTCCACAACTCTCGATACAACTGCGGAGAACACTCAACTTTTACAGCGTTGGAGATGGATGGTGATTTGTAATGATAAAAGCCTCAAATCCACCTGAAGTCTCCGTATGTGTGATGAAATAAACATACATTCACGCAAAGTGTTCTTGTGAGAATACGCTATGAGGGTTGGTCCGTAAAGGAGATGGAAGATGACAAAGAAGGATGAATATTATGAACTTTCCATGGAGCCTGAGTGGCGGGAGGATACGAAACGCGCCTACTTGACAATTGAATCAATGGGTGAGTCCGTGCTCTTATTAAAAGAGGAGGATGTCTTAGAAGTGCTCGAGGGGGCTTATGATATGCACTGCCATGCCTATCCCGACCCATTAATTGATACCGGTTGGGATCAAATTCAGGTTACTAAGGCAGCAACGGATATCGGTATGGCCGGGGTGACGTTCAAAGCGCACACCTTCCCTACCGCCGCGACCGTCCCTTTCGTTAACCAGGTAGTTAACCAATATGCGCAAAGTATGGAGGTAGAACCAGCACAAGCCTTTGGCGGGATCGTGCTCAATAATTACGTTGGTGGCCTAAATCCTGAATCTGTTGAGATGAGTGCACGGCTGGGTGGGAAGGTTGTCTGGTTGCCCAGCCACGATTCGGCTCATCACAACCGGGTGATCGGCGAACCGGGTGGGATAGAACTGCTCGACGAAGAAGACAAACCTGTGAAGGAACTATATGAGATCTTTGAGATCGTAGCAGAGCGAGGGATGATCCTCGATCCATGTCACTCAAGCACAAAGGAACGATTCATTGTTGTTGAGGAGGCGAAGAAACTTGGCGTGGATAAGTTCATGATCACCCATCCGAACTGGAATGTAACCAAGATGACCATGGAGCAAATGGTTGAGATGGGGCAGATGGGAGCGTTCATTGGTCTCTTTTGTTATGGGGACATTCCCAATTTCAACAATCCTAACTGCGATCCGATGTATGTCATGGAGTGTATCCGTAAGATCGGACCTGAACATTGCTTCATTGCCTCGGATCTTGGTACCGTAGTTAACGTGCCTCCTACAGAAGGAATGAAGTTGTTTGTTCGAATTTTGTTGGCCTCTGGTATAGAGAAATCGGGTATTCGGAGGATGTGCGTGGACAATCCTCGTTACTTGCTTGGGGAGGATTAAACCATCTCCAGTTGATATCTGGAATTGCGTTCTGTCGTTTGAAATTCGATCTTAACTTTGATCCATTACTTTTCGATCAATCTTCCTACGTTAAGATTCATGTCGAGACGGTTCGTTTATTTGTGGATTTTGAGAAATAGGGATCAGGGTGCCAGGTAGTAACGCCTGACTTTTATACCGAGGTGATGAGAAAAAACGGAGAAGGATCATGACCAGTGGCCAATACAAAAGCAAATTACACCAGATGGTCAGCACGACCCCGACAGACTATTGGAATGACTCTAGTGCGGTCGATGAGCTCGAATATGCCATCGAAAACGGAGCCGTGGGTTCCACGACGAATCCGCCAATCACGCTCTATGTCCTTAATAAGGATCCTGATCTATGGAGGGAGAGGGCGTGCCAACTCTTTGAAGAAAATCCAACATGGGGAGAGAATGAAATTGCCTGGAGAATTTTCGAAGAAATCGGCGTTCGAGGAGCAGGAACTCTGCACCCCGTGTTCCTGCGTGAAAACGGCTTAAAAGGGCGTCTTTCCATTCAAGCGGATCCAACCAAGTATCGCAATGTTGAGGCGATGGTCGATCAGGCTGTCTACTACGACAGTCTTGCACCTAATATGCAAGTAAAAATCCCGGTCACCAGTGTCGGGATCCAGGCGATTGAGGAAGCCACTGCGCGTGGAGTGAACATCAACGCTACAGTTAGTTTCACAGTGCCTCAAGCGCTCGCTGTCGGCGAAGCTGTCGAACGCGGTCTAAACCGTCGTGTAGCACAGGGAATGGATATTTCCTCGATGAGCCCAGTATGCACCATCATGATCGGCCGTTTGGACGACTGGATGCGGGTGTTGGCGGAGCGCGATAACATCATTGCCAACCCGGAGTGTGTGCATTGGGCGGGAGTTGCTGCTTTGAAGAAGGCATACCGAATATACCTCGAAAGAGGTTACCGTGCTCGTTTGTTGGGTGCGGCATATCGCCATCATCGGCACTGGTCGGAGTTTATCGGCGGGGACCTCATTCTTTCGATACCCTATGCATGGCAGCTGCGGTTTAATAATTCAGCAGTGGAGGTGATATCCCGAATCGACGAACCAGTAGATCCGCAAATTGTGAGTGAACTTTATGATCGGTTTCCAGATTTCCGTAGAGCGTATGATGAGAACGGGATGTCAGTTGATGAATTCGATACCTTCGGTCCGACTGTCCGTACGCTGCGCGGGTTCATTGCTGCTTTCCAGCAGATTGTCAGTCTTATTCGCGATGACATCATGCCCAACCCAGATGTGAAATAAATCCAACCAATGTAAGGATCCTGAGTCGAAAGGATATTTGCCATGGATGAAAAACGATTAATTCGTGACGCTCTAAGATATCCTTTGCGCTTGCCTTATCATCCTCTCCATCGCTTCTACAGCGGTGGATCGCTGGTGCGAACGTTTCGTGGGATCCTCAACACACCTGATGACTGGTGGTCAGAGGATTGGGTCGGATCGTGCACGGTTGCAGGAAACCCCGATCCTGAAGGAAACCAACAAGGTCTGAGCATAGTTGAAATCCCCCAAGTAGGATCTGTTACCTTAAAGAGCTTGATTGAATTATTCCCGGAGGAGATGTTAGGGGCGGATTTCGTCGAACGTTGGGGCCCAACACCTGGAGTATTGGTAAAAATCCTTTCACCTGCCATTCCCGTGCCACTCCACTTCCATCCTGATCGCGCATGGGCTAGAGAACATCTCGATTCGAGATTTGGAAAAACGGAGG
>DUEW01000112.1 GCA_011174845.1 Anaerolineae bacterium | reverse complement strand
TAGAGCGGCGCCTATTTGCGGCGCAAACAACTCCCCACCCCATGGAATATGACCCGAGTCGCGTCCTAGAATGGGCAATCTTAACCCAGCCTCCTGAGCAACGACCTTCACCATGTTTTCAAGCAGAGGATGCGTTTCCTCAAGAATGAGGAGGGATTCCACTCCATGAAGAAACCTCACCAACCGACGCTCCGGTAATGGTTGGAAAGTCCCTACTCCCATAACACTTAGTTCGGGGGGAATTTCGCCTGAAAATAAATCTAAAAACTTCTGATACGCGAATCCACCCGCAATAACACCATAGGAGCCTGTACCCTGAACCTCGTTTAGTGGAGACTCTTCGAAGGTTGAACGGAGCCTTTCGATCCGTTCATGAAGACGTTGGTGATACTCAACAACATTGATCGGTAATACAACCCACCTCATGTACTCGCGCTTGAATGTGAGATCTTCTTCCTCATGAATTTCCACTCCATGCTTTATGGGTTGGATCCTTCCCACTGCAAGAGCCAGGGCGCGAGTGATCCGCACGATGACTGGGAGACCCACCTGCTCCGATAGCTGAAAAGCTTGCAACATGGCAACCTGTGCATCGGAGACCATGATGGGCTCAAGTGTAGGGAGTTCTGTTGCCAAGGCCAATGCCCGGCTATCCTGTTCGTTCTGTGAACCCCAACCACCGGGATCATCACCCACCAGGATGACCAATCCAGCATTACAACCAGCGAGATTCATGGACATCAAAGGGTCCAGGGCAATATTATGTCCGACACCTTTCACACATAGCATGGACCGCAACCCTCCCAAGGATGCGCCATAAGCCATCTCCAAGGCGGTTTTCTCATTGCTCATCCATTCCATTTGAACAGATTCGGGGTCAGTCAACTCCAGCAAGGCCTCAAAAACAGATGTCGCCGGCGCTCCAGGATAACCGGTCACAAGGGATACTCCTGCTTCAATAGCACCTTGGGCTATTGCATGGGCTCCTGAAATTGGTTCTTTCATGAGTCGCACCTCTCTATCCTGCCCCCGCTAACCCGCCACCATCCACAACCAATGTCGTACCTGTAATGAAAGAGGCGGAATCGCTGGCAAGGAAAAGAGCTACTTGAGCAACCTCCTCGGGAGTCCCGAGGCGACCCAATGGGCGATCAGCAGCCCTGGCTAAGAACTCCTCCACGGGCTGCCCCATTTGCATCGCCTCCTCTCGTAACATCGGGGTATCCGTATCCCCAGGACAAACACAATTTACCCGAATGTCCTCTCTGGCATGGTCTAAAGCCATCGCCTTCGTCAAAAGAACCACACCTCCTTTGGAAGCGCAATATGCAGCTGCTCTACGCCCTCCCACTAAACCCCAACCGGAGGAGATATTCACAATCGCACCTCCACCACCCTCTATTATCCGCGGTAGGGCATATTTACACATCAAGAACGTGCCCTTTAAATTGACATCCACCATCCGATCCCAATCCGCCTCATCGGTCTCTAGGACTGTGGCGCGCAGGATCGCCCCGACCGCGTTGACCAGAATGTGAAGCCCCCCAAAGACATCCATGATTCGATCCCAATCCGCCTCATCGGTCTCTAGGACTGTAGCGCGCAGGATCATCCCGGCGGCGTTGACCAGAATGTGAAGCCCCCCGAAGACATTCAGCGTCTCATCTACTGTTTTCTCGCATTGATCTACCCGGGTGACATCGCAGGTGAAGAAACGTGCCTCCCCACCGTTATCCCTGATCTCCTGAATGACCTCTCCTCCACCCGCTTTATCGATATCGACCAAAGCGACGGATGCTCCAGCCTGACCGAATTTATGGGCGACAGCCCGTCCGATTCCTGATGCCCCACCTGTAATGAGTGCAACTTTTTCCCGAAGACCTAAAGGCAAAGGTTCATCCTTCGACATCATTCAACGCCTTTCTAGCAGCTTCCTGTCTAAGTATCGATTGGCAGATTCAATCCATTTCCGCTAGATGTCTTCCTTAAACGTGCCTATGCATACTTTCTGTTACCTTCATCCCACGCTTACACGATATACTATCCGATCACCATATCCTGTTGCCACTTTCAAATAACCACAAAGCATTTGATCTGCTTCCTGATCGCCTGTATCTACTAAAAAGGGCCGCCCATTCAGAGAGATGATCTTTTCCAATGCACTGACTACAATGATATTCTCCTTACCCACCTTCTTTAGCACTGCAGGACTTATTTGTTGATTGCCTCTCCCAAAAATATAGCCCTGTCCTCCTATCGGAGTCACAACTATCTTGGCGTCATGGCTTTCAAGGAGCTTCATAAGCTTCATCTCATTCACATCAGCCCCAACTACTCGTCGGTTCATCACGACATCCACGCCGATCAGAGTTTTTTCTAATCCCAAATTCAATAGGATGGGTCTTGTGGTCGTTCCTGGCCCAATGATATACATAAAATCTTCCTGCATGTAATCGATGATGTCCATGGCAATAGCATTCAGGGCCGTATGTTCGGAAACTCTGCTTGGGGACTTGCGCGCTTGAACCAGTCGCCTCTTAAAAGGGATTTTCAGATAGCCATAAAGGCGCGGTGCGATGGTGCCTTGCCGATAGGCTTCCTCATCCAAGTCCATCACCTCAGCCTCATACGAGGTACTTAGGTTACCTTGGAGGAATTGCATCGCGAGGTCGCCAGCACGGGTCGGGTTAATAGCGAAGACGGCAGAGTGGATTTTCACGCCTGCGGGCATTCCAATAACTGGCACACTGTCACCTATCGCCATGTATACATCTCTGGCGGTGCCATCCCCACCGGCGAATAAGATGAGATCTATGTTGCGGCTCTGCATCTCGCGCGCCGCCTCTATTGTGTCATCTGATGTAGTTTTGCCGGGACGGATCGATCCAATGACAACAGGAGAGAATCCACATGCCCTAACCGCGCCTTCCCCCATTTCTCCTGGATAGGTAATGACTTCAATACGGTCTTTGATGGATTTCAGCACTTTCAGTGCCTCAACCGATCGATTGAGAGACACAGGCACCGCGCCCAACGCGCGCGCTTTCCGCTGGATCTCCAGCCCATCACTACCCTTAAGGCCAACTCGCCCACCTATGCCAGCTATTGGATTTACGATCAGGCCTAGTCGTTTCTTCATGCAAGATAATCCAAGGACACAACTTTGATCAGAAGACCAAACAATACAAAACGGGCACTCATGTAGGACCATGCCATCGCCCCTTCAGGTAAAACTGGGGCTGATGGGATCGAACTTCGTGTCTGTGTCGGTAAGGATGAGTTTCCTACGCCTGGCTCGCCAGGCCACCTGCAATCTCCCCACCGTCGATCACGATATACTCGCCGGTGATGAAGGACGCCTCATCGGAAGCCAGAAATGCAAACAGAGCCGCCACGTCCTCGGGTCGCCCCAGCCTTCGCAGTGGCAACTTTTCCTCAAAGATCCGGCGCATTTCTGGTGTGTATTCAGCCTCTTGCATTGGGGTCATGATGAAGCCCGGACAGACCGCGTTTACACGAATTTTCGGACCTAATTCCAGCGCCATCGATCGTGTCAACTCGATGACCCCTGCTTTTGAGGCATTGTAGTCGGCGTAATAATGGTACCCCATCACGCCGTTAGTGGATCCCATGTTAAGGATAACGCCACCATCTCCCGCCAGCATCCGTCGAGCTGCCTGTTGTGCCACGTAGAACATCCCACTGAGATTAACGGATATCACAGTCTGCCATTGCTCAGGTGTGATATCAAGAAAGGGGTTTCGAACGCTGATGCCGGCGTTGTTAATCAGGATGTCTAATCCATTAAACAGCGCATCCAGTTTTATAAAGGCCTTCTCCACAGAATCGGCATCTGAGACATCAGCGAGAATGCTGGGCTCCAAGCTTGGCAGCGCTTCCTCCACGAGACGGCAAGCCGTCTGATCCTCATCCATCAAGACGACCCGTGCCCCCTCCTCTAGGAAACGGGCAGCCGTCGCTGAGCCGATGCCTCCGGCGCCACCCGTTATGAGAACATGCCTATTCTTCAGACCTTGCATTTACCTGCTCCTTCTATCTGTTCTGCCGGTTGTACCAACCCCGATCTTCGAATCATCACCGTATAAAGCTGTCTGGTGAGGTTTAGGACATATCACCTTGTATTTTCTTACGATAGGCTCGCCACGTCACTGCCCACTGCTTTGGATCGTCCAACGGCTCGTGCTCAGCTCTGTGAACAGTGCTGTTGTGGGGAGCGGTCTTAACCAACTCGGGGTCGGTGTATGCCTCATGGGATATTTGGCGTAATATCGCCAAGTATTCGTCCAGTTCAGCC